>JAMONZ010000048.1 GCA_027066315.1 Hyphomicrobiales bacterium
TAATCAATTACTGATCCAGTTGTGGTGATTGTGCCAGTGCCTGCGGCGTTGTTATGCTGAAGAGATAATGTGCCGCCAGCAATAGTTGTGCCACCGCTATAGGTGTTATTGCCTGAAAGAGCTAAAATTCCTGCACCATCTTTAGCTAAGCTACCAGAGCCACTTATAATGCCAGCAACTAAATTTCCTGCACTTGCTAGGTTAATTGTTAAAGTGCCAGCATTTAATTCAATTGAACTAGAAGCGCTTGCGCCAATTGATGAAATTGTATTATCACCATTATTTTGGAATGTAGCACCTGCATTAAGCCCAACCCCTGATGAAAGTGCATCTTCACTTGCGTTTAATTGCCCACCATTATTTATCATAACATAAGAATTTGCAATTGAGCCTGTGACATTTAAAATGCCATCGTTAATTGTTGTCTGCCCGCTATAGGTGTTTGTGCCTGAAAGGGTTTGAGTGTTTGTTCCTTGTTTGATTAAACCGCCAGTGCCAGAAATTACTCCATATGCAGCAATATTTAAAGCATTACCAAAGGTTAGGTCGCCCCCATTTAAGAAAACATTACCGCTTCCACCTATTGATCCAATAGTTTCATCTGTTTGAATTTCAAATGTCCCTGTTCCAATCACTGTAACATATGCTGTATCATTAATGGCATTTTCACCTGTATTATTAGCAACTAAAGTTGCGCCATTTTGCACACTAAAGCCAGTGGACGCATTAAAATTTTCTCCTGTTAAAATTGTTGTTCCGCCAGTAGCACTAAACATTGCTAATATATTATTATCGCCAGAAAAAGTCATTGTGCCAGTGCCAGCTTTAGTAAAGCGACCAGCAACATTGCTCATTAAACCAGAATAAACTGTATTAGTATTGTTAGCGCCAGAAGTTAGAGTTTGAGCACTAGCAATAGTTACGTTTCCGTTTCCTGCAAGCGAGCCTATTGTTTCGCTATTTAGCACGTTTAGTGTGTCACCAGCGCCAGTGAATATAACTGCGCTATTGTCACCAATTGCATTAGTGCCCTGAATAGTTAGAGTTCCATCTTGAATTGTGGTGGAGCCAGAATATGTATTATCGCCTGAGAATATAATTTCACCAACACCGTTTTTAATAAAACTCCCAGCACCAGTAACATTTCCGCTTAATGTTGCACTGCCACCAATATCTGTCTGTGTAATATATAGTGTGTTGCCTGCTACGGTCGATATGTTATTGCCAGCATTAATTGCGTGAGATAGTCTAACTGTGCCAGTGCCTGTAACCGTAATATCGCCATCTCCAGCAGCACTATCGTGACGGAGCATTACGACGCTACCACCAGAAATGTTTAAATCACCCGAAAAACTGTTATTTCCATCTAATACCAGCCTGCCAGTTCCGTTAACACTCATTCCACCAGTTCCTGTTATGCCTGCTGAAATAGTGCTTACAACATTATTTGTGATGTTAGATGTGCCAGCGTTTAAAACTAATCTTCCAGCACCGACATTGTTAGCAATGACATAGCCGCCATTAGAAAATGTTATATTACCAACATTTTGATCACCATCTAATTCAACAATTCCATTTAATGCTCCACCAAAAACGGCATCGCCATTTGGTGTCCAAGCTTCATTAGTTGCGCCAGTAGCGTCACTTGTCCAGTTTGTGGCTGCACCCCAAACACCACCGCCGCCAGTTATTGTGCCGTCATTTGGAGCACCTATTCCGTCCCAAAATTGTTGAGCCATTGCTCCCACAGGAATGAATGCGCTCATAACTCCTAAAGCAGTTGAAAGTAAAAGTGCATTTGTGATTTTGCTTATAGAATGTTTTTTCAATTTGGTCAGTCCCTTTAAATACCTAAAAAAATAACGCAAATTTGCGTTCGGTAAATGATTCATATTTGATTGGGAATGAATAGCATTTCAAAAATATTGAACAAGTGCAGCAAGGGTCTTGTGCTTATATGTTTCGTGAAATTGCATTTTTTTTCGTGAAATTGCATGTTTTTTATTTCAGTTTGAGGTGTAACATAATGAATAAGCTTATATTTTTACTTTGATAAAAATAATTTTTGTGCATATAGCTTCTTTTTTATTTTAAATTTTTTTAATCTTGTTATTGTCGTGTTTGGTTATTTTAATTTAAATGTTGGAGGGAAGATGGTTGCATCTTATTTAAGAGGGTATAGTTGGCAAAGAGATTTGCTGATTGCTGGTGGTATAATTTTTGTTTTTGCCTTTGTTGGGCCATTTGGAACATTTGACGATATGTCATTTTTTGTCCGTTTAATATATTGGACAATAGTAATTTATGGGTGCGGTGCTTTTTTTTGGGTTTCTGCTTTTTTAACATATAAAATTGCGGTGATTAAGAAGATTCCAGCATATTTAAATAATTTGGTGATTGTGTTTTTTGGCTCATTACCTGCCACAGCATTGCTCGCTTATAATAATTTTGTTTTCAGAAGTTTTGAAACTACATCTGTAAATATTTCATTCATACCTGAATTAAGTGACCTTAAGCCAGAAAGGTGGACTTGGCTTTGGTTAACCGTATTTATGATTATGATAGCAATTTCAACGGTCAATTTTTTCTCACATTTTGGCAAAAGTCTTTCAAAAAAAGAAAAGCACAAACGAGAGCTATCAAAAATTCAAATTAAAACGGATAGTGATATTTTGCAGTTTTTGGCTAGATTGCCAAAAGAAATTGGCACAGATTTAGTTTCCCTCTCAATGAGTGATCATTATATTGATGTAACCACCAAACAAGGTAGTGCATTGGTGCATCTTAAGTTTTCAAAAGCGATGAAAGAATTAAAAAAATATCCCGGAGTGCAAAGTCATCGCTCGCACTGGGTTAGCCTTAGTGCAATAAAAAATGTTAAATTAAGTGGACGTGATAAGTCAGTAGAGTTGTTTGATGGGCGTAAATTGCCTGTTAGTGAGAAGTATAAAAATATTGTAAAAGCATTAAACTAAGGGTGGTTTTATTCACTTATATATTTAAACTTACTCAAGCCAATGCCAGATGTTGTTAGGGCTAAATCGTTTAGTGAAGCGATACGATAAAATTTATCTTTAATATTGCTCACTACAAAAATGCTGTCTTCTTTGTTTGGGTTTAATATGCCAACAATTCTTAAGTAGAAAAAACCATTTTCTGGGTCAATATATTTTCCAAATACTTCTATAGCGTCATAGTCACCTATTTTTGTTTGCCTTGTGCCAAGATATTTATTTGCTTCATAAGAAGCAGTTGCTGCATCAAAAACTTTATTGGCTAATAGTTTCGCAACAAGTTCTAGCCTGTCTATGCCTTCACCCATAGGAACACTCATTGGAACAAATTGAATGTTCTCTACAATCTCTCTATCTTTCATTTCTGTATCTTTGTCGCCAGTTGTAAAATGCACCCTAAAAATTGTATCGCTTTTGTTATCTGCGCTAACAAATAATGGCGTCATGCCTTTAACTTTTGGCACAACAAACGAAAAAGGAGCAGAAAGTTTTATGTTATTTACTTTTTCATATCTTTCACCAAAAGTTAGAATTTCACCAACAACAACTCCTTTAGCTTCAAATAGCTTAAATTCTAATGATGTTTTATTCTCTTGTGCCATGCTGAAATTAATGAATGATATAAAAAGAAAGACAGCTAAAATAGTTTTTTTCATTTTTTTCTCTTATCGTTTTTGACCTTAATTCTAAGTGAAATAAAATCAGAACAGTTTCGTTTTTGCAAGAATATGCAATGGTAATGAGCATAAATTTCGTGAATTTGTAGATTTCTTCGTGAATTTGTAGCTTGAAATTCTTGTTCTCATTGCTTTTTAGAAATCCATCTGAATAATGAAGCTATTACTTATTTAATTTTGTGGGAGTTTTTATGTTTAGGGTTTTGTCAATTTTTCTGCTTGTTTTGTTTTTTAATTTTGGCGCAGCATTTGCCCAAACATTTGAAGATGGTTTTGCCGCACATAAGGCAGGGGATAATGCAAAGGCCGTTGAAGTTTGGCAAGCTCTGGCGGATAAAGGTGATGTTAGATCTCAATATAATTTAGGCGTTATGAGTGAAAGAGGTATTGAACTTACTCAAAACTATGAACAAGCGGTTGCCTATTATAAGGCGGCGGCAGAGCAAGGGCATGCGGGTGCGCAAAGCAATCTTGGTAGCTTGTATTCAATAGGTCAGGGAGTTGAGAAAGATTATCTAGAGGCTGAGCGTTTGTTTAGGCTCTCAGCAGAGCAGGGGCATGTGCTTGGTCAATATAATTTAGCTAGATTTTATTCTGTTGGTGGAGATGGTATTGAGCAAGATTATGAGGTGGCATATAAATGGATGTTGCTAGCTGCCAATCAGGGTGATGCAAAGGCGCAATATTATATGGGTGTAATGAATAAATTTGGAAATGGAGTTGAGCCAGATTTTGAAAAAGCACTTAGCTGGTATCGCTTGGCTGCCGAACAGGGGCATGCAACTGCCCAATCAAATTTAGGTTCGATGTATGCCAAAGGCGAAGGAGTTAAACAAGATCATGCAATCGCGGTTGAGTGGTATAAAAAGGCCGCAGACCAAGGGTTAGCAATTGCTCAATCAAACCTTGGGATAAAATATCTTACTGGTAAAGGCGTAAAAAAAGATAATGAAAAGGCTCTATTTTGGCTACGCAATGCTGCATCTAAGGGAAGTGGTTATGCGATGGCATATTTAGGCTTGATGTATAATGCGGGTGAAGGAATAGAGCAGAATAGGTTGAGGGCGTATATGTGGTGGTCAATTGCCGATCATCTAGGGTTTGAGCGAGTGCGTGATGATTTAAAAAAAGTTACTAATGCTCTAAGTGAAAAAGAATTTGCTAGAGCAAAAGAAATGGCTCAGGCATGCTTTAATTCACGTTATGTTGAATGTGGGCAGGATAGCATATCGAATTAATAATTTACATTTTCACAATGAGGATAATAAATCCAATTGAGATGAGTAAAGACATTGGTGCAAATAATGTTTTGTCGAGCATTTTAAAAGGTTGCGTCTTTTCGCCCAAATGTTTGGCTATCATATAGGTGGCAAGACCACGTGTGCCAAAGGTGAATGCCAATAAAAAAATTCCAAGCTCACGAATCCATAACGGCAAGGGAAGGGCGATTATATTGCCACCCCAAAGTGCGAAAATGCCTGCTATTAAAAGCGCAATAGCTATAAAATAGGTTTGCTTGCTTGAGGGCATAGAGCGTATATTAGGATCGCCTATTACCATTTTTACTAGGCTGAGTTCATCTTTTGCTGGCCAAAAAACTCTGTTTGCCCAGATAATATGAAAAACAGCTAAAAGAGCTAAAATTGCAAAAAGTATGATGGCTATTAAGTTCATAAAGAAACCCTATGTGAGTGATGATAGTTTTGGATTTAGTTATTATGAATTTAATAGACTAAAGAGTAAAGACACAAAAATACCCCGCCCCAATTTACGGGGCGGGTAGATTTTTTTAGCAAACCTAGTTCCCAAGATTAATACCTAAAATTACCCAAGTATCATTTTCTTTTACTAGTTGAAACGAAATTGGAACAACAGTGCCATCGGGTGCTGTTAGAGTGCCGTCTACCTGACCAATATTATTCTCTACGCTCCTGCTTGGAAAAGATTTTTCAGAATATTCGGTTAAAATTGGATAGGTTTCTACAAAAGCACCATATTGCTCAAGTGATGTTGATTGCTGGAAAGCACCTGAGGTCTCAGCATATGCAGCATCGATATTGCCAGCCTTTAATGCGTCCATATGGCGAGAACACTATCCATCATGCCAGACGTTGCCCACAATGCAATAACAATAATAATAATGATTGCAGCAACAATGCCACCAACAATTTTTTGCCAAACTGGCATGCCTTTTTTGGCTGCCTTGGTTGTTTCAGACGAGGTCATTTTTTCTCTCCTAAGTTTACTAGTTCTTTTTATGAGCTAACCTTTATTGAAGAACTCCTAGGTCAACCCTTCGGCCTTTATGCCTATATAAATACTAGTCTTTTGAGGAATAATTGCTTTGATACATATCAATATGAGAGAAATAATCTAACCCAAATAAACATCTAAAAATAACATTATTACCAAGCCAATCGCTAAGCCTATTGTTGCTTTATTTTGATGCCCGTTGCGGTGGGTTTCTGGTATGATTTCGTGTGAAATAACATAAAGCATTGCACCAGCTGCAAAGGCTAGTCCCCATGGCAAGAGCGGTTGAGAGATTGTTATTATGCTAGCACCAAGTAAACCGCCTATAGGTTCAACTAAGCCTGTTAAGGTTGCAATTCCAAAAGCTCGCCATTTATTATAACCAACTCCAATTAGAGCAATTGCAACGGCCAATCCTTCAGGTGCGTTTTGCAAACCAATGCCAATTGCTAGCGGCATTCCACCTTCTATTCCGCCTGCGCCAAAACCAACACCAACCGCTAAGCCTTCAGGGAAATTATGAATAGTTATAGCAATTATAAAAAGCCAAATCCTACGAAGAGATGCCGCCTCTGGCCCTTCTCTTCCACTGGTGAAATGTTCGTGCGGTAAAGTTTTGTTTAGCAAGGCAATTGCGCCCATACCAAGTAAAATAGCCACAACAACAATTGTAGGCGGAATTAACTCGGACGTGTATAAATGCCCAGCAGCATCAAGTGCTGGAATGATAAGTGAGAAGAAGGAAGCTGCAAGCATAACGCCTGCTGCAAAACCAAGCGACATATCCCGCAATCCCTGTGAGGGAGCTTTGCCAAACAAAACAGGAATTGCACCAACAGTGGTCATTAAACCTGCGAGAAGCGAGCCAACAAAACCCAAGGCGATTGGTGAAAGAGATTCCACAATATAAATCCAAACTAAAACACAATATAGCCTTCCTCATTAGATGCGAATGGTTTGCAAGTAAAGCATATATTAAAAATTTCTTTGTAATAGGTTGTAAATATTAAAAAACTATTCTAGTGCTAGAATATGAAATATAAACTTAGTAATGCAGAATTGGCTATTCTTGGACTTGTTAGCGAAGCACCAAGGCATGGGTATGAAATTGAAAAATTGATAAAAGAGCGTGGAATGCGTGAGTGGACGGATATTGCTTTTTCTTCCATTTATTATCTTTTAAAGCGGTTAGAAAAAGCAGGGCTTATTACACCAATTATTCTTGATCTTGAGGCAGAAAATGGCAAAGAACGTAAGGCTTATTATGTAACAAGTGAGGGTGGGAAACTGCTTTTTGATGGTGTGCTAAATTCACTTGCAACGCTTGCGCCACAAACTAACCCCATGATGCTTGGGCTTGCTAATTGGGCAATGTTTGAAAATGGGGAAGGGCTGGCGGCACTCACTAAAAGAAGCGAGGCAGTTAAGGCTGAAATTGCACGATTAACAGAAAAAGCCAAACAGCCAGAAGCACCTGATTTTGTTCATAGCATGTTTGAATATGCGATTATGCAGATGAAAAGTGAAAGAAAATGGATTTCAAAAACTATTAAAAAGCTAGGAGAGAATGAAATGAAAAAAGAAGATTTAAAAAAACAGCTAAAAGAGTTTTACCAACCAACCCACAAAGAATTTAGCATTGTTGATGTGCCAAAAATGCCTTTTGTGATGATTGACGGGCAAGGTTCGCCAGATAAGAAGGTTTATCAAGAGGCGGTCACTTGGCTTTATTCAGTTGTTTATCCAATAAAATTTATGGCTAAAGAAAGATATGGCAAAGATTTTGTTGCTCCACCCCTTGAGGGGCTGTGGTGGGCAGATGATATGAGTGATTTTGTTTCTGGCAACAAGGATAATTGGAAATGGCGAATGATGATTGCTTTGCCAACTTGGGCAGATGATGAATTGTTTGAAGATGCAGTTACAAAGGCTAAGAAGAAATTAGGTGAGTGTCCAAAAACACTGCGCAAAGAGTGGTTTGATGAGGGAAAAAGCGTGCAGATTATGCATATTGGACCTTATAGCGAAGAAGGGCCGGTGATTGCCAAAATGCACGAAGAATTTATTCCGCAAAATGGGTTAGTTGAAAATGGTCATCATCATGAAATATATCTAAATGATCCACGCAGGACAGCTCCAGAGAAGTTAAAAACTGTAATAAGGCAACCAGTCAAAAAACTATAAGTAAGTAAAAATCATCTAGGCTTGACCATATAGCCACTTAAGTAGCAATATGTTGATGTAATTTATTGATTCAACTATTTTTTGATTGGGGGTAAAGTGAATCTTTTAAATAAAATTGCATTTGTTATTTTTGCTTTTATTGTTATTTCCGCTTGTCAGCCTCGCCAGCCAGAAACAGCAATTGCTTCTTTTGTTCAACAAAACAACATGAATGAGGTAAGTGAGTATCTTGCTAAAAATGGTGATGCAAATGCTCGCTCTCGTTTTAAAGAGCCATTGTTATATCTTGCAGCTGGCCGCCAAGGAGGAGTAGGCGTAACAAGATTGCTTATTCAGGCAGGGGCAGATGTTAATGCGATGGGAAGTAGTGGAATTACTATTCTTAGCACTGCTGCTAGTTGGTGCAATGTTGAAGAGATTAAGCTGCTAATTGATGCTGGAGCAGATGTTAATCTTGCAGGAAAAAATAAAAAAACTCCTCTTGAATCTATTTGTCAAACCCCTAAAAAACGTCGTGAACTAACTATTGATATTCTTCTTAGGTCTGGTGCGACTAGGTAATCTATTATGAGCATGTTGATTGAGTTATTGCCCTTGATACTTGGGCTTATTGCGGCTGGTGTGCTTGGCGGGTTGATTGCAGGTTTGCTTGGTGTAGGCGGGGGGATTGTGCTTGTGCCTGCAATGGCACTGGCGTTTGAATTTTTAGGTTTTAACCCTGATATTTATCATCATGTAGCGGTTGGTACATCTTTGGCGATAATTATTGCAACTGGCACAACAAGTGCCTTGGCTCATCAAAAGCACAATGCGGTTATGTTTGATGTGGTAAAAATTTGGGCACCATTTATCATGTCAGCCTCTTTGCTTGGAGGCATCACGGCGGGAATGTTTTCTGGTGATATTTTGCGGGTAATATTTGGGGTTGTTGCATTTTTTATTGCACTAAATATTATTCTTCCAGTTCAAAAAAAGTTGATGGCTCGGCTTGCTGGCTCAGCCACTGCACATAGACTTAGTGCATTTATTATTGGCTATATTTCTGCCCTTATGGGGATTGGTGGTGGATCGTTAAGTGTGCCAACCCTATCTGCATTTGGTCATTCAATTCACAAGTCAGTAGGCACAGGAGCAGTGCTTGGGGTGTTAATCGCTATTCCGGGGGCGATTGGTTTCATTATATCAGGTTGGGGCGTTGCTGGGCGGCCAAATTATAGCTTTGGATATGTAAACCTGCCTGCTCTGGTGTTAATTGGTGTGGTTGCAAGTGCTTTTGCTCCCATGGGTGCGGCACTTGCGCACAGGCTTGTTGCAAAAAAGTTAAAGTTGGTTTTTGCAATATTTTTGCTGGCAGTTGGCACTCGCATGATAATTCAGGCCTTTTGGGGTTAGTTTTGTTATCACTCGTAGTTTGACAGGCTCAAGGTGAGGGAGCAGATTGCTAAGTAGCGATAGTTATCGAACTGCGAAGCATCTTAGACCCTTCGGCTTTGCTCAGGGTGACAAAGTGGGGTGTTGTTAGGGTGATAAAGTGGGTGTTGTTAGGGTGACAAGGTAGGTTACTTGTGGTGCAAGTTAGGCTACGCTCATCGTAGCAAAATGTTGCTTAAGGGGCTGATTTATTGCTCTAGCTCCCACTGGACAAAAACATTTGAACGAAAAGTCAATTCACCTGAAAGCATAGGGGTTGGAGCAGATTCAGCAGCCATATTTCTAGCCATTAGCATATCGACTTGTGGTTGTGTAGGATAGCTAGAATTTTCAGAAATTAGGCGAATTTTGCCCAAAGAAACATTTGCTGTTTTTGCATATAATTGGGCTTTTTCAATTGCATTTGCCATGGCGTTTTTGCGCGCTTGAATTAATAACTCGCTTGTATCTTCAATGGCAAAAGAAACAGAATTGATAGAGTTTGAGCCAACGCTAACCGCTTGGTCGATAATATTACCCAAAATATCTAAGTTTCGCACCACTATTGTGACTGAATTGCTCACACGATAGTTAGCAATTTTTGGCGGCTCATTATTTGAGCTATTATTATAAGCATATTGGGGGGAAATAGAAAAATTTGAGGTTTGAATATCACGTTTTTCAATGCCAGCATTTTCTAACACAGCAATTAATTCATTCATTGCTTTTGAATTATCGTGAAGTGCTAATTTTGCAGTTTTTTTGATGCTGATAACACCAGAAGTAATATATGCCATATCAGGCGTTGCAGTAATTTCGCCCGTACCAGAAATGGAGATAATTCCGATCTGCTCGAACGAAGTTGGAGGAATAATTGGGGCTATAGTTTGCGCCATGCTTGGAGCAGAAATAAATATTGAGATGATGACTAATAAAAAAAGACGCATTGTTCGCTCCAAATTTTTTAAAAAAATAAATCTGAAGCCTCAATGCGTCTAAATTGCGGCAAATATGCCCAATTGATAAATCAGCAAAAACTAGTCGCTTTTTTTGTCGCTATCGTCATTGTCGCTATCGTCTTTATCTGAATCGTCTTCGTCACCTTCGCCGTCTTCTTCAACATAATCAGGTGAAAAAGTAAGCAAATATGCTTCAACATTTTTAATGTCGTCTTCTTTTTTCAGGCCAGCAAAAGCCATTTTGTTTTTTGGAATAGCTTTTCTTGGATCAGCTAAATATTCTTCAAAACTTTCAGGTGTCCAAACCCAACCCTCAGCACCAACTGCTACCATGGCTTTAGAATATTTAAAGCCTTCAAGTGTGCCAGCTGCACGACCATAAAGACCATCAAGAGATGGGCCAGATTTCTTTTTTGTGTCGCCATCAATCGTGTGGCAAGCTACACATTTTTTGAAAACTTTTTTACCTTTCTCAACATCGCCAGAAGCGAGCGTAGGAGAGGCAATTAAAGAAGCCACAAGTGCGGCAGATAGTAATTTATTCATAATGATTTCAACCTTTAGTAGTTGTTATAAGAATATTCATCGATGACCAGACTTTGTATCAACCCTTGAGCCGACCCATGTCAATGGTTTGTCACTAAATAGCTGATCACTTTTAAGATATGATTTATGTCATTATATGTATTTTTTTGGATAAATAGTGAATATCTTAAAAAAAACACCTAAAAAGTGATTTTTTTATTGATTGAACTGCTTTCTTTGCTATGAGCAGGGGCTACTTTATTTTGATGATGACATATAACACATCTAAATGGGCCTGTAGCTCAGTTGGTTAGAGCCGACCGCTCATAACGGTCTGGTCGTAGGTTCGAGTCCTACCGGGCCCACCATTCCTTTTTAACTTATGAGTTGATCGAGTTTTTCTGTCTCACGCCGACGGGCTGGTCATAACACTCTGGTCGTAGGTTCGAGTCCTACCGGGCCCACCATTTTCCTTTTTTGCATATCTTACAAACATTTCACAAATATAGAATGATCTAAAATGGTTGTTGGAATTTTAGCTTCCAGATGATATATATTGCTATTCATTAGTAATATGACAATTAGCTGATAAAGGTGTTTTATTGGTCTAGCTGGCATTATTGCAGCTTTTGCCTTGTAACAATTTTGAAAATTAAATGAAACAAACTGATAATAAACTAATAAAAAAACTAAAAATATGGGACTTGCCAACTAGGTTTTATCATTGGCTTCAGCTTGTGCTTGTTTTTGCTGGTTTATTGAGCGGGTTTTTTGCGCCTGAATGGTGGCTTAACATTCATGTATGGCTTGGCTATGCGCTAGTTGCTCTACTTGTTTTTCGTATTTCATGGGGTTTCTTTGGGCCACAATATAGCCGTTTCTCTAGTTTTATTTTTACCCCCTCTATTTTAATTGCGCATATTAAAGGCATAAAAGAGGGTAAGCCTTTGCATTTTTTTGGGCACAACCCACTTGGAGCTTTAATGGTCTTTGGTTTAATCGCTGTAATGGTTGGTATTATTTTAAGCGGTTTGATAAATTTTGGTGGAGTTGAAAATCAAGGTGTACTGGCTGGTTTTGTTGATTATGCAACTGGTGACAAAGCTGGTAAAATCCATCTATTTTTAGCTTATGCGCTAATGGGTATGATTATTCTACATATAATAGGTGTGGTTGTTGAGAGTAAAATAAGCAAAATATCTTTAACTAAAGCAATGATTGATGGTGATAAACCTCTTGAGGAGGGGCAGGAAAAACCAACACTTCAACCGCTTCAAACGAAAGCGGCTGTTTTTACCATTATTGTTTTTGGTATTGTTTTGGTTGGTGGAGCAGTTATTTTAAGTAAAAAACCAGCCTCTGGATTTATTTTGATGCCTCTTAATGAAGCATATCAAAGCGAATGTTCTGATTGCCATATAGTTTATCACCCAAGTTTATTGCCTAAAAAATCTTGGAGCTTAATGATGAATGATTTAGAAGATCATTTTGGAGAAGATGCCAGTTTAGACGATGAAACACGCAATGAAATTGCTGGTTATTTAAGTCGGTATTCGGCTGAGAATTGGGATAGCGAGGCGGCAAATAACTTTATAACAGTTAATGAGAAAAAACCCTTTCAAATTAGTGCAACGCCATATTGGGAAATGCGGCACAAAAATATTGATAAAGAGATATTTAATATTAAAAAAATCAACTCAATTTCAAATTGTGAAGCATGCCATAGCGATGCGAAAGCGGGGCAATTTTTTGATGAGAATATAAGAATACCAAACAAACAAAATTAACAAAGAACAAAATGAAAAGGAAGAAATATGTATAAAAATTTATTGTTAGTCGGAGTATTATCTAGCTTTCTAATAACAGGAGTAAATGCCGCCCCGCGTGATGATATTATGGCTCAGTTTGCTACGCTTGCAAAAGCAAGTGATGCAAGTTTTATTGCTTTTGATGCAGAGCGAGGAAAAAATTTATTTTCAACAAATTTTGGCAAAGGCAAACCAGAAACTCCAGCCTGTACTTCTTGCCATTCATCTTCGCCAACAAATATTGGTGAAACAAGGGCAGGTAAGGCAATTGACCCATTAGCAATTTCAAAAACTCCAGATAGATATAGTGACCCTAAAAAGGTAGAGAAATGGTTTCGACGTAACTGTAAGTCAGTGCTGGGACGTGAATGCACACCAGTAGAAAAAGGTGATTTTATTACCTATATGATTTCACAATAAATTTTTATAATTAAGCTCTTAAAGGGAGAAAAAAATGAACTATAAGAAACTTATTATTTCAGCATTTGTTTTACCAATGTTGGCAATGCCTTTTGTTGCTAATGCAGATGATGATAATGTGCCGCCAATTAAAGATGCATTAGTGCTTGAAGAATGTGGCGCATGCCATCTTGCTTTTCAACCTGCATTTTTGCCAAAAGCATCATGGCAAAAAATGATGGGGGATCTTGAAAATCACTTTGGTGAAGATGCCAGCCTTGATGATGAAAGTGTAAAAATAATTGAGGCGTATTTAGTTGCTAATGCTAGTCGCAAAAATTTCAAGGGTGATGGCGCACCACAACGCATAACTGAATTGCGCTGGTTCACCCATGAGCATAGCGAGCGCGAAGCAAAAAATATGATGAAGAAGAAAAATGTAAATTCATTTGTAGAGTGTGCGGCATGTCACATAGATGCAGACAAAGGAATTTATGACGACGACTAAACAATAGCAGAGTTTAAACTTTGCAAATTTCAGAGCGGGCGATAAATCTTTTGCCCGTTCCATTATCCAGTGAAAACATGCCGCCATTCCCATCTATGGCATCAATTGTTAAAATGGGATATTTCCATGCTTCATATTGATCTGCATTGATATAAAATTCCATGCCACCAATTTCACCAAGTAAAATATCGCTATCGCCCAAAAATAACTCGCCCTTAGCATAACACATTGGTGCAGAGCCATCGCAACAGCCGCCCGATAGATGAAACATTAATTCACCATGAGTAGCTGCAAGATGTTTTATAAGCGCAAGGGCGGCATCGGTTGCTGTTACTTTTTCTTGTTGAGGGGGTGAGGTTTCTTGGTTCATCATATTTTCTACTTTAGTTTGAGGCTGTTTATTATGCTAAGTAAGTTTGTCAAACTGTGTTTTTCTCTTTGTTCTAACTTGTCACCCTGAGCTTAAACTTGTCACCCTGAGCGAAGTCGAAGGGTCTTAGATTCTTCAGCTTTGCTTCAGAATGACAATGCAGAGAAATAAGGCAAAATGAGGGACTATAACTAAACTCAAACAAAGGACTTCATGTCCTTACCTGCATGATATGCTTGCCACCCTCTCCCGCAAGGGAAGAGGGAAGCAAGTTATAAATCAAAAGAAGCCAAGTTTATTTGGGCTATAGCTTACTAGCAAGTTTTTAGTTTGCTGGTAATGATTTAGCATTTGAAGGTGGTTTTCACGTCCAATGCCAGATTGCTTATAGCCGCCAAATGTCGCATGAGCAGGATAGGCGTGATAACAATTTGTCCACACACGACCAGCCTTAATGGCACGACCAAAACGATAGCAACGGTTCATATCACGTGACCAAACACCAGCACCAAGCCCATAAAGAGTGTCGTTAGCAATTTCTAATGCTTCTTCATCAGTCTTAAAAGTAGTGACAGAAACTACGGGGCCAAAAATTTCCTCTTGGAAAACACGCATAGAGTTGTCGCCCTTAAAGATTGTTGGCTTAATATAATAACCACCTGAGAGATCTCCGTCTAGTTTAAGAGCTTCGCCTCCTGTGAGAATTTCTGCGCCTTCTTTTTTACCAATATCAAAATAAGAGAGAATTTTCTCATGTTGCTCGCTTGATGCCTGCGCACCTACCATGGTGTTAAAGTCAAGCGGATCGCCTTGAATAATTGCTTTGGTGCGCTCTAAACAACGAGCCATAAACTCTTCATAAATATCTTCATGAATTAAAGCACGAGAAGGACAGGTGCAAACCTCACCTTGGTTAAAGGCAAACAGAACAAAACCTTCAACTGCTTTATCAAGATAGGCATCATCTTCACGCATAATATCTTTAAAGAAGATGTTCGGAGATTTTCCGCCCAACTCTAATGTTGAGGGAATTAGGTTTTGCGTTGCATATTGCATGATTAAGCGACCAGTTGTAGTTTCACCAGTAAATGCAATTTTTGCAATGCGTTTTGATGTTGCCAAAGGCTTGCCAGCTTCAAGACCAAAGCCATTGACGATATTTAATACTCCAGCTGGTAAAATATCTGCAATTAATTCCATCATTACCAAAATTGAAGCTGGAGTTTGCTCGGCAGGTTTTAGGATAACGCAGTTTCCTGTAACTAAAGCAGGTGGAAGTTTCCACGCCGCCATAAGAATTGGGAAATTCCACGGAATAATCTGCCCAACAACGCCTAAAGGTTCTTGAAAATGATAAGCTACCGTATCTGCATCTAGCTCACCAATTGAGCCTTCTTGCGCACGGATAACGCTGGCAAAATAACGAAAGTGATCGACAGCTAGTGGAATATCGGCGGCGGTAGTTTCACGAATTGGCTTGCCATTATCCCAAGTTTCAGCTTCGGCTAAAATTGGTAAATTATCTTCCATGACTTGAGCAATTTTGTTGAGCAGGTTTGAGCGTTCAGTAACGCTGGTAGCTGCCCAAGCGTCCTTTGCTGCATGTGCTGCATCAAGTGCTAATTCAATGTCTTTTGCGTTTGAACGTGGAATTTGGCATAAAACCTTGCCGTTTACTGGTGATGTATTGTCAAAATATTGTCCATCAACTGGCTCAACCCATTTGCCGCCAATATAGTTCCCATATTTTTCTTTAAATTTAAAACCCATAATCTTCTCCCTTGTTATAGATGCATGTAAAATGGGTTATTATCTATTTGATGTCACCAAGGGAAAGCCCATGTAAAAGTCAATGTGTAGCAAATTTGCGACAATTGTTCTTAAGAAAAGAAAAAAATTGTGATAGTTAGGAATTTCACTTGCTAGAGCCTTCTCACTCTGTAAAGACTTATTCTTTGGCAATTAATTTTGTCAAAAAAAATAAGAACAAAACAATTATTAATTTCTGGGAGAAAACTCAAAATGAGTATTATATCTAAGTCAATAAAAGCAATTGCACTTGGTGCAGTTATGGTTGGTGGGTTATCGCTTTCTGCGATAGCGCAAGACCTTAAATTTTTTACAATAGGTACTGGTGGGACAGCCTATACATATTATCCAGTTGGCGGCGTTATTGCTAATGCAATTTCTAAGCCACCAGGGTCACGCGAATGTGGCAAGGGCGGAAGCTGTGGCGTTGATGGTTTAATCGCATCTGCGGTTTCTTCTCGTGGTTCAGTTGATAATGTGAACGCAATTATTTCTGGTCTACGTGATAGTGGTTTTGCACAATCTGACGTTGCTTATTGGGCATATACTGGCACTGGCACAATGGAGGGCAAAGAGCCTGCAACAGATTTGCGTACAATTGCTGCTTTGTTTGAAGAGCATATTCACCTTGTAGCACTTAAAGATAGCGGCATTAATTCAGTTGCTGACCTTAAAGGCAAACGTGTATCATTAGATGAGCCAGGTTCTGGTACTTATGTTGATGCGGGTCTTATTTTATCTGCGAATGGCCTTGGTGTTGATGATGTTACTGCTGAAGCTCTAAAGGGCGGTGCGGCATCTGAAGCATTGCGTAACGGTAAAATTGATGCGTTTTTTGTTGTTGCTGGTTATCCAACAGGTTCACTTGTTGAATTAGCATCTGCTGCTGATATTAAACTTGTTCCAATTGATGGAGCAGGCGCAAAAGCACTTGCTGATAAATATGGCTTCTTTTCACAAAGTGAAATTCCAAGCGGTACATATGAAGGTGTTGATGGCACAATGACTGTTGCTGTTGGGGCTCAATGGTACACAAGTGCAAAAGCTGATGAAGAGCTAATCTATAACATCACAAAAGCATTGTGGAATGACGAGTCACGCAAACTTCTTGATGTTGGCCATGCCAAAGGCAAGACAATCACTATAGAAACTGCTTTGTCAGGTGTTGGTGTTCCTCTTCATGCTGGTGCAGAGCGTTTTTATAAAGAAATTGGCGTTCTTAAATAAGCTGATTTGACAAGTTTTAATCTGGGCAATGACTTTTGAGTTGCCCAGATTTTTATTTTTAAAGAATTTAATAAATCTGGGGGGATTTATCTATGTCTGTTAATGAGCTAACTCCTGAAGAGTTAGAAGAAATTGAGCGCAAATATGATCCAGAAATGGCGTTTCGTCCAACTGGAGCTATGATTGGGGCTTTTGTTTCTTTTGCGCTGGTTTCAATGGCAGTTTATCATTTTTACGCCTCAGGTTTTGGCCTTATTCGTGAACTATTGCATCGTGGCATTCATATCAGTTTTGTGCTTGGCTTAGTTTTCATTTTATTTTCGGCCAAAAAATCTTCCTCTGCTACTCTATTGTCTAGCAAATGGTATCGCTTTGATGGCGTGCCAGCGATTGATCTTTTATTTGCTTTTGGTGCAGTAGCGGCAGCTATGTATCTGCCTATGCTACCGCCAGAAATTGTTGCGGAGCGGGTTGGTAATCCATCGACATTTGATGTTGTTATGGGAACAATTTTATTATTTTTAACGCTTGAAGCGGCTCGTCGATCAATTGGCCCGACCCTGCCAATGATAGCGATAATTTTTATTTTATTTGCGCTTTTTGGCCCGCTTGCTCCGGGTGCGCTTAAACATGGTGGCACAAGCTGGCTTGGGTTAATTAATCATCTATATATGACAAATCAAGGTATCTATGGCATTGCGATTGGGGTTATGGCGCAATATGTATTTTTGTTCATTGTGTTTGGTGTTTTGGCAACTCGCATTGGCTTGGGGCAGTTATTTATTGATTTAGCGATGGTTATTGCTGGCCG
Organism: Hyphomicrobiales bacterium; assembly: GCA_027066315.1. Classification (GTDB taxonomy): domain Bacteria; phylum Pseudomonadota; class Alphaproteobacteria; order Rhizobiales; family Devosiaceae; genus S141-66. Next base: position 17,955 of record JAMONZ010000048.1, read on the forward strand.
ATTTGCGGGTGGTCCTGCTAAAGTTGCAATTTTTTCATCGGCATTTATGGGCACAATTTCTGGCTCTTCAATTGCTAACACGGTTACAACAGGTGCGCTTACAATCCCTGCAATGAAAAAGGTTGGTTATCCTAAACATTTTGCCGCTGCGGTGGAGGCGACGGCATCGACTGGTGGGCAAATAACGCCACCAATTTTAGGTGCTGCTGCTTTTATTATGGTGGAATATTTAGAAATTCCTCTTCGTGATATTTTAGCGGCGGCTTTATTTCCTGCCTTGCTGCATTATTTTGGCATTTTCATCATGGTTCATCTTGAGGCGAAAAAACTTGGCCTTAAAGGAATGGATAAAAAAGATTTACCAAAAACACTTTTAGTTTTGCGTCAGCACTGGCTCTCAATAATTCCATTGGCTATTTTAGTCTATCTGATTTTAACAGGGCGAACGCCAGATTATGCTGCTGTTTATGGTATCATCGCATGCGTTGTTGTTGGCTTTTTAAACCCAGTAAACCGACTAACGATTAAAGACCTTTGGCACTCTCTCTCAATGGGGGCAAAAAATACATTGGCGGTTGGTGCTGCGGCGGCAACGGTTGGCGTAGTGGTTGGGGTTGTGACCTTAACAGGCGTTGGCTTTCGTCTTGGTTATGTTGTTGTGCAAACTGCTACTGATTTTGGTAATATAATTGGCTCATTCTGGCCAATGAATTTTTTCACAGTTACTCAATGGGCATTATTCTTCTCGCTCGTTTTAATCGCAATTGCATGTATTTTAATGGGTGCAGGAATTCCAACCACAGCTACATATATCATTCTCGTAGCGGTTGCTGCCCCTGCTTTGGCAATGCTTGGGGTTGAACCATTAGTGGCACATTTCTTTGTGTTTTATTATGGGGTGTTGGCGGATATTACCCCGCCCGTGGCACTCGCCGCCTATGCGGCGGCTGGTATTGCAGGCTCGAACCCGTTCAAAACAGGCAATACCGCCTTTAGGTTGGGCATAGCAAAGGCAATTGTGCCATTTGTTTTTGTCTATTCACCTGCATTATTGCTAGTAACAGATGGCTTCACATGGGCAGCATTTTCTATAACCTTATTAGGAGCTATGATTGGAATTGCAGGAATTGGCGTTGCATTCTCAGGCTATTTCATCGCTCCATTGTCTAAATGGCAACGCTGGTGGGTGGGGCTGTTTTCATTATTCTTTGTCGCCCCAGGTTTGCTAACAATGGCAATAGGAGTAGTGCTTATCTTGCCTGTTATCTTGCTGCAAGTAAGGGACGCAAAGCGGATTAAATTGCTTGGGGTTGAAGCATAGTGAAAATGGTTAAGAGCGGGTTTGGAAGAGTTAGGAGATAAGACACCCTAATATAAACTCTAACTATCCAACTCAAATCGCTTAATCTTCCTATGAAGCGTAGCTCGGCTTATTCCCATTGATATTGCGGCTTGGGAGATGTTTCCGCCTGAGCGGGCTAGGGCTTGTTTTATTGACCTTCTACCAGCCCTTAGATAACTTGCTTCTTCATCAATATCTTTTCCATCTAGGCTTGATAGAGGTAGGGCGGTTTTAAGGCTGTCTTCGCTCAAATCATAAATATGTCTTGCTCGTCTTGTTGCCCCAATTACCATATCGTCGCCATCAACTGCTATTAATGCTGCGCCTTGATATTTTGATGTATCTTCATCATCAATATCTGATTTAGCTAGAATAATTTTTGCTCCATCAAAATGCTGGCAAAAATTTTCACCCTCTATGCGGGCAGCGGCTGCAATCACGCTATCGCTTATTAATTGTGAAAATCCTGCCGTTAAATCTGACCTGCAAGATGATACGTCTAATGCTCCAATTAACTTTCCGACATGGTCAAAAATTGGAGCTGCAGAGCATGAAAAGTCAATGTTTTTAGAATGAAAATGCTCATCTTTATGAATTGTGAGCGCACGCTCTTCAATTAGGCAAGTGCCAATCCCGTTTGTTCCCTCGCTGTCTTCACTCCATAAAGCCCCCGTCCAAAGACCAAATTCGTTAAAGGTTTTGTCGTCTGGTTCTGCACCACGGCGAGCAACAGGAACGCCATTTGCATCAGCAAGAAGAACGCAACAGCCAACTGAGCTTAATGCTAAGTATAACCTATCTAGCCGAGGGTTTGCGATGTGAATTAATGAACCAATCTTATCACGAGTTTGGCGCAATTCGTAACTTGAAAGCCTTTCGGGTGGGCGATAGTGATTTGGGTCCAGATTATGCAGTAGTTTTGAGCGTTGCCAAGAGGCAACCACAGGGCTTTGCGCCGCCTTATTTGCGCTTATCGCATTTTCAATAAGGTTTGCGTGGTTAAGTTTAGAGTGTTCAACAATAGAATTGAGGTTCTTTGAAGCCAATCCATTTCCCTCCCAAAAAATAACAAGCAACCTATATGTTAGTATAGCAAGTTTTCTATTCAAAGATAGGCTTGATTTTATTTGATAAAATTAAAAAAAATTTTGCTTGCATAATGGGTGTTTAAATACAATCTATTGGGTATAATAATTTTAAAAGGAGAAATATTATGAAAGGTTATATTGCGGATATTGAGGAGCTTACCTTAGCAAATAAAGATTTTCGTCATGTGCTTTATACTGGGAAATATATGCAATTAGTGCTTATGACTATTATGCCAGGTGATGATATTGGCGAGGAAGTCCATGAAGGGCATGACCAGTTTTTTAGGTTTGAAAGCGGCTCTGGTGAAGTGTTGATTGATAATAAAATTACAAAAATCAAAGATGATGACGTAGTGATTGTGCCTGCAGGGGCAAACCATAATGTTATTAATACTGGTGATGTGCCGTTAAAACTTTATACGATCTATAGCCCACCAGAACATAAAGAAGGTGTTGTGCGTGCAACTAAAGCTGATGCAGAGGCAGGTGAAGAACATTTTGATGGTAAAACTTCAGAATGAGCTTGCTCGCTTTGGTTTGATTTAGCATCGATGTTGAGCCTTTCTTTGCGTTTGACCTCACCCTGAGCTTGTCGAAGGGTGAGCATGTCGTTTGGTAATTGATGTTAGTTTTTTAATTAAGGTATTTATCATGATTATGGGAATTTCTTCACTGGTTTTTGTACCGCTTTTAGCAATTGCGATGGTGCATTTTTTATGGGCTTTTGGGTTTAACTATCCAGTGAAGGATCAAAAAACTCTGGCTCATACGGTGGCAGGGTTTAAGGGGAATGATACAATGCCACCCCGCTATATATCGGCTCTAGTTGGCATTTTAGTGCTTATAGCTGGTATTTGGGTGTTAGCCATGGCAGACCCTGCACCAAGTGCTATATTAACATCGGGCGGAGTAGTTTTGACGCTTGTTTTTTTAGGGCGAGGGGTTGTTGGCTATACTAAAAGATGGGCAGAAATAACTCCTAAAGAACCATTCCGCTCGCTAGATAAAAAATTCTATTCCCCGCTTTGTCTTGGTATAGGGGTTGGAATTTTGGTGTTGGTTTTGTGGCGGGTTTTATAGTTTGGGCTATATAGAAAAAATATTTGTATTTGATATATCTTCAATTAAATTAATTGCATTTTTCTCTAAGTCTTCAATGAATTGCTTCCTGCTTTTAAAGCGCCTTACATTTCTATCTCTTGAAATTATTGATATCGTTTTAGGAGCTTCCTTTTGTCCAATAAATACATTTTCGGGGTATTCTAACAGTTCTAATAGCCCGATTGTTAAATCCTCTCCTCGACCAGGCCAATTTATTCGAATGCTATAATTGTTATTATCTAAGTTAGATAATTCCTCACATAACCAGCTTATTGTAGCTTTTGCTTTTTTGCTTTTTGGAGTATTTATTTCTAAGGCAAACCTATGACAACAAGCTCGTAAGTCTGAAGTAATATGAAACTTAGTTTTAGTTTGTTTTAAAAAATAGCCAGCTTTTAATTTGTAACTATCCGCTAAAAGTTTTTTATCAAAACTTGTAATTTCTTTAGGTGTTGATCTTATGCCTGATGGGTGGCGTAATTCTACCCCGCCGTTAATTATGTTATTTAATTTAGCGCATAAATCCCTGCGCTCTTGCTGCCAACCATAAACAATTTCCATTAATCCTGGTGTGCTTGTAGAAAATCCTAACTCTGTGCTTGCAGATTGAACAAATTTCGTCCATTCAATTGGCATCATGTCATATGTTTCAACGCCAGATTTATCGTGCATCATGAAGGCAAGTGCATGGTGAAGGACTTGTAATTCAGCATCGTTACAATCATTTGAAGAGCCTAAAAAAATACCTAAACAAGTTCTTATCTGTGGCCAAGATAGATGATAAATTTGACGTGTCCGCCGTTTATTTCCTTTTAAGCTATATGGAAGTTCTGTTGGATTGAGTGCATGTTCATTTGAAATTGATATTACAGTATCAATATCTAATTTTTTTGCTAAGTCTGCATAATCAAGCACTTGCTCGCTTCTTATTTTGTTATTCTCTGATTTTGCTTCAATAAATGCAGACCAATCAGACGCGCCTCTTTTGCAGACAATTAAACCATCTGGACGATGGTTAGGGAGGTTTGGAGAATTATATTGTGGCTCCATATAACTTTTATATTGGCATGTTCTACCAGAATTATAGTTGCATAGTTTTAAGATTGAACCACGAAATTCTGGAACAATATCCATAATAGCCATAAATACAGATAAAAGTTTTCGCTCTGGTTTTCCAAATGCTGGAATGAGATATGGAGTATTATTTTTTGTAGTTAATTTATCAATTGCTTTTATATTTTCCATTATTGCCCCAAATAATTTCTTATTCTTTTCCCAGTGGTGTTAAAGTTAACATGGAAACAGTTAATTGGGAAGAGTCATATAATTACATAGATTAAACTTAGAAAAGGGGTGTTGTTTGTAGGTGTAGTGTCTAATTTGTGTGATGCTTTCGTAATAATAATCGGGTAGGGCTGTGCTTGTTGATAGTGTATATGGATTGCGGATTAAATCCGCAATGACGTTGGAGGGGGAGGTGATGGTTTTATGTAATCACACTCGGCTTATCACGTCCCGTTAATTCTTCAATATCGCTTATTGATTTTGCAATATCAATTAGCTGTTTTAGTGCAACTTGAGTATCAAGATTTATTTCGCCATCAGCTGGTTCAAACCTTTCGATATATATCCGAATAGTTGCTCCGATTGTTCCTGTTCCGCTCATGCGAAAAATTATTCTTGAGCCGTTTTCAAACAAAATTCTTAAGCCCTGATTTTCGCTTAAACTGCCATCGACTGGGTCGTGATATGAGAAGCTATCGGCGGTTGAAATTTTTATTCCCTCCTCTTCATTTCCTACTAGAGAATCTAACTTTTCATTGAGTCTTTTCATTAGTTTATTGGCTTTGTCTAGCTCAATTTCTTCATAATCAAAACGGGTGTAATAATTGCGTCCGAACTTTGCCCAATGTTCATTTGCAACTTGTTTTGCACTTTGTTTTTTTACTGCCAAAATATTTAACCAAGCTAGCACTGCCCAAATCCCGTCTTTTTCTCGTACGTGGTTAGAGCCAGTTCCTGCGCTTTCTTCGCCGCAAATTGTTATGCGGCCATCATCAAGTAAGTTCCCAAAAAATTTCCAGCCTGTTGGGGTTTCATAAATTGGCACTCCTAAAGCATCTGCTACCCTATCTGCCGCCATTGATGTTGGCATTGAGCGGGCGATGCCACTTATACCATTTTTATATCCCTTTATCAAATGAAGGTTGGCAGCCAAAATTGCTAAACTGTCAGAAGGGGTAATAAAAATTCCTCTTCCAATAATAAGATTTCTATCGCCATCACCATCTGTTGCTGCTCCAAAATCAGGGGCGTTTTTACTCATCATTAATTCATATAATTCTTTTGCATGAACAAGATTTGGATCAGGATGAAAACCGCCAAAGTTAGTTGAAGGGGTGCAATTTAAAAGTGTTTCTTTTGATGCGCCAAGCATATCGCAAAAAATTTGTTCTGCGTATGGGCCATTAACTGCGTGCATGGCATCAAAACGCATTTCAAATCCGCCTTGAAACATGGCTTTAATTGCCTCAAAATCAAATAGCTCCTCCATTAAAAAAGCATAATCAGTTACGGGGTTAATGATTTCAATTTCTAAGTTATTGATTTTTGTTGATCCAATATTGGATAGATCAATAAACTTAAACTCATCTATGAAATATTCCTCTATTATTTGTGTGCGTTTATAGATTGCATCTGTGAGTTTTTGGGGTGCTGGCCCACCGTTTGAGATATTATATTTTATCCCGAAGTCGCCGTTTTCCCCGCCCGGATTATGACTAGCCGAAAGGATTATGCCTCCAAAGGCTTTGTTATGGCGGATCAAGTGCGATGCGGCGGGGGTGGAAAGTAGCCCGTTTTGGCCAATAATGACTTTACCAAAGCCGTTTGCTGCTGCCATTTTTATAGCTATTTGAATTGCTTTTTCATTAAAATAACGACCATCACCACCAATGATTAATGTTTTTCCTTGTTTATTGTTTAGGCAATCAAAGATAGATTGAATATAATTCTCAAGGTAATTTTTTTGTTTGAAAACTGATATTTTTTTACGCAAACCCGATGTGCCAGGTTTTTGGTCATTATAGGCTTTAGTTGACATTTTCATTTTGTTTTCAAACCATCTATCGTTTTTGTTACTTATATGAGTATATGGCATAAACTATTTTTATTAAAAGAATGAATAATGACCTCTGGTAAAGCTATAACAAAAAAATATTGGCGATTGAGTGTTTTTAATATTGTTATTTCTTTGATAATTGGCGTTGGTGCAATCATTTTTGCAGCTCGAATAGCAGCAGATGCTACACAGGCAGACCTTAGGGCAAAGGCAAATGAAACATTAGCCGTTCAGGCTGAAACTCTAACAGGCCTGTTAGATAAATATCGACTTTTGTCTGTGGTTTTAGCAAATAGAGATGATGTAGCAAATTTGCTGGTAAATCCAAGAGATAAGAAAATTTCACTTACTGCGCAAAAAATTACCTCCCGTGCAGCAGCTGCTTCAGGAGCATTAGATGTTGTTTTAACTCGTGCGAGTGGTGAGAATATAGCTTCTGGACTTACTATTGTGACAGAGCCGCTTGAAACAGATTTGCCAATAATGATTGCTGCCCTAGAGGGTAGATTGGGTCGAGGGGTGCAGGTGCTTGGTGAAAGTAACAGGGCTTATGTTTTTACTTCTGGGGTTCGTTTAGAAGAAGATTATGTTGGAGTTCTTGCTGTTTATGTTAGCTTAAACGAATTGGAGGAAAATTGGTCTTTAAGTTCAATGCCAATTTTTGCAACTGATGAGCGCAAAATAATAGTTATGTCTAATAAAAAGGAATGGCGTTTGCGTGAGTTTGATTTTATCAGTTCAAGCAAAGATAAGCAGGCATATTTTGAGATAGAAGAAGAGAAAAAAGAGTATTTTGATATATCAAGAAAATTGCCACTTCTTAATTGGGAATTGCACGTGTTGGTTGATATTGCTCCCATAAAAAATGCTATGTATTTATGGGGTGGTCTAACTGGTTTTTTAATTTTTTTGGCGGCTCTAGGCACTCAATTGCTTATCAATCGAGCGCATTATGTTACAAGGCGTGAGCGAAATGACAAGGCAACAGCACTTAGATTAGAGCGTATTGTGAGAGATAGGACAGGCGAGCTGGTTAAATCAAACGCTTCTTTGGCAAGTGAGGTTGATGAGCGGCGACAAGCAGAGGATCAATTGCGCAAAACTCAAAATGAATTAGTGCAAACGGGAAAGCTGGCAGCTTTGGGGCAGATGTCAACCTCGCTTTCGCATGAGTATAATCAGCCGCTATCTGCTACAAAGTCCTATGCAGATAATGCTTTAAAATATTTAAAATTAAACCGCATTGATGAAGCTGCACAAAATATTGCTCGGATTTCTGGCCTTGCAGATAGAATGGCAGAAATTTCAAAACATCTAAGAAATTTTGCTCGAAAACCAAATTCGTCGTTTGGGTCAGTTCTTATTTATCCAATAATTGATGAAGCGTTAGAAGTTTTATCTGCTCGCATTAAAGCCGATGCGGCGGTGGTTGAGGTGAATATTGAGCAAGAAGATATATATGCACAAGCTGGCCATGTTCGGTTGCAGCAGGTCATCGTTAATTTGGTAGTTAATGCACTCGATGTTATGAGTGAGCAAGTCGAGCCAAAAATAGTGATTGATCTTTTTCAAGAAGGCCAAAAAGTGATAATAAGAATTAGTGATAATGGTATTGGTATTGAGGAAGATATTTTAGAAGATATTTTTGATCCATTTTTTACTACAAAAGAAGTGGGCAAGGGGCTTGGGCTTGGCTTATCAATTTCGTTTAATATAATAAAAGATTTTGGCGGGCAATTGTCTGTTGCAAATGGTGAAAAAGGCGGAGCAGAGTTTACCATTTCACTTCCGCTGAGTAAAAATACTAAGAAGGAGCAATGATGAGTTTAGAGGTTCTTTTTATTGATGATGAAGAAGATTTGCGAAGGGCTGCCTCTCAAATGCTTGATCTTGAAGGGCTGAAGGTGCGCACACTAAATAGTGCGCAAAAAGCGTTAGCGATTATTTCTCATTCATATGAAGGGATTATTGTTAGTGATATTCGTATGCCCAAAATGGACGGTATGGAATTGCTTAAAAAAGTAACAGCTATTGATCCAGAACTGCCTGTAATTATGGTAACAGGGCATGGAGATGTAAACTTGGCCGTAGATGCCATGCGCTTTGGAGCTTATGATTTCATTGAGAAGCCATTTGCGCAGGAGCGGTTTTTAGATGCGGTTGTTAGAGCATTAGAAAAGCGTGAGCTTACGCTTGAAAATCGTGAATTGCGAAAAAATGTAGCAAAGCAGACTGATGACTTAGAGGCGCAAATTGTAGGGCGTTCAAAGGTGATGAATTTAATTCGCGAGCAAATTCGAGCCATTGCTCCAACTCCTGCTGATGTGTTGATTGTGGGTGAAACTGGCACTGGAAAAGAGTTGGCGGCTAGGGCAATTCACGAATTATCTTCTAAGAAACAAAATCCTTTTGTTGCAATAAATTGCGCCGCATTGCCATTAGAATTGATTGAAGCCGAATTGTTTGGCTATGAGGCGGGGGCTTTTATTGGTGCAACTAGGGCAAGGTTTGGCAAGTTTGAGCATGCACGAAACGGGACAATATTTTTAGATGAGATTATGTCTATGCCAATGGACGTGCAGGCAAAACTTTTAAGGGTGATTGAGGAGGGGGAGGTAACACGATTAGGATCAAACGAAGCAATTAAGCTCAATGCTCGCTTTATTACAGCATCATCAGAAAGTCTTGAGGAAGCGGCCAAGGTTGGCAAATTTCGCAAAGACTTACTTTATCGTTTAAATGTTGCAACAATTGAAATTCCCTCTTTAAGTGAGCGCAGAGAAGATATTCCTGAACTATTTATTCATTTATTGCATCAGTCTTTTGCAAAACTTAGGATTTCTGCACAACAGCCATCTGATACTTATCTCTCTGAGTTATCTTCACGTGATTGGAGAGGTAATGTTAGGGAATTGCGAAATGCTGCAGATCGGTTGGCCTTGGGTTTGGATAAAGATAATGGACTAGAAAAAAACGTAGATTTGTTAACTCAAAATGGCTCTTTAGTGAAAAGAATGGCAGCCTTTGAGAGGCAAGCGATTGAGGGAGAGTTGCGAATTAATAAGGGTGCTTTAAAACCCTCCTATGAGGCCTTGGGACTATCACGAAAAACTCTTTATGAAAAAATGCAAAAGTATGGACTTGCAAGAGAGGATTTTAAAGAGGAAAAATAGTTGGTAATGCCCTCATTTTTTAACGGGTGCTGATTTTGTCTTTTTGCGGTGCAGTCAAAACCTCTCCGTTTCATTTAACGTGACAGGCAGAGGAGGTTTTGGGCGGTAATTATTTTTTCGTCTTTGCCAACTGGTTAGCTATTGAGTAAGGCAAAGCTATGTCATAGGATTACAACTTCGCACAAGATTCAGCTTATTGAAAGTTAACCTATTTTGTTTCCCCGTCCTTTCATTTATGCCCCACCAATTGGGCCGCTTAAAATAATTTATTATGATGATGATATTTTAGTTATTGATAAGCCCTCTGGCTTGCTAAGCGTTGCGGGGAATAAACCAGAGCTTGCTGATTGTCTTGAGGCGCGGGCTAAAAAGCAATATCCAAACTCTTTAATTGTGCATAGGCTTGATAAAGACACATCTGGAGTGATTGTGCTTGGGTTAAATAAAAAGGCTCATGCCAATCTTGGCTTGCAGTTTGAAAAGCGACAGATAACAAAGACTTATATTGCTAAGGTTTGGGGAGAGATGGACAAAGATAATGGGCAGGTTGATGAGCCAATTATAACTGATTGGCCAAACCGGCCAAAGCAAATGATTGATTATGAACGAGGAAGAAGTGCAATTACGAATTGGCAAGTTCTAGAAAGGCAAGGCGGGTTTACTCGTGTGCTATTGTCACCTATCACGGGGCGTTCACATCAATTAAGGCTTCATTTAAACCACCTTGGACACCCGATATTAGGTGATAATCTATACGCACATGATGATGCTCTAAATGCGGCCCCAAGGTTGCAATTACACGCAACAAGTTTGAAATTTATTCACCCCAGTAGCAAAGAAAGATGTTTTTTTGAGGTGACGTGCTCATTTTAGAGTGTTGCAAATTTTGATGAGAATGATAAAAAGAGTCCTAAATACACCCGTTTTATTGCTGAGATGTAACCTTTTTCACCCGTTTTGTTTTTTTTTTGCTAAATATCCGTTAATTTTTTAATTGATGCACTTGAAATAATGTTTGCTCGTCTGCTTTACATGGCGGGATAAGCCAAACAGGATGGTTGGGCTATAACGGAGGATAATTTAATGAAATCAATTAAAATTGCTGCAGTAGCAGCAGTAGCGGGTGCTATGGCACTTGCAACACCAGCTGCGTTTGCTGCTTGTGATTCAGGTGAAATCGTAATCAAGTTTAGCCATGTGGTTAAAGCAACTGGTCACCCAAAGGGTGATGCAGCTACTCTACTTGCAGAACGTGTTAACAAAGACATGAACGGCACAGCTTGTATGGAAGTATTCCCGAACTCAACATTGTTTGATGACAATAAAGTTCTTGAAGCTCTACTTTTGGGTGATGTTCAGCTTGCAGCTCCTTCACTTTCAAAATTTGAAGCATATACATTGAAGTATCGTTTGTTTGATCTTCCTTTTCTATTCTCATCTCTTGAAGCTGTTGAAAAATTTACAAACGGGCCAAAAGGTAAAGAGCTATTAACTGCAACTAGCCATGTTGGTTATACTGGTCTTGGATATTGGATGTCTGGCCTTAAGCAATTCTCTGCTAATAAACCACTTATTCTACCAACAGATGCTGCTGGCCTAAAATTCCGCACACAAACATCTGATGTGGCTGTTGCGATGATTAATGCAATTGGTGGATCAGCTCAAAAACTTGCTTTCTCTGAAGTTTATGGTGCGCTTCAAACAGGTGTTGTTGATGGACAAGAAAATACTTGGTCAAATATCTACACCAAAAAGTTCTTTGAAGTTCAAGATGGCACAACTGAAACAAACCACCAGTTGCTAGCTTATCTTTTGGTAACATCTTCAGAATGGCTAAATGGTCTTGATGCTGATGTTCGTGCGCAATTCTTGCAAATTGTTGAAGACGTAACAAATGAAGCAAATGCTGCTGTTGGTGCAAAAGAAGCTGGCAACCGCCAAAATATTCTTGATGCTGGTGGCACAATTGTTGAACTTAATGACGAGCAGCGTGCTGCTTGGGTTGATGTCATGAAACCAGTTTGGACCATGTTTGAAGCTGATATTGGTAAAGACTTAATCGATGCGGCTGTTGCATCTAACTAAGTCATATTGAATATTGCTCGGGGGGCAGTTTGCTCTCCGGGCTTTTCCTTTTTTAGGTGATTTTTAGGGGGAATTACCATTTTAACAATTTTCATAATTATTGGTGTTTTGTTATCTGTTTTATTCATTGCAGAACGCTATATTCCACAAATAGTCACTCGTATTGAAGAGGGGATAATTGCCTCTATTTTTGCGGCAATGACACTCATTACATTCATTCAAGTTGTTTTACGCTATGGATTTCACTCTCAAATAGAGGGTGCTTTAGAAATGACCACGGTGCTTTTTGCTTGGCTCATTCTTTTTGGTATGTCTTATGCAGTAAAAATCAACTCTCATCTAGGTGTTGATGCTCTCATAAATCTCTTGCCCCCCAAATTGTTTAAGATTGTTGCCGTCTTTGGTGCATTAGCAGGGCTTCTTTATGCAGTTTTGCTGATTTATTCTGATTGGTTGCAATTTTTTGGCACAAATACAAAAGGTGGCGGTGCGCATTATTGGGCAACAATGTTTAAAATTGGTATTGGTATGGAAGACATACGCTATCCGCTTTGGGCGCAAGAAGTTTTTGGTTTGCAAGAGCGTATGCACCGCTGGGTGGCCTATTTAATTCTACCAACTGGTCTGGCTTTGCTTGCCTACAGGTTTATTGAAGCCGCTATAGATATTATTAAAGGCAATCGAAGATTAGTTATTGCTAGCCATGAAGCTGAACAGCTTGTGGAAGACAATAAAGACGTTCTCAAAGATTAAACTATAACATAGATTAGGATTATTTAAGTGATATCCCTCATTTTATTCGCACTCGTTCTTTCGCTATTGTTTCTTGGTGTTCCAATTGCAATTGCGCTTGGCCTTTCTAGTGTTTTAATCATTGCATTTTTCTCTAGTGATTCACTCTCAACAGTTGCTATGACGCTATTTTCAGCTTCGCAACATTATACCTTATTGGCTATTCCATTTTTTATTCTAGCTTCAACATTTATGGCAAATGGTGATGTTGCTCGGCGGATCATTCGTGTTGCAATTGCATCGGTTGGTCATTTTAGAGGTGGATTGGCCATGGCTTCTGTTTTGGCCTGCATGATGTTTGCCGCATTGTCTGGCTCATCGCCTGCTACTGTTGTTGCCATTGGCACAATCGCCATTGCTGGCATGGTGCAGGTTGGATATTCAAAAGACTTTGCCGCAGGCGTAATTGCTAATGCTGGCACGCTTGGTATTCTTATTCCACCTTCCATCGTTATGGTTGTTTATGCGGCGGCGACTGATGTTTCTGTTGGTCGTATGTTTTTGGCAGGTGTTATTCCGGGTTTAATGGCTGGTGGTATGTTGATGTTGGCAATTTATGTTGTTGCACGAATTAAAAAACTTCCTGCTGAGCCTTGGAGAGGCTTTCATGAAATTGTTGATGCTGGCAAAGAAGCTGGCTGGGGATTGTTTTTAATATTCATCATTATTGGTGGAATTTATGGCGGTGCGTTTACCCCAACTGAAGCGGCGGCAGTTGCGGCGGTTTATGCTGGCATGGTTTCGTTATTTGTTTATCGCGATATGGGGCCATTAAAGGGCATAAACTGGATACCTGAGAGTGCATCAAGGCATCAAATAATTGGTTTTAAAGCCTCTGTTTATGCGCTTGCACTATTTTTGCTTTGGTCAATTTTATCATTTTTCTTTTTTGCAGATGCAAGCACGTTAGTTCGCTTTTGGGTTGGACTTGGTATTGCTTTAACAATGTTGCTTGGTTATCCGCTAGCAAAGCGTGATGGCAATCTACTTTCTTTCTTTGCTGGTTTATCAATTTGGGCTAGCAACCTTTGGCTGATTATTAGAAAAATTTTACCTGCAATGTTTCATAAAGACACTAAGGGTGTTTTATTTGAAAGTGCGCGCACAACAATTATGTTGATGTTCATTATCGTGAACGCATTTTTGTTTGCTCATGTTTTAACATCTGAGCGTATTCCGCAGCTAATAACTGAGTGGATGTTGGGTGCTGGTTTTAACTGGTTTACCTTCCTTATTGCGGTAAATATTCTGTTGCTTATTGGCGGGCAGTTTATGGAGCCATCAGGTTTGTTGTTGATTGTTGCGCCTGTTGTGTTTCCTATTGCGATGGAGCTTGGAGTTGATCCAATCCATCTTGGCATCATCATGGTTGTGAACATGGAAATCGGTATGATTACTCCACCGATTGGCTTAAATCTATTCGTTACATCGGGCATAACGGGCATGAGTTTAATGCGGGTTGTAAAAGCTGCATTGCCATTTGTTGCAGTTCTTATGGTGTTCTTGGTTATTGTCACCTATGTGCCGCAAATTTCAATTTGGCTACCTTATATGTTGATGGGGCCTGAGATAATATTGAAATAAAATAAGAGTTATTTTCCTAAGGAGGGCAGGCTTATGGCTTGCCCTTTTTTGTTCTTGTTAGGGAATATTATTACTTGTATCATGTTGAGTGAAGCGATTTATGTTGGCTCAAAACCCTTCGGCTTCGCTCAGGCTGACAAACTAGCAGGCGTGAGCGTGAGCTTGATGAAAATCATGCTTGAGAGTTAGAGTTTGGATTAAGTGGATTGTTTTTTACTCTTGTTAGAATCACTTAGCTATGAGAATTTATGTGAAAGTTTAAGCGGAAGGTTGTTCAATGCGTCAAAAAATAATCATTGATACTGATCCGGGGCAAGATGATGCGATTGCTATTTTGCTTGCGCTTGCTTCACCCAAAAAAATTGATGTGCTTGGCATTGTGGCCGTTGCGGGTAATGTGCCGCTTAATTTAGCCAAAAAAAATGCTCTTAAAGTAGTTGAAATTTCGGGTTTTCTTGACACAAAAGTTTTTGCTGGTTGTGATAGGCCATTAAAGCGCAAACTTGTTACGGCTGAAAATGTGCATGGTAAAACGGGGCTTGATGGGCCTGATTTACCAGAGCCAAAAATAAAGCTCCAAAAACAGCATGGGGTAGATTATATTATCGAGGCCTTGCGCTCTCATAAGACAAAAACCATCACGCTTTGTCCGCTTGGCCCACTAACCAATATTGCAACCGCAATGCAACAAGCTCCTGATATAATTGGACGCATTAAACAAATAGTTTTAATGGGTGGCGCATATTTTGAGGTGGGTAATGTTACTCCTTCGGCTGAATTTAATATTTATGTTGATCCAGATGCGGCAGATTTTGTTTTGCGCTCAGGCGTGCCAATAACTATGCTACCTCTTGATGTTACTCACCAAGTCCTGACTACTCAAAAACGTATAAAAAAAATAAAAAACATCGGCAATGAAACGGGCAAGATTGTTTCGCAGATGACTGTTTTTTTCGAGAGGTTTGACGAGGCAAAATATGGCTCAGACGGTGCGCCATTGCATGATCCATGTGTGATTGCATATTTATTAAAACCTAAGTTATTTGAGGGGCGGCAGGTAAATGTGCAAATTGAAACTAAAAGCAAATTAACACTTGGAATGAGTGTGGTTGATTATTGGGGAATTACCGATATAAAAACTCACCCCCGTAATGTAAATTTTATTCGAAATGTGAATGCTAAGGGTTTTTATAAATTGCTTACTAAACGGCTAGCATTATTACCATAAAAAATGCTAATCAGCAGGCATGGAACATAAATCTGAATTATTGATGCCTGCTGGCAATCTTCGTAAATTAAAAATGGCTATTCTTTATGGTGCTGATGCGGTTTATCTTGGCACGCCAGACATGAGCCTTCGCACCAAGTCAGAATTTTCGCTTGAAGACGTGATTGAAGGGGTGGAGTTTTGCCATGCGCATGGCAAGCGAGCCTATCTTACCCTCAACCTTTTTTCGCATAATAAAGATGTGCCAAAACTTGAAGAATATATTGATACTGTCAGGAAAGTGAAGCCAGATGGTTTAATTATTGCTGACCCTGGTGTTTTTGCTTTTGTTAAAGAGCGTGCGCCTGAATTATCGCTTCATATATCAACTCAAAGTAATGTATCCTCTTGGTTATCAGTTAAATTTTGGCAATCAATGGGGGCGGATTTATGCGTGCTTGCTCGTGAGGTGTCTTACCTTGAGCTAAAAGAAATTCGTGAGAAATGCCCTGATATAAAGCTAGAAGCATTTGTGCATGGCGCAATGTGTATGACTTATTCGGGACGGTGTTTATTATCAAATTTTATGGCAGAGCGGGGTGCAAATCAGGGAAATTGCGCTAATTCTTGCCGTTGGAATTATAAGCTAAAAATGCGTCTGAAAGACGGAACAGTTCAGCCTCTGGAATTGGACGAGAGCAATATTGATCTATTTGAATTTTTGCTTGAGGAGGGCTGCCGCCCTGGTGAACTTATGCCAATTGAGGAAGATGGGCGGGGCTCTTATATCCTAAATTCAAAAGATCTTTGCATCATGCCAAAACTTGATGAATATCTAAAAATTGGGGTGGATAGTCTTAAAGTTGAGGGTAGGGGCAAGAGTGAATATTATGTTGCAGTGGTTGCTCGTGCCTATCGTCTAGCGATTGATGATTATTATAAAGACCCAAAGAATTGGCAACCCAAGCAATATATGCGTGAGTTAGAGGCGGTGGGAAATCGTGGATATACGCTTGCATTTCATGATGGCCGCTTGACCAATTATGCACATGATTATGAACATACGGCTTCGCTTGCTCAATGGGAATATGCAGGAGTGGTGAGCAATGTCACCGATGATGCTTTTCATGTTGAAATTAAGAATAAACTAGTATCAGGCGAGGTGTTGGAGTTTATTTCGCCTATGACACGCAACACTGTTTTATTGCGAGCTTATGAATATGAAGATGTAAAAAATGGTAAAAATTTAGAAGTGGTTCAGGGCGGGACAAAAACCACAGTTCGTTTTCCATTTTCACTGTTTGAGCATGAAAATATTGATGAGTTAAAGGCAAAATTCCCGATTTATAGCGTGATGAGAAAAGAAAAACCGCTTACCGAGGAGCAATGGAATAGGGTGAAGTTTGATAAAATTGCGCAAAGCCTTGAGATAAAGAAAAAATATGATGATGCATCTTATGACAAACAAAGAGATAAGTTAGCGCAATCTATTAGTGAAGATAAATCTGAGCGTCGCTTTAAGACAAATCGAGTTGGGACAGAGGGTTGTTGTGGCAAGGGTTGCAACGGCTGTATGATTTTTTGGCAAGATGATACTTACGCAAGAGCAAGAGAAATTTTGCTGAAACGAAAGCAGGGCGAGCAGCTCAGCAAAGCTGAGGCGCAAGAGTTACGCTTGGCGATTGTTGGCGAACTTGCGACAAGCTCAAATAGCAATAACCATTCGCTATAATTTGTGATGATAGGCAGTGAGTAAAACAACAGGGTTGCATAAATGCCCATAGTAATGGTGAAGATTATCCAAAATATTATTTTAATTTTTTTGGTTTGCCTTTTAACTTTGTTGTTATGATTTAACAAAACTCTTGCGGTTGTATTTCTTTTTTATACCACACTTCGAACCACGAGGTTATTTCCCCCCTTTGGACGCTGCCTTCAATTATGAGGTGAAAGTCTCTTACTTTACTATATGAGTTAACTATATATCTGTAAGTGCTTGACGTTTAACGTTTTCTTAGCAATAATAAAAGTGCGGTAACTATTTGGGTGCTTTGTTTTTTAAGCATGTGGGAGGTATATAGGTAGCTTATAAGTTGCTATATCTTAGTATTGCATATTCCTTATATTAAATGGCTGTTTTTTATTTGTAATCATCAATTAACATGACGATTAACTTAGAAAGTAAGTAAATATTACGGATATTTCCTAGTGATATACTATTCTTTTTTCTGCCCGTATAAAGTTTTAATAATTACTTAGGATTAATTTATGAATAAGATAGAAACAACAGTTACGCCGATAGCTTCAGATAAAACCTCTGATGCCAGTGAAAAATTTATGGATGCTGCTAAATCAGCATTACAAAAACTTCATGACGATTTTAAGAGCTGCCCTAAAGGCCCAAATATATCCGATAATCCGCCACCCGTGTCTGGTAATCCTCCGCCTGTGTCTGGTAATCCTCCGCCTGTGTCTGGTAATCCTCCGCCTGTGTCTGATAGCCCTCCGCCTGTGTCTGGTAACCCAGAGGAAAAACAAGAGGTTAAATGGGAAGCAGATAATGAAGGTAACCTCACTCTCACCGGCACTGATGGTTGGGACAGGCTTGAGAATAAACACGATGGCACTACAATAAATAGCAAGTCTGGAGAAAGAGAATATATTGATAACTCAGGAGATGATGTAACTGTTAATATTAGTGGGGGTTATGTTAGATCTAGAGGTGAGGACGGCGTTATAAATGTTGTCAAAAATGAAAACCCTTATGACAGCGATGGTGATAAAATATCTTCTGGTGTAGACGTAGATTTGTGGGCTGATTCTGGAACAACGACAGTTAATCTTGGTGAAGGTAATAGTGACATTATAAATTATGGTAATGGAAATCTGAGAGCCAATGATGGTTCTGGGAATGATAGAATTATGCTGAAAGAAAACCAAGGTAATGATACAATTATTTTTGATAAAAATGATGGTAATTCTGGAGGTTCAGATAGAATAGATAATTTTGAGCCTGGCTATGACCAAATTCAATTTAAGGGTTTAAGCGATAATGAGGTCAGTAGAATTAAGGTTACCAAAGATGGTGATGATGTTGTTGTCATATATGAAACTGATGGTAAAATTAATACAGTAACAGTTACAGGTGTGAGTGTTGATGATGTTAAAAATAACTTGTTTGTAAACGGTCAGACACCGCTAAGTGACTAAATTCTATAATTATTGATGCAATTAAAATAGACGGCTATTATATTCTAATAGCCGTCTTAGTTTTTTCAATATATTTAAATGCATACAAAAGCCATGCCTGCATTTAATGTTTAAAATATTATTTTACAGATTTTCTAAAATATTTTGAGGTGAAGATTTGCCATAAGGATCGTCTTCGCCATTATCGCAAAAGCCTTCTTCTTCAAACCATTTTTCAACAATGCCATCATTAACAACAGCACCATATCGCCAAGAGCGATAGCCAAAACCAATATTATCCTTGGCTACTAGCATGCCCATTTTACGAGTGAATTCGCCAGAACCATCAGGAATAAGTTTAACATTGTTTAGGCGTTGAGCTTTACCCCAAGCATTCATTACAAATGCATCATTTACCGCAATGCAATATATTTCATCGATGTCTTTTGCTTTGAACTCATCATATAGCTTTTCAAAGTCAGGAAGTTGAAAAGTTGAACAAGTTGGGGTGAAAGCACCCGGAAGTGAAAAAAGCACAACTCGCTTGCCTTTGAAATAATCATCACTTGTTTTATCTTCCCAACGAAATGGGTTTGATCCTTCAATGCTCTCATCTCTTACTCGAGTATGAAAAGTAACTGCTGGAATTTTTTGACCTATCATAATTTATCTCCTTTTGTAAACCTGCCACTTTAGAACATTTCTAAAAAGAAATATCAAGTGTAATAATTAGTTCTGCTTAGATAAATTCTCTCTTTTAGAAAGATAATATGCTTGGTTAATTAAATCGTCTAAAAGATCACGCCCTTTCAAAGTGTCAGGATCTTTCATTGTGTTTGAAACAAGTGAAACAGCAACTGCTTGCACCGCATAGGCGGCCTTTATATTGCCTGCGTCTTGAAGTTTTTTCCCCTCAGATTGCATGGCAGAGAGCATATTCTTAAACTGATCTTTTGTTGTAATTGCCTTTAGGTCTGTCCAGTTTTTCATGCCAGCAAGATCAATAAATTGCCCAGCTAAATTGCCAATAAGCATCATTGCTTGTTTGTCTTTTACGCCGTTTTTATTCAAATCTTTAAGCACACTAACAAGTTGGGCTTTGAAACTATTCTCACGCTCTTCTTTGTCCATTTTTTGCTTCCTCTATAATTCATCAATCGCAATTTTTGCAGGAGTATAGTCTAAGTTTTGAGCAACCGCCACTGGCTCACAAGTTATTTTCCCTTTGTGAACATTTAATCCGTTAAGTAAATGATGGTCAGCCTCAAGTGCTTTTTTCCAACCCATGTTTGCAATGCGTAGGGCATGAGGCAGGGTTACATTATTAAGGGCATAGGTTGATGTGCGAGCTACGCCTCCGGGCATATTCGCTACGCAATAATGCACAATATCATCAATTATATAAGTTGGCTCTTGGTGGGTGGTGGCATGTGAAGTTTCAAAACAACCTCCTTGGTCAATGGCAACATCAACCAACACTGCGCCAGCTTTCATTGTCTTTAACATTTGGCGAGAAACGAGTTTTGGAGCAGCCGCACCCGGTACTAAAACTGCACCAATCACTAAATCAGCATTGGCCACTTGCTCGGCTAAAATTGCTTTGCTTGAATAAAGAGCCGTTGCACTTGCGCCAAAATGATTTTCAAGTTTTTCAAGTGTCATAGGGCTCATATCTAAAATCGTAACATCGGCCTGCAAACCAACTGCCATTTGTGCGGCGTTAAAACCAACAACCCCTCCACCAATGATAACAACTTTTGCTGGCTGAACTCCGGGAACGCCTCCAAGAAGCACTCCTCGTCCGCCATGCGATTTTTCAAGGGCAGTTGCTCCTGCTTGTACAGAAAGACGACCCGCTACTTGGCTCATTGGTTTTAAGAGAGGCAATGCCCCATTATCATCGGTTACAGTTTCATAGGCAATGCAAATTGCGCCAGATTTAATAAGATCTTGGGTTTGCTCTACATCGGGAGCTAGATGTAAATAGGTGAATAATATCTGTCCCTCTCTTAGCATTTTACGCTCAGTGGCAAGTGGCTCTTTTACCTTAACAATCATGTCGGCATTGGCAAAAATACTGGCGGCATCTGGAGAGATATTCGCTCCAACGGCTATATAAGCCTCATCATTTGCCCCAATGCCAGCACCTGCATTTGTTTCAATGCTAACCGTATGGTCGCTAGCAATTAGCTCTGCAACACTTTCAGGGGTAAGTCCAACTCGATATTCGTGGTTTTTAATTTCTTTAGGAATACCAATATGCATTTCATTCTCCCATTTAGTATCAGTTTCACATTTACTTATATTCTATCAAAAGCAGATAGGAAAAAGTTGCAATTATAATTAGAGAAGAAGATAATTTGCAAAATTTTTTAAAAAACTGCCGTTTCTTAGCAAAAATATTTCTTAAATATCAATGAAGTGCGCAGAATTATTGTTATGATGAATCTTATCATACAATTAAGTATTATCCCTTAGATTTTGAGCAAGAGGTTTGAGTGGACGCTGAAATTCTCATAAGAAACGGCAATTTTGCCATAAAATTAGATATTTGGGTTGTGAAATGACTAAGTCAAAAAAAATACAAGAAAGTAGTTTTCAAAAAGCTATTTCAACTTTTCCAGTTAACATTCGTATCCTAGCACTTTGTATTGTTCCTGTTTTGGGATTGCTCTTAGTGGGCTATCAACAAATGACGCAAGAATTGGCAGTTGCAAAGGACGCAAGAAATCTATTGCAAATGTCAAAAAAAATACCGCTTGTTTCTAGTCTAGTTCATGAAATGCAAAAAGAACGTGGAATGACTGCAGGCTTTATTGGAACTGGAGGGGTAAAGTTTGCGAATGACTTGAAAGGCCAAAGAGAGCAAACCGATGCTGCTAGAGAAAAACTAGAAGCTGCGGCTGGTCCTGAGGAATTGTCATTTTTATCTGAAGAAGTTGCAAAAGAGTTTTCCTTGGCTTTGAAGGATTTAGAAGAGCTTGAGGCTGTGCGAGGAAAGTCTGATAATTTAGATATTTCAAAAGCTGAGATGGTGAAATATTTCTCACACACCATTACTGACCTTTTGTTGACAATTGAATTGCAAATTACTCGAGCTGGCAGCCCTGAAATGGTAAATCAACTTTTATCACTTAATTCTTTGTTGCAAGCAAAAGAGCGGGCAGGGATTGAGCGTGCTGTTGGAACTGGTGCATTTTCTAGCAATGAAATAGATCAGGCTACTTATTTTAAATTCACTTCACTTGTGGCAATGCAAAATGAAATGCTCGGAGCATTTGAGCGAAGTGCTATGCCGCATTTGCAGGAGTTTTTTGCGGATACATACCAAGGAGAGATCGTAGAGAAAGTTAACGAGTTAAGGGGAATTATTGCAAATTCTCTTTCTGGTAGCTCACTTGAAGAAGTTACTGGTGAAGAATGGTTTAGTGCTACAACAGATCGAATTAATCTATTGAAACAAGTAGATGATGCTGCAACAACGGATATTGTTACCTATTCAGAACAATTTAAAGCTGTAGCCGATAGAAGTCTGCGCTTTACTATAATTGTGAATGTTTTGATTTTATTTATCACTTTGATTTTAGCCTTTGTTATCATTCGTTCAATCACAGGTCCAATGGGTAGAATTACTAAAACAATGAACACTCTTGCCGATGGTGAATTAGATGTTGAAGTTAGTGGTGTTGAGTATAAAGACGAGCTTGGTGATATGGCTCGTGCTGTTGAGATATTTAAAGCGAATGCGCTTAAGGTTAACTCTATGACTGAAGAGGAAAAAGCTGCCTCTATT
>JAMONZ010000049.1 GCA_027066315.1 Hyphomicrobiales bacterium
AGAAGCTCCACCAGAAGCAACAGGCATCAAAGGCTTGAAAGCCAAGGTGCAACACGCTGCAAAATCATACCTATCAAGAGGAAATGCAGCAGTTGCAACCGATGATGAATGGGCTGAATTTTAGAACTAAGCCCTAAGGGCTGACAGTAATCATTATCATTTCAAAAAGGCACTTCAAGCGAAGTGCCTTTTTTTATTGCGTGGGTTTTACTACTGAACTAATTATAAAAATTCACTCAAACCCATGAATAAAAAGCTGTAATCTTAAAATTAAAAAGGCAAGTCTGTTTTTCCCATTAACTTTAAATCTATCGCACGAGCCGCTTGGCGACCTTCTTTTATTGCCCACACAACTAATGACTGCCCACGCCTCATATCACCCGCACTATAAACGCCACTAATTGAGGTTTCATAAGTTTTAACATCTGCTTTTAGGTTTTTCCTCGCATCAAGTTCTGCCCCTAATTCTTTTATCATTCCTTCAAAAATTGGGTGGGCAAAACCAATTGCCATAAGCACCAAATCAGCCTGAATATTAAATTCTCCTCCATCTACTGGGGTACGTTTTTCATCAACTTTTGAGCATTTAACATATTGCGCTTGACCATTTTCATTGCCGATAATCTCAAGACTTGCGGCTGAAAATTCTCGTGTTGCTCCTTCTGCCTGTGAAGAAGATGTGCGCATTTTTATTGCCCAATTTGGCCAAGAGGTTAGTTTGTCCTCGGTTTTTGGAGGCTGTGGGCGAATGTCCATTTGCGTAACAGCAATTGCACCCTGCCTAATAGCAACTCCAACACAATCAGATGCTGTGTCCCCGCCGCCAATCACCACAACATGTTTTCCTGCTGCACTTATTGGAGTATAATCTATAATGTCTTCATCGCCATTTATACGGTTTTGTAAAATAAGATATGGCATTGCAAAGTGAACCCCATCTAACTCAACTCCATCGCAACCAACCTCGCGTGGCTGCTCAGACCCACCACATAAAAGCACTGCATCATAATTTTCTTGCAGGTTTTTTAAAGGACGAGTTACGCCGATATTTTCACCATAATGAAAAACTACTCCCTCATCGATTAGATGCTTTATTCGGGTGTCAATATGGTGTTTTTCCATTTTAAAATCAGGAATTCCATAACGCAAAAGACCGCCAGCCTTTGTTTCTCTCTCAAAAACATGAACTTCATGACCAACTCGAGCAAGCTGTTGTGCAGCTGCAAGCCCCGCTGGACCCGAGCCAACAATGGCTATTTTTTTATCTGTTTTTTTATCCGATGGGCGAGCCTTTACCCAGCCATTTTCTACGGCTCTATCAGCAATTGCTTGCTCAACAGTTTTTATTGCAACGGGAATATCTTCAAGATTAAGCGTGCAAGCCTCCTCGCATGGGGCTGGGCAAATGCGGCCTGTAAATTCAGGAAAATTATTGGTTGAATAAAGTCTAAGAGCCGCTTCTCGCCATTCTCCTTTATAAACAAGATCGTTCCAATCTGGAATTTGGTTATTCAGCGGGCAGCCAGTATTGCCATGACAATAAGGAACACCGCAATCCATACAGCGTGCTGCTTGATCTATAATACGTCCCTCTGAAAGAGGAATAGTAAATTCTTTATGGTGGCGCACCCGATCAGAGGCTGGTTCATAGCGTTTTTGCTCACGATCAATTTCAAGAAAACCTGTAATTTTACCCATGGTTTGCTTTGCCCCTTTTGTTGAGTTTCTTTTCTTCCATTTGTGCAATCGCACGTGCATATTCTACGGGCATGATTTTTACAAATTTTGTGCGGCTTATTTCCCAGTCATCTAACATGGCCTTTGCAACGCTTGAGCCAGTGTAATGAAAATGATTTGAAATTAGTTGACGAAGTCGTTCATCATCATGGCGAGATAAATCGCCCGAAACATCAACTCTTCCGTGCCATTCAAGGTCACCTCCATGATGGTGCATGGAGCGCATCAGGTTTTCTTCTTCTTCTACAGGTTCAAGATCAACCATTGCTAAATTGCATCTTTCGCTAAATGTTTTATCTTCATCAAAAACATAAGCAATTCCGCCCGACATGCCTGCTGCAAAATTCCGTCCAGTTTTACCCAAAACAACAACAATCCCGCCTGTCATATATTCACAACCATGATCGCCCGTGCCTTCAACAACTGCAATTGCGCCAGAGTTGCGCACTCCAAATCTCTCGCCTGCAAAACCACGGAAATAACACTCGCCAGCAATTGCACCATAAAGAACAGTATTGCCAACAATGATAGATTGCTCAGGAATGATATTTGTATCTTTTGGCGGGCGAACAACAATCTTGCCGCCCGAAAGGCCTTTGCCAACATAATCATTGGCCTCACCAATTAAATCAAAGCTAATTCCTTTAGCCAAAAACGCACCAAAACTCTGCCCTGCTGTGCCAGTTAGCTGCACAGAAATTGTGTTTTCATCAAGCCCATCATGTCCATGGGCTTTTGCAACTTCGCCCGATAGCATTGCGCCCGTTGAGCGGTTTGATGAGCAGATTTTTGTATCAAATGTAATTGGTGTTTTTTCTTTTATTGCCTTCGTAGCTTTTTTAATTAAATCCCTATCAAGAACATCATCAATTTCATGGTCTTGAAACTCACTATGGAAAATGCTTTCACCTTTGGCCGGTTTTGGTTTGTAGAATAATTTTTTTAAGTCCAAGCCCTGCGCTTTCCAATGATCGCTTAACTTATGCTGCTCTAATAGGTCAGAGCGGCCAATTATTTCATTAAGATTTCTAACTCCCATTTGTGCCATTAAATTGCGTAATTCTTCGGCTACAAAAAAGAAATAATTTATCACATGCTCGGGTGTTCCCTTAAAGCGTTTGCGTAAAACTGGGTCTTGTGTTGCAACGCCAACGGGGCAGGTGTTGAGGTGGCATTTACGCATCATGATGCAGCCAGCCGCAATTAGTGGCGCAGTTGCAAAGCCAAATTCATCAGCTCCCAAAAGCGCACCCGCCAAAACATCACGACCAGTGCGAAGCCCACCATCAACCTGCAAAACTATCCTTGAGCGTAAGCGGTTCAATACTAAAGTTTGGTGCGTTTCAGCTAGGCCTATTTCCCAAGGCGAGCCAGCATTTTTTATTGAGGTAAGTGGAGAAGCACCCGTGCCACCATCATAACCTGAAATAGTAATGTGATCTGCTTTGGCTTTTGCAACCCCTGCCGCAACTGTGCCAACCCCGACTTCTGAAACTAATTTAACTGAAATATCAGCACTTGAGTTAACATTTTTAAGATCATAGATAAGCTGTGCTAAATCTTCTATAGAATAAATATCATGATGGGGAGGCGGAGAAATAAGCCCAACCCCCGGAGTTGAATGGCGAGTTTTTGCTATTACCCAATTTACCTTATGCCCAGGAAGCTGCCCCCCTTCACCCGGTTTTGCCCCTTGGGCTACTTTAATTTGAATCATATCGGCATTGACCAAATATTGGGTCGTAACGCCAAAACGCCCAGAGGCTACTTGTTTGATTGCGCTTCGCATTGGGTTAGATGAGCCATCTTTAAGTGGCATAAATCGCTTTGGATCTTCCCCTCCTTCGCCAGTATTTGACTTGCCGCCCAATTTATTCATCGCAATAGCAAGGGTTGAATGAGCCTCATGTGAAATTGAGCCATATGACATTGCGCCAGTTGCAAAACGTTTGATAATTTCACTTGCTGGTTCAACTTCTTCAAGTGCAATTGCCTTGCCAAGCGGTTTAATGTTAAATAGCGATCTTATAGATAATGCCCTTGAATTTTTTGAGTTTAGCTCGCCAGCAAATTCATCATAAAGAGCTTGGGCTTTATCTTTATCACCATCATGATTGCGGACTGCTAATTGCAGATTTGCTACTGCTTCGGGTGACCATGAGTGAGCTTCTCCTCGCACCCGAAATGAATATTCTCCCCCAATGCCAAGCGCACGTTGCAATACTGCATTATTACCAAATGCAAGCGAATGACGGCGCACGGTTTCTCTTGCTACTTCTTCCAAGCAAACACCCTCAATTGAAGTTGCAGTGCCAAAGAAAAACTGGTCAACAAATTTTTGACTTAGGCCAACGGCATCAAAAATTTGCGCTCCACAATAAGATTGAAAGGTTGAAATGCCCATTTTGGACATGATTTTTAATAAGCCTTTGCCAATAGCTTTTATATATCGCTCGATAACTTCATACTCATCAACTTCTGCAGGATATTCGCCATTTGCATGTAATGAGGCAAGAGTTTCAAACGCCAAATATGGGTTGATAGCTTCTGCTCCATAGCCAGCCAGCACTGCAAAATGATGAATTTCACGTGGTTCACCAGATTCAACAACAAGGCCACAAGAGGTGCGCAAGCCTTTCCTAATTAAATGATGATGCACAGCAGCAGTTGCTAAAAGGGCAGGAATTGCAATTCGATTTGACTGCACTAATCGATCGGAAAGGATAATAATATTATAGCCGTTATTAATTGCTTTTTCGGCCAAAATGCAAAGCTGTTTAAGAGCTTGTTCCATTCCAGCTTCACCCTTATTTGCATTATAGGTAATGTCTAAGGTTTCAGCTTGGAATTGATTGTCACCAATTTGCGAAATGGTGCGAATTTTTTCTAAATCATCATTGGTTAATATTGGCTGTCTAACTTCAAGCCGCTTAAGGTTTGAAAGGCCTTTAAGGTCAAAAATATTTGGACGAGGTCCAATGAATGACATTAAACTCATCACCGATTCTTCACGAATAGGATCAATAGGAGGATTTGTAACCTGTGCAAAATTTTGCTTGAAATAGGTATATAGTAATTTTGATTTATGCGAGAGAACCGAGATGGGCGTGTCTGTTCCCATCGAGCCAGTACCCTCTTGCCCAGTTGTTGCCATTGGAGCCATTAAAAGCGACAAATCTTCGTTAGTATAAGCAAAAGCCTGCTGCCTATCGAGTAACATTTCAAGAGTTTTTGGAGCTTTTGTTGGCACTTGTGGCAGATCTTCTAGCGCAATTCTGGTGCGCTCGAGCCATTTGTCATAGGGGTATTTTGTTGCAAGACTTTCTTTAATCTCATCATCAGAAATAATTCGTTGCTCTTTAAGATCAATGACTAACATTTTCCCAGGTTGCAATCGCCATTTCTCAACAATTTCGCTTTCCTCAATGTCTAAAGTTCCAGCCTCAGATGCTAGGATTAAAAGATCATCTTTGGTTCTAAAATATCTCGCAGGTCTAAGGCCATTGCGATCAAGCGTTGATACAATATAGCGACCATCACAAAGTGCCATAGCGGCAGGCCCGTCCCATGGCTCCATCATAACCGCATGATAGGCAAAAAAGTTGCGCCTTGCTTCGTCCATTAAAACATTATTTTCCCATGCTTCAGGCACAAGCATCATTGCGGCATGGGGAAGGCTATATCCGCCCCGAACCAAAAACTCTAAGGCATTATCAAAACACGCAGTGTCGGATTGGCCTTCAAAAGAAATTGGCCAAAGTTTAGTAATATCATCGCCAAAAAGCTCAGATTTAACTGAGGCCTGTCGAGCCGCCATCCAGTTCACATTTCCTCGAATTGTGTTAATTTCACCATTATGAGTTGTCATGCGATAAGGGTGGGCTAGTTTCCATGAAGGGAAGGTGTTGGTTGAAAATCTTTGATGTACAAGTGCAACCGCTGAGGTGAAATCTTTATCAGCTAAATCAAGGTAGAATTCACCCAATTGATAGGCTAAAAACATGCCTTTATAAACTATGGTACGGGCGGAGAGAGAAACAATATAAAACCCGCTATCTGAAAATGTTTCAGGCAAGGCATCATAAATTGCGTTGGAAACAACTTTGCGAGCAATGAGAAGTTTTCTCTCAAAACTATCGGTATCCATGAGTGAAGGGCGAGCGATGAAAATCTGCTCAATATTTGGCTGGCAAGCTATTACATCTTTAGCTAGTCCAGAATTATTAAACGGCACTTTACGAACGCCTAAAATATCTAAACCCTCATTCTTAAGTTTCTCTTCTAAAATAGCAAAACAGTCATTTCGCAATTTTTCATCACTTGGAAAAAACACCATAGCAATGGCATATTCACCAGATCCAAAAAGATCAAATTCTGTAACTTTTTCAAAAAACTCATGCGGAATTTGAGTTAATAGACCAGCACCATCACCCATAAGAGGGTCAGCACCAACCGCTCCACGGTGAGTAAGGTTGACTAAAATCTCCAACCCTTTTTCAACAATATCCCGTGATTTTTCATTTTTAATAGAAGCAATAAAACCAACTCCACAAGCGTCATGTTCTTTATTTGAGTTATAAAGCCCTTGAGAAGGTATTTTGTTTTTTTGCTTCAAAAACATGTTATTATTTCCCTATTAGTCATTTTAAAATCTTTATTAGAGACAACAATGCTGTCCTATTTCCTGCACAATGCCAGATTTTAAATGCTGGGGCAAGTTTGAAACTAAAAAAATAAAAAAGGCACAAGATAATATCTTATGCCTTTGCAGTTTTATTTATGATCTTTAAAAGTAAGTATTTTTTAAAATACTTTAATTTATAGCTTTTTTAGCGGGTTTTTTCTTTGTTAAATCAGCATCGCCGCCAATTGCAATTCTGCGAGTTTTCTTACTCTCAGGCACTTCTCGCTTTAGCTCAATATTTAGTAAGCCATTTACAAGGTCAGCACTTGTTACCTCGACATAATCGCCAAGCTGAAAACGCAAATCAAAGTCACGTTCAGCAATGCCACGATGCAAAAATTCACGCTCATTTTGATTGATAGTGCTAACTTTTGACCCCTTTATTTTCAAGCTGGTTTCTTTGGTTTCAATTTCAATATCTTTTATTGAAAAACCAGCAACAGCAACAGATACAAGCCAAGTATCTTCGCTTTTTCTCTCAATATTATAGGGTGGGTAGGGTTTTGTTTCTTGAGAGTTAAGATTGTCAAGATTGTTAAATAATTTATCAAAGCCAACGGTAGAGCGAAGGAATGGTGAAAAATCTAAAGTTTGCATAATTAAAGTTCTCCTTAAATAAAAGTTGTTGAGCAACTTAGTTTCTCGTAACTTTGAGCAATAAAAACCCATACATTATGGCGAGTTTATTCCTGAGCCACGTTTCCTGAATAATTTCAGCGAACAATTAAAATGTAGGTAGGTATTTTTTTGTTTCAAGGGGTAAATTTCACACCATAAAATGAACTGGGTATGAATATTACCCTTTGAGAATATTCATATTTACTCTGCTATCAATATTTTGTGCAGACAAAAAAAGGCAATGGTGCTTTTTCTTTTATGCACCGATGACCAACTAAATGCTGTAACTCCCCCCACTTCAGCATTTAGTAAATATAAAAGACCAGCTTTCCTAAATAAAAAGGAATAGCTGGTCTTTTTTGCTGTGCCTTGGTTGCAACGAGTGCCAAGAGATATTAGATTTAAGAAGTGTTAGATTTAATGTAGATTTGGTTTTCCTTTAAAAAAAAGATTTTCAAGATGAAAAAAAAGAATATTATTGTTGATCCAACAGGGCCAGAACTTTGCATTACTCCATCAAACCCAATGCCAGAGGGCGGGCGGGTTGCCTATATGCGAACCAGCGATAATGTCCAGCTTCGTTATGCTCTTTGGCGACCTCGTGGCAGACGAAACAAAGGGACGATTTGCTTGGTGCATGGGCGAACCGAATTTATTGAAAAATATTTTGAAACCATTAATGACTTTTTAGAGCGAGGGTTTGCTGTAGCTACATTTGACTGGCGAGGGCAGGGCGGATCAGATCGTCTAATAGGCAATAAAAAACTTGGCTATGTCGATCAATTTTCTGACTATTTTACTGATCTTCAATCATTCCATGCCGATATTTTATTGCCCGACTGCCCACCGCCATATTATTTGGTTGGTCATTCTATGGGCGGTTTGGTTTCGCTCAAGGCAAGCACATATGATAGAATGATGTTTGATCGAATTTTTCTCTCAGCCCCAATGGTTGAAGTTTTAGGTCATCCTTTATCTATGGCAGGTATGGCTAGATTTGCTGAAACCCTTTGCTTTTTTGGTCTAGGCCATCTAGCTGCTGCTCCAAATTCAGGCTTTTTAACCTCAAAGGAGCTTTTCCCCGGTAATACCCTAACTTCAGATTTTGAGCGATATTCTCGCTCAATCGACATTTTTAAAGAGCGTCCAGATTTAGAAATTCTTGCCCCCTCATTGAGATGGGCAGCAACGGCTTTTCGTGAAATGGCACTAGCAGCAGATCAAGATTTCCCGCAAAAAATGAAAATACCAGTTTTAATGTTAGCCGCCGCACGAGATGAGGTTGTTTCAAGTGATGCGATTGAGCAATTAGGTTTGCAAATGCGTATTGGCCATCATGCTGTAATTGGTGCAGCTCGGCATGAGTTATTTATGGAAAATGATAATATTCGTGGGCAGGTATTTGCAGCTTTTGATGCTTTTGTTACAGATCAATCTGTGGTTTAGTCTTTATTCTTATCCATAATTACTGTTATTCATTATTTTTTGGGCAGCTTCAAATAATTCAACAGTTGCGCTAGCAATTATATTACCTCCATTTTCAGCCCTCTCGCCATTCCAAGTAGAAATAACCCCGCCAGCATTTTCAACAATTGCAATTAATGGAGCAACATCACATGGTTTAAGGTCTGGCTCGATGATTAAGTCAATCTGCCCAGCAGCCAATAAAGAATAGGCATAACAATCCACCCCATAACGTGATAAAAGCACTTTTTCTTCTACTGCTTCAAAGGCCTTTACATGCTCATTTGTTGAGAATAATTTTGGCGTAGTGGTGAACATAATTGCCTTGCTTAAATCTTGAGTGTTGCGAACTTTTAACTTGGAAATATTTTTTTGATAAATAAGTTCGACCCCTCCATTCACCGCAATATATGTCTCGCCAATATATGGCTGACTCATAAGGCCGGCAATTGCTTTGCCATTTTCTTTTAAGCCAATAAGCGTTCCCCAAACTGGCAAGCCAGAAATATAGGCACGAGTGCCATCTATTGGATCAATCACCCATTCATAAGGGCTATTAGTAATTTTATCGCTTAACTCCTCCCCAACAATCGAGTGGTCAGGAAATGCTAAAGAAATGATTTCACGAATGCTTTGTTCGGCTTCTCTGTCTGCTTTTGTAACAGGGTCAAAACCAACTTCATATTTATTCTCGACCTTTAGGCTTGAGCGAAATAATGGTAAAGTTATTTCTGCAGCAGCTTTTGATGCCCTAAGCATTGTCTCTTTTATTTTTGTGTTGCTTATTTCCATTAAAATTTCCACTGAAATTGGGTTTTTGAAGTTGGGTTTATTGTGCAGCTTTTGGCTCAATATTTGTAAATCTGTTAATCTTTAATTCTATTAAAGCCATAATTAAATTATCTAATATCTTTTTTATAGCAAAAAAATTATCATTTTTTTTAAGGCTGGCCTCATTCATATATAAATGGCGAGAAATTTCAATTTGTAAAACATGAACATTATTATTTGGCCTGCCGTAAGAGTGAGTAATATATCCGCCAGCATAGGGGTGGTTTCTTATAGTTTTTAATCCCGCTCCTAGAAAAATAGTCTCTACCAAGTCAATAATTTGTGGTGAGCAAGATGTGCCATATCTATCCCCAAGAATAATATCTGGTGCTTTATTGTTCCGAGTTTTTTTAAGTGAGGGCATTGAATGAGCATCAATCAAGATGGCGTGGCCAAAGAGATCAAATGTATTGCTCAATAATTTTTGCAAGGTTAGGTGGTAGGGGCGATAAATCCCCTCAATCCGCATTTGTGCATCAGCAATATTTAGGGTTTTAGAGTAAATTGGCCTGTTATGTGCCACTATCTTAGCAATTGTTCCAAGCCCAGATTTAACCCTAGGTGAGCGCAAATTATAATGACTTGGCAGTGTTTCGCTAAACATTTTTTGGTCAAGCTCATAAGGCTCACGATTAACATCAAGATATGCTCGAGGAAAAAGCGCACGCAATAATGGCGCACCCATTTTTGGCGCATTTTCATATAATTCATCAACATAGGCATCTTCAGACTGACGAATGGCAAACTTATTAAGCCGACTCATTCCAATAAAACGTTCAGGATAATCACGCCCTGAATGAGCAGAGTTGAACACAATAGGGGCAATCTGCCTGTTTGGCCTGATAGTTTCAAATGCTATTCTATTGTGAAAGTCTGAAAGCATAAAAATCCTAATCGCTATTGTAATAATAAGAATATCAATTCATAATTGCACTCAACATGATAAAAGTCTAAATTAGATTTTAATATATTCAAGCAAATTTTATCTATAAAAAAACTTTAATTTATTATCTTAGTGCAATAATGGTTTGTAAATTGGTTTATTGCTATTATGCTTTAAATTACAAATTAAAATAACGAATAAGAGGTTAATCAAATGAATCGTATCCTATTAGCTGAAGATGACGATGATATGCGTCAATTTTTAACCCGCGCCCTTAAGGCAGCTGGTTATGAAGTTACCTCTTTTGACAACGGCAAGTCAGCCTATGAAAAACTACGTGAAGAGCCTTTTACTTTGCTTTTGTCTGATATTGTAATGCCAGAAATGGACGGAATTGAGCTTGCTCGCCGAGCTACCGAACTTGACCCAGATTTAAAAGTCATGTTCATCACGGGTTTTGCAGCAGTTGCACTAAATCCAGATAGCGAAGCTCCAAAAGATGCCTCAGTTCTTTCAAAGCCATTTCATCTAAAAGATTTAGTGAATGAAGTTGAGCGACTTTTAGCGGCTTAAAGCAATAAACGTCTATTGACTTGCGCTTTGACTTTATGGTCTATCGCTTCAAGCAAATCTGATAAATTCTATCGGTTAGGCAAAGATGGGCGTATAGCTCAGCGGGAGAGCACTACATTGACATTGTAGGGGTCACTGGTTCAATCCCAGTTACGCCCACCATCTTTTCTTTAGATTTATTTGCGCCCGCCATCTTAGGTTTGTTACAATCATTTCACTTCATATATACATTCCTCATCATTGTGGCGAATGCCGCAATCCAGAATGCTAATTGGAAAAATATTTTAACGGCTTACAAATATATTTGAGGGGAGAATTGCAAATAATTATATCCTTGGTGGGATTACTAGATTGCGTATCAATACACTAGTGTGCAAGTGAGCAATGACTATGAGGGTGGGGATTTAAAAAACCCAATGTCATGCTGAGCAATGACACAGAAATTGTGTTTGGGACGGCATTGAGAATTCAGCATGACATGGAGGTAATAAGTGCATGTTTCACAAGACTTATAAATTGATAGCTTGGCTGATACACGCTCCAACATTGCTTGCTTGATACAAAGGACGTGGAGGTCTGCTGGCTGGGTCAATTTTGCGCAAAAGCCAATCTTTTGCTTCTAGCTGTTTTAGTGATTGTGACAAAGCTCGATCGGTTATGGTCAGCAAATCATTTCTGATGTCAGTGAAATATCTCGGCTTTTGACTTACAATAAGAACGGGGATACTCCATGTTCGCCGAAGCAAAAGCTGCTCATTTGGATTGGAAACAGCCTTTTTGATCTTATCAGCAAATATTGCAATCTCCACTCCCTGCGGTGTTAGTAAAAACTCAGGTCTTAGCGGATGCCCGTGACCGGGATTTCTCTCTATTAGCCCAATATCCACCAAATGGTTTAGGCTTTGATTTAGTGCTGTTCGTCCTGCACTCGATGCTGAAAGCAGCGAAGATTGTCGCCCCATTGTGCCTGCATGCATTAATGCAAGTATATCTAACGACCAGGCTTTTGATGTCACCTTGACAATTGTTTTAATGTCCATAAAGTATAGTATATATATTTTATAACAAAAGGAAACATTATGCCAATAATATCTTTGGAAAACACAATTACCTTCGCCATATCTGTGAGTGATCGCCATGCCAGTGCTCAGTGGTATATCGAAAAACTTGGGTTTGAGCTTCTTTGTCATATTGATCAGGCGGGTTGGAGCGAGTTGCAGACAAAAACCAAAGGCGTTATTTTGGGCTTGGGCGATCAAACTAAACCTGTTCCAGGAAATGCTGTCCCTGTGTTTGGTATTGCAGACATTGTTGTGGCACGCAAATCTTTGGAAGCGGCGGGTGTCGAATTTGATGGTGAAACTCTTGTTTATGAGGGCATGGTGAGTACGGCAACATTTTATGATCCAGATAGAAATGCGCTAATGCTGGCTCAGGATCTATCAGATAAAGGTTAGTGGATATAGTTGAAGCATCACTGGATTGCGGGTCAAGCCTGCAATGACGCTGTGTTATATTTTTGAGAATATAAGATACTTATTCTCATTTCCTCTTTGTCATTCTGAACGTAAGTGAAGAGTCTAAGATGCTTTAGCTCCTCAGCATTACATTGGAGTGTTTACTTCGTTTATCATTATATAATATCTACATATGCGAGTTATAACCCAAGAGAGCAGAAAAAAATCATATTCAAGTTGAGTTGAATACTACCCAGCCAAGCCACGCTTAGTAAGCTCTTTAAGTTCAGACAACTCACTAATTGTGGTTTTAATATCTTGCATTTGCCCGTTTAGTTTTTCAAGCCGTTGATTGACTAATTCATGCAATTTTTCAACCTGCACTTTATTGCCTTTTTCAGCATCATAAAGCGATAAATATTCTTCAATTTCTTTAAGAGAAAAGCCTAATCTTTTCCCCCGTAAAATAAGAATAAGTCGCGCCCTATCTCCTCGGTAAAATACTCGAGTGCCACCCGCTCTAGCTGGACAAATTAAACCCTTGCTTTCATAAAAGCGAATAGTGCGGGTTGAGATATTAAATTCTTTGCTCAAGTCAGTGATTGAGTAAATTTCTTGAGTTTTACTGTTTTTTTGATTCAACGCACAACTATCCTTTTAGTTGAGCATATTCATCACGTAATTCTTTTTTAGATAGCTTGCCAACCAAAGTTTTTGGCAGTTCATCTTTAAAAATAATCTCACGTGGCATTTCAATTTTAGAAATATGCTCCTTGAGGAAGGTTTTCATGTCGTCTTCACTAACAGTTTTGCCAGGTAAAAGTTTAATAAATGCAATTGGAGCTTCTCCCCGATACTCGTCACTAACCCCAATAACGGTAACTTCATCAACCGCTTCATGTTTCGAAACTGCTTCTTCAATATGGCGTGGATAGACATTAAAGCCTGAACAGATTATTAAATCTTTGATGCGATCAACTAAAAAGCAATAGCCATCTTTATCAACATATCCAACATCACCAGTTCTAAACCAGCCATTTACAAAGGCATTTTTGCTTGCCTCTTCACTATTATAATAGCCAAGCATAACCTGCGCGCCTTTTACGACTAGCTCGCCTTTTTTTCCTACTTCGACAAATTTATTTTCATCTTCAAGGTCAATAAACCTAACATCTGTACCGGGTAATGGTTGCCCAATTGAAAGAGGTTTTGATGGCTCTAATAATGCCGCACAAGTCACAACGGGCGAACATTCAGTTAGTCCATATCCTTCTGCCAAAAGAACATCTGATTTTTTAGCAAATGCTTCACGGGTTTCATTGGGGAGAGCTGCTCCACCAGAAATAACTAGCTTTAAAGTTGAAAGAGCTTCTTTTGTTGCCTCAGGCGCATTTGCCAAAGCCAAAGTAAGCGTTGGCACGGCAGGTAAAATATCTGGTTTTGTGCGCTTGAGTAAAGCCACCATCATTTTCATTTCAAACCGTGGCAGCATAATAACACTAGTACCACGAGAAAGCGGCACATTCATGCAAACAGTCATTGCAAAAATATGAAAGAATGGCAACACGGCAACCAATTTTGCAGGTGGCTCAAACACGCCACAACCCCAAAGCATGATTTGACTAAGGTTGGCGGCGATATTTGCATGAGTTAGCATTGCACCCTTTGGTACACCAGTTGTACCACCAGTATATTGCTGAACCGCAATGTCTTTTTTTGCGTCAATTTTTACAGGTGTTGGAGAAATATCTAAGTCTAATAAGTCACTAAATTTAGCAATGTTTTTTGCATTATTTGATGTCTGCCATTTTGAAAGCTCTTTGCCCTTTAGCAGCTTATAAAGGATTTTTTTAGCTCCACTAAGCGTATCTGGAAAATGCCCAACAATTACTTTTTTAACATCACCACGATTAAGCAATTTGTCAGCTTTTTCAAAAACAACCTCTAAATCAACGCTGATAAGTAAATCAGCACCAGAATTGCCAATGATATGGCTCAACTCGTTTACCGTATAAAGCGGGTTGCAATTAACAACTGTACCACCACAAAGTAAAACAGCATAATATGCAACGGGAAAAAATGGCGTATTTGGTAATAAAATCGCTACCCGTGAGCCTTTTTTAATTCCATATTCGCTTTGCAAAGCTCCAGCCATGGCTCGAATTTGCTGCCCAAGACTTTCATAAGTTGTTATTGCACCCAAAAAGTCTAGCGCAATTTTTTGGCCATGTTTGTCGCAAGAAGCAAGAATTGTTTCATGCACAGGAGTAAGATCAAGAGGAGCGTCCCAAGAAATCCCTTTTGGGTAATTTTCTATCCAAGGCCTATCTTTATTTGTAATTTTGCTAGTCATTATATTGCTCCCATAATATATTATTATTGATTATTACTAAAGACTATCACATCAATTGACCTAAACGTCAATTACCTCACCTAGGGTCAATAAAAACTATTTGAATTACTTATAAATATAATCTATAAAAAAGTTGACCTAATAGTCAATTAGATAACCTAAGCGTCTACCACTATACATAAGCACTAAAAATAGGTTAGAATATAAATAAATGCTAAACATGAGTTTAGCACAATTGGAGGCCAGCAAAATGACTTTTTTAATTTTCATCATCGCAATTGTCGTATTTTTTATTCTAGCACTTAGGCAGTCACCACTTTGGCATTGGGCAGTGGCGGTTTTGGTTGTTGGGATTTTATGCATATTTAATGGCGCAGGTTGGTTGTGGGCTTTATTGCCAGCAATTGTGCTTGGCGCATTATCGCTTAAATCAATCCGAATGAAAATCCTTACAAGCTGGGTTTATGGTCTAACAAAAAAACTACTTCCAAAGGTTTCCTCCACTGAGCAAGAAGCACTAGATGCTGGCACGGTTGGTTGGGACGCTGATTTATTTTCTGGTCGCCCAAAATGGGATAACCTCCTAAATATTCGCCCCCTTACTATTTCTGATGAAGAGCAAGCGTTTCTTGATGGCCCGACCGAAGAAGCCTGTAAAATGATTGATGATTGGGACACACGCAATAACCGTGCCGATCTTTCGCCTGAGTTATGGCAATTCCTAAAAGACAAGGGTTTTTTAGGAATGTTAATTTCTAAAGACCATGGCGGCCTTGGCTTTTCTGCTCAAGCACAATCTATGATTGTTTCAAAAATTGCCTCTCGCTCGGTCGCCGCTGGCATTACTGTTATGGTGCCAAATTCATTAGGGCCGGGTGAATTGCTTGAAAAATACGGCACAGATTTACAAAAGAAAAAATACCTAAAACGTTTAGCTCAAGGTAAAGAAGTGCCTTGTTTTGCACTAACTGGGCCAACTGCTGGCTCTGATGCAGCGGGAATGCCC
Organism: Hyphomicrobiales bacterium; assembly: GCA_027066315.1. GTDB lineage: Bacteria > Pseudomonadota > Alphaproteobacteria > Rhizobiales > Devosiaceae > S141-66. The sequence continues at coordinate 15,607 of JAMONZ010000049.1, forward strand.
GATGTTGGCGTGGTGACTTATGGCATGTATAAGGGCAAAAAAACCCTTGGTGTAAGTCTGTCTTGGGATAAGCGTTACATTACTTTAGCACCAGTTGCGAGTTTGCTTGGTTTGGCGGTAAATCTGTTTGACCCTGATAATCATTTAGGCAAAGGCAAAAATGTCGGCATTACGCTTGCGCTTGTTCCTGCGGATTATAAAGGCGTTGAAATTGGCAAACGTCACTATCCATCTCGCTCTGCATTTATGAATGGTCCTACTAAGGGCAAGGATGTTTTTGTACCGATGGAATTTTTAATCGGTGGCGTAGAATATGCAGGGCAAGGCTGGCGCATGTTGATGGAATGTCTTTCAACTGGGCGGGCAATTTCGCTTCCTGCAATTGGCACAGTTTCAATTAAACATGCTCTTCGCACAACATCTGCTTATGCAAGAATTCGCCGTCAGTTTAATATTCCAATCGGGGTAATGGAAGGGGTAGCAGATCCGCTTTCTCGCCTAGTAAAAGACGCATATAAATTTGAATCTTCGCGCAGGTTAACTGCCTCTATGGTTGATGAGGGTGAAAAACCTTCAGTTATTTCTGCCCTTTTAAAATATCAAACAACCGAGGCAATGCGTGATAGATATAATGATGCGATGGATATTCATGGTGGGCGTGCTATTCAAGATGGCCCAACAAATTATCTTTTCTCAGGTTATGCCGCAACTCCTGTTGCAATTACGGTTGAGGGTGCAAATATTCTCACTAGAACGCTGATAACTTTTGCACAAGGCTCATTACGAGCGCACCCATTCCTTTATTCTGAAATTCAGGCCTTGCAAAATGAAGATAAGGAAGAGGGCTTAAATGATTTTGATAAAGCCTTTGGCGGTCATACCAAATATATGCTTGGAAATATTGCAGGTTCAATTTTCCACGCAATAACATTTGCCCGTTTTGCTTCAACTCCAGTAGATCACCGTATGGCAAAATGGTATCGTAAATTACATCGTTATAGCCAAAGTTTTGCACTTGTTGCCGATTGGACAGTGATTTATTTAGGTGGCGCAATTAAACGTAAGCAGATGATTTCTGGCCGTATGGCAGATATATTGTCAGAATTATATTTACTTTCAGCAACCTTAAAACGCTTTGAAGATGATGGGCGGCAAAAAGAAGATGCACCCATTGTTGATGCAATTGCTAAAGATTGCATTGCCACAATGGAGAAGAATTTTGTTGAAGTTTTCCGCAATTTTCCAAATATCTTTATGTCTATAATTATGCGCATTTTGGTCTTTCCACTTGGGGCGCATAGTTTTGCTGCAAGCGATAAAGAGAATGCAAGGCTTGCCCGCTCTGTTCTTAGGCCAAGTGAAATGCGTGATCGTTTAACATCTGGCACTTATTTTACTGATGATCCAGATGACAGAACAGGCATGCTTGAAGATGCCTTGAAAAAAGTTGTAGCGGCTGAAGAAATTGAAACAAAATTTTTACGAGCAATTAAAAAAGGTGTAATTTCTCGCAGGCTTGATCGTGATATTTTTGATGATGCGATTGAGGCAGGGGTATTAAACGGCAATGAAGTAGAGATAATGCGTGCTGCCGATGAGGTAACAAAAAAAGTTGTTAAAGTTGATGACTTTGAAGCTGGTGTTTTGGGGCAGAATTATACTCCGCCAGCTAAAAGAGTAGCAAAAAAATCTAAGGCAAAGCCGGTAGCAAAATCTAAGGCGGTTGTAAAAGCAACTAGTCATGCTTTAGCAAAAGTTGCTAAAAACGCCTTGGTAAAAACTAAAACTGCAACTAAAAAACCAGTTGCAAAAAAAGCACCTGCTAAAAAACCTGCAACTAAAAAAGCAGTTGCTAAAAAGCCAACAACAAAAAAATAATATTTGAATTAAAAGAGGGAATATAATCAGATGGCAAAAACGCCGCAACCAAAGATGCCAAAGACAAAATTTTGGCGTTTCAAAATTGACGTAGAAAAAATCGGCTGGTTAACAATCGATACGCCAAAATCACCCGTAAACGTGCTTTCAAGTGCTGCATTAACCGAGCTTGAAAATTTGGTTTCTCGTTTTGAGGACTTAATAGCATCTGATGAATTAATAGGTGTGATCTTATTATCAGATAAAGATAGCGGCTTTATTGCTGGTGCTGATATTAGTGAATTTGGCGAAATGATGAAAACCATGCCAACTTCGCTTGAAAGGGTGCATAAATTATTTGCTCGTATTGAAAGACTAAAAGCCCCATTTGTTTCTGGCGTGCATGGCTTTTGCCTTGGTGGCGGTTTAGAGCTTATTCTTGCAACTCACTATCGAGTAGCGGTAAATAATGACAAAACTCGTATTGGTTTTCCTGAAATTAAACTTGGCCTGTTTCCGGGTTTTGGCGGCACAGGTCGCTCGCTAAGGCAAGCAGGGCCAGTGAATGCAATGAGCATTATGCTATCAGGTAAATATTTACGCGCTGGTGCAGCACGAGGTATGAACTTAGTTGATAAACTGGTGCAAAATCGTGACCAATTACGTTGGGAATGCCGCAAAGCTGTTATTCAAAAGCGTAAAAGTAAACCAGCCCCTTTCCTAAAGGCTGTGTTAGCAAAAGCACCACTTCGTGGCTTTGTTGCTAAAAAAATGCGCCAGACGGTTGCAAAAAAAGCTAATAAAAATCACTATCCAGCTCCTTATGCATTAATTGACTTGTTCGAAAAACATGGCGATGATTGGCGGGCAATGATTAAGGGCGAGCCTGATGGTTTTTCTCCTTTAATGAGGTCTGATACTTCTGATAATCTACGCCGGTTATTTTTCCTCTCAGAGGGGCTAAAAAAACAGGGACTAAGCGGCAAAGACAAGCCAAAGTTTGCTCGAGTGCATGTTATTGGTGGTGGAGTGATGGGCGGCGATATTGCAGCTTGGTGCGCATTTCGTGGCATGGCAGTAACTTTGCAAGATTTGGATCTTGAGCGAATTGAGCCAGCATTAAAGCGGGCAAAAAAACTATTTAAAAAACGTCTTAGAAAACCTCAATTAATTTCTGCAGCAATGAGCCGAATTGAAGCAGACGTTGAGGGCAAGGGCATTAAACGTGCCGATGTTGTAATTGAAGCGGTTGTTGAAAATCTTAAAATTAAGCAAGAAATTTTCAAAGCGGCTGAAAAACAAATGAAGCCAGATGCGATAATGGCAACTAATACTTCGTCAATAGAGCTTGAGAAAATAGCTAGCGTTTTGAAAGATAAGTCACGCCTTATTGGGTTGCACTTTTTTAACCCTGTGGTGCAATTACCTTTGGTTGAAATTATTCAATCAAAATATAACAAAGAAATAGATGTCAAAAAGGGCGCAAGTTTTGCTCTAGCAATTGGCAAGTCACCCGTCATCGTAAAAAGTGCTACTGGCTTTTTGGTTAATCGGGTGCTTATGCCTTATATGCTTGGTGCGGTAAACAGAGTTGAGGCAGGTGAGAGCAAAGAGCTTATCGATGCTGCCGCAGTTGCTTTTGGCATGCCAATGGGGCCAATTGAACTTATGGATATGGTCGGATTAGACGTTGGTAAATCTGTTGCTGAGGAAGTCGGTTTTCCAGTAGCTGAAAATTCAAAATTTGCTGCATTAGTAAAAGCCAAAAAACTAGGTAAAAAAACAGGCGAAGGCTTTTATGTATGGGAAAAAGGCAAAGCGCAAAAAGGTGAAACACCAGAGCATAAAGATTTAGTTGCGCTAGGGCGTGAGCTAGTTAAACCGCTAGTTGATGAAACTGAAAAATGCGTAAAAGAAAAAATTGTAGCCAATGCGGATTTAGCAGATATTGGCGTGATATTTGGCACAGGATTTGCGCCATTCTTAGGTGGGCCGCTTAAAGCCCGCAAAGATGGCAAAGCATAAGAGGGAATTTTATATAATGGTAAAACAAATAAAAGCAAAGCAACTTAGAAGAGTTGCAATAATTGGTGGATCACGCATTCCATTTTGTCGTGCATATACTGGTTATACAAACGAAACTAACCTCTCTATGCTATCAACTGCACTTGGCGGGTTGGCAGATAAATATGGTCTTAGGGGCGCAAAAATTGACGAAGTGATGGCAGGTGCTGTTATCAATCATTCAAAAGATTTTAACCTTGCACGTGAGGCAACTCTTGACGCTGGTTTTTCTCCCTTCACTCCGGGTACAACAATTCAAATAGCTTGCGGCACTTCTCTTCAAGCCGCCCTTACATTGGGAGCAAAAATTGCCTCTGGTGAAATTGAAAGCGGCATTGCAGCAGGTGCAGATTCTATTTCAGATAGCCCCGTTGTATTTGGTAAAAAATTTGCTCATCGCATGATTAAACTTTCTCGTGCCCGCTCGTTTGGCGAAAAACTCGGCGTGTTCAAAGGATTTTCCTTTGGTGAACTAACCCCAAGCGCACCGTCGGTGAACGAGCCACGCACAAAAATGTCTATGGGTCAGCATTGCGAGCTTATGGCTCGTGAATGGGGAATAACTCGAGAGGCGCAAGATAAACTGGCCTATGAAAGTCATAAAAATGCTTCTGCGGCAATTGATGATGGCTATCATGATGATTTAATTGTGCCATGCGCTGGCATAGTGAAAGATAATAATGTGCGAGCAGACAGCACGTTAGAAAAAATGGCAAGTATGAAGCCAGCCTTTGATAAAAAATCAGGCTTTGGTACATTAACCGCCGCCAATTCAACTCCACTTACCGATGGTGCTTCAACTGTGCTTTTGGCAAGCGAAGAATGGGCAAAAGAGCGTGGGCTTCCAGTGCTTGCATATCTTACAATGGGATCAGTCGGCGCAAATAATTTTGGTGCAGGTGATGGACTGTTAATGGCTCCAACCATCGCAGTATCCGACATGTTAAAACGTGCTGATTTAACTTTTGATGATATTGATTTATTTGAAATTCACGAAGCATTTGCGGCACAAGTTTTATGCACTCTTAAAGCATGGAATGATAAATCATATTGTAAGCAAGTTCTTGGGCGTGACAAAGTAATGGGTAAAATTGATCCTAAAAAAATAAACGTAAAAGGCTCGTCTTTGGCCTATGGTCACCCGTTTGCCGCAACTGGCGCACGCATTTTAGCCAATACTGCAAAGTTGCTTAACACCGAGAATAAAAACCGTGCGCTAATTTCGGTTTGTACCGCAGGAGGAATGGGCGTAGCAGCACTGGTTGAAAAGGCATAAGAAAAACGAGGTGCTGCCAATCTAGCTAATTTTTGGGGGTAGAAGGTGGGGATCAGCTGTTTTTGATAGGGATAAAATATAAAACCCAATATGCTCTATGTCATGCTGAACGAAGAGAAGCATCTAATCAATTGTTAAAGACCTTTTGACAACGCTTGAGGTAGAAATATTTCTTAAGTTCATTTTGTCTAAAACTGTAAAAAAGTTAAAAATTTAACTTGCAGAGCTAGTCATAATGAGAGATGCAAACCCTCAAGAAGCTAAGAAAAATGTGGTATTTTCTATATATTTAACTCTAAAAAACTTTGACCTAATGGTAAATTATCTTGCCAAAAGGTTAATGGAAGTAATAAGGTGAGAATAAGGAAATTTAGCTTTCAAAGAAAAGCAAATTTCTTATAAAAATATATTTTTTTGAGTTTTAATTTAGGAGGAATAACAATGAAATCTATTACCAAAATAATGGCAGCTAGTCTGATTGGCTCGACTTTTCTAGTCGCACCAGTTGTGGCGGCAAATGTGCCAGCAGGTGTTGAGCTAGCAGCAGATCAAACTTTTACCTATCGTGTTTTAGATGAGCATAGTTCGGTTGACCCACAAATTGTAGAAGATGTATCAGGCTCAGAGCTTGTTCGTGATCTATTTGAGGGGTTGTTAAATCAAGATGCTGATGGTGTTCTAATTCCGGGTGTAGCTGAAAGCTGGGAAGCATCAAATGGCAATTTAACATATACTTTTAAACTTCGCTCTGATGCTAAATGGTCAAATGGCGACCCAGTAACTGCTGGTGATTTTGTTTATTCATGGCAACGTCTAGCTGATCCTAAAACAGCATCTCCTTATGCTTGGTTCATGGAAATCATGTCACTAGAAAATGCTAGTGAAATTGTTGCTGGTGAAAAAGAACCTAGTGAGCTTGGTGTAAGTGCTCCTGACGATCATACATTAGTAGTAAACCTAACCGCTCCATTGCCATATTTTGCAGCAATGACAACTCATGCATCAACCTTCCCTTCACCACAAAAAGTAGTTGAGGAATTTGGAACAGATTGGACAAAACCTGAAAATATTGTTTCAAACGGTGCTTATGTTTTAACCGAGCATGTGCCAAGCGAGCGTTCTGTTCGTGAGCGTAACCCAAATTATTGGAATGATAGTGAAACTGTTATCGATAAAGTTGTAGCATTAGTAATCAATGATGAAAATATCGCACTAACTCGTTATCTTGCGGGTGAGCTTGATAGAACAGAAGTTCCTGCTGGTCAATATCCTGATCTTAAAAAGAAATATCCAGACCAAGCCCTTTCATTCCCCAAACTATGTTCTTATTATTATAGCTTTAATGTATCTGATAGTGGGCCAGAAGCATTTAAGGACGTAAGAGTTCGCCAAGCACTTTCTTATGCACTTGATAGATCTGTTGTAACTGAGCAGGTTCTAAAGGGCGGCCAATTCCCAGCATTTACATTCACTCCGGGTGCTACAGCAAACTTTACAGTTCCTGATGTTGCTTTTGCCAAAATGAGCCAAGCAGAACGTGATGCAAAAGCTAAAGAACTTATGGAAGCTGCTGGTTATAATGCTGATAACCCACTTAGCTTTGAACTTCTTTACAATACTTCAGAAGCTCATAAGAAGGTTGCAACTGTTGCCGCTCAAATGTGGAAGCAAAAACTTGGTGCTGAAGTAACTCTAGCTAATCAGGAATGGAAAGTATTCCTTGAAGTTCGTGGCAAGCAAGACTTTGACCTAGCACGTGGTGGCTGGTGTGGCGATTATAACGAAGCCTCTACCTTCCTTGATCTGCTAACAACTCCATCTGGTTATAACGATGGCAAATATTCTAATGCCGAAGTTGATAAGCTAATGACAGATGCGAAAACTGCTTCTGATCCAAGTGATAATTATACAAGAGTTGAAGAAATTCTTGCTAATGAAATGCCACTAATTCCTGTTTATCATTATACTGGGGTATATATGATGGGAGCAGATATTATTGGTTCATGGCCAGTTAAAAATGTTGAACAAAACTGGTATAGCCGTGACCTTTATAAGGTTAAATAATAGATTATAAAAAATCAGCCTCGCATCAATTTTGGTGCGAGGCTTTTTCTTTGGGGTTTTAACGGCATGTTTATTTTTATTTTGAAGCGAATAGGGATTGCTATCCCTACGTTGCTTGTTTTGATAGTTTTTTCTTTTGTTATAATGAAATCAGCTCCGGGTGGGCCATTTACTTCTGAGCGTCCATTACCAGCGCAGGTTTTGTTAAATCTTGAAATAAAATATGGTCTGGATAAGCCCTATCACGAGCAGTTAATAAATTATGTGGTTGATATTGTAACAAAATTTGATTTTGGACCCTCGTTTAGATATAAAGATAGGTCGGTAAATGACATTATCGCTCAGGGCTTCCCCATTACATTAACATATGGCATTTGGTCGTTTGTTCTTGCGGTTTCGGTGGGCGTTTCGCTTGGCATTGTTGCCGCAATAAAACATAATAGCTGGATAGATTACACAGCTGTTGGCTTTTCAATTAGCGCACAAGTTTTGCCCAATTTTGTTATGGCACCAATTTTGGTGATAATATTTACACTCACGCTTGGCTGGCTACCAGGCGGAGGCTGGAACGGAGGACAGTGGCAATATCTCGTCATGCCCGTAATAGCACTTTCAACATCATATATGGCAAGCATTGCCCGCATCACCCGCTCATCAATGCTAGAAGTATTAAATTCAAATTTCATTCGCACTGCAAAGGCTAAAGGCCTATCGAACACACAAATAATTTTCAAACATGCGCTAAAGCCAGCTCTTTTACCTGTCATCACTTATTTAGGGCCAGCCTTTGTTGGCATGATAACTGGCTCAGTGGTAATTGATATGTATTTTTCAACGGGTGGCATTGGGCAGATGTTTGTATCAAGTGCCCTAAATCGAGATTATTCTGTGATTATGGGTATTACCATTTTAATGGGCTTTCTTACAATAATGTTTAATTTGGTCGTTGATATCCTATATGCTTGGATAGACCCAAAGATAAGATATTAGGGAGCGATATAATGGTATTTAAATCAAAAAAAATCGCTAAAATGGCCGATAATATGGCAGCCCAAGGCATGGGTAAAAGTCATTCGCTTTGGTCAGATGCTAGGCGCAGGTTTTTCAAAAATAAAGCTGCCGTTGTTAGTTTGATAATTCTATCTCTAATTATAATTTTTGCCTTTGCTGCTCCTTATTTTACCCCATGGAATAATGAAGAAATTGACTGGGCAATTTTGGGCTCTGTGGCACAAGATGGTAAACCATCATTTACAACAAAACATTATTTTGGTGCTGACCCTTTGGGGCGTGATTTATTTGCAAGAGTTGCTCAAGGAAGCCAAATTTCATTGATGGTTGGAATTATTGGTGCTGGCATTGCGGTAATTGTTGGCACGCTTTATGGCGCAATCGCTGGCTATTTTGGTGGTCGCCTAGATAATATCATGATGCGCTTGGTCGATATTTTAATGTCTATTCCATATATGTTTGTGCTTATTTTATTATTGGTAGTTTTTGGTCGATCCATTGAAATGTTATTTGTGGGGCTTGGGCTTATTTCATGGCTTGATATGTCACGTATTGTGCGTGGGCAAACAATGGTTTTGCGAAATAAAGAATTTATTGAAGCCGCAATTGCAGGTGGCCTAAATCGTTTTACTATTATCACTCGTCATATCATACCCAATTTGCTTGGCATTGTTATTGTTTATGCCTCGCTATTAGTTCCTTTAATGATTTTAACTGAGAGTTTTATTTCTTTTTTAGGGCTTGGTGTGCAAGAGCCAAACACCTCATGGGGTGCGCTTATCTCGGAAGGGGCTGGGCAAGTGCTTTATGGCACTTTATGGCAATTGGGCTTCCCGTTGTTTTTCTTTGTAACAGCCCTTTTTTCATTCTTTTTCATCGGCGATGGTTTGCGTGATGCACTCGATCCAAAAGATCGCTAGGAGAAGCATATGTCTATTTTTGAAGTAAAGGGTTTAAGCGTTAATTTCACCACCATAAATGGAGAGGTGAAGGCGGTTAATAATGTTAGCTTTAATATTGCTAAGGGTGAAACAGTAGCAATTGTTGGTGAAAGTGGTTCAGGCAAAAGCCAAACTGTTTTAGCAGCACTTGGCCTACTAGCTGAAAACGGTCATGCAACAGGTTCTGTTAAATTTGAAGGACAGGAGCTTTTAGGGCTTGAAATAAAAAATTTAAATAAAATCCGTGGTAATAAAATTTCAATGGTGTTCCAAGACCCCATGACCTCGCTTAATCCTTTTTTGCGCATTAGCGACCAAATGGTTGAAGTTTTAACCCTCCATAAGGGCATGAATAAAAAGGCAGCAACAGCTGAGGCAATAAGAATGTTAGATGCGGTGCGTTTGCCTGATGCTTCTCAGGTGATAACTCGCTTTCCACATGAACTATCGGGCGGAATGCGCCAAAGAGTAATGATTGCAATTGCGCTTTCATGCGAGCCGCAAATTTTAATTGCTGATGAGCCAACAACCGCACTTGATGTAACGGTGCAGGCGCAGATGCTTGAATTATTCAAAGGTCTAACAAAAGACTTTGGAACTTCGCTTATTCTCATTACCCATGACTTAGGGGTGGTAGCAGGAATTGCTGATAGAATGATGGTTATGTATGCTGGTAAGATGGTGGAAAAGGGGAATGTTGATGAAACATTCTATTCACCAAAAAACCCATATACATTTGGATTATTACACTCAACTCCGCATATTGATGACCCAGAAAAACGGCTTGAGCCAATTGATGGCCTGCCTCCAAGTTTAGAGAACTTACCAAGTGGTTGTGCCTTTCACCCTCGCTGTGCTTATTCAATGGAGCGGTGTTTGATTGAAGAGCCAAAACTTATTGTAGAAAAAAACGGCCGCTCAAATGCTTGTTTTTATAAAGGCAAACTTGGCGATAAGGAGAGTAGCGAATGAGCAATATATTGCTTGAGGTAAATGACCTTAAAAAAACTTTTCCTATCTCGGGTGGCATGTTTGTAAAAAAACAAACCCTAACCGCAATTGAAGATATTAGCTTTTCTCTCACAAAAGGAGAAACACTTGGTATTGTAGGTGAAAGCGGTTGTGGCAAATCAACTTTGGGGCGCTGTATTTTACAATTGCTTGAGCCTGACAGTGGGCAGGTAGTTTGGCTTGGTGATGATTTAACCAAACTTGGCTGGCGCAAAATGCGCCCACATAGAAAAGATTTGCAAATTATTTTTCAAGATCCTTTGGCTTCATTAAACCCACGCCTCACAGTTGGTGAGATAATTGCTGACCCTCTTAGATCTTTAATGCCACAGCTAAATCAAGCTCAGCGTCAACAAAAAGTTTTGGCGATGATGAAGTCGGTTGGCCTATTGCCCGAAATGATTTCTCGCTTCCCGCATGAATTCTCTGGTGGGCAAGCGCAACGTATTGGCATTGCAAGGGCACTGATTACCGAGCCAAAACTGATAATATGTGATGAGCCTGTTTCAGCACTTGATGTTTCGGTGCAGGCGCAAATCTTAAACCTGCTAAGAGATATTAAAGATGAGTTTGGCCTAACGCTTATTTTCATTAGCCATGATCTAAGCGTGGTGCGTCATGTCTCTGATAGAATAATGGTGTTATATTTAGGACGAATAGCTGAACTTGCATCCTCTGGTGATTTGTATGATGAGCCAAAACACCCCTATACAAAAGCCCTGCTAAAAGCAGTGCCAGTACCTGACCCAATAAAAGCACGAGAACGAACGATTGAGGGTTTAACAGGCGAAATTCCCTCCCCAATTAACCCACCATCTGGTTGTACCTTTCGCACCCGTTGCCCAATGGCTGACAAAAAATGTGCTAAAGAGCGTCCACAAATTGATGATATAGGTAGAGGTCGTTTAATTGCCTGCCATCATTGGCGCAAGGGTTGATGTAAATAAGGATAGTGCTAGATAAACTATTAATTTTTCCTCCGCATCACCCTGAACGAAAGTGAAGGGTCTAAGCTGCTTCAGCTTCGTTCAGCATGACAAACGACAGTGGGTTTCATTTCAAAAAAAGTATTTGTCATTGGAAAATATTATTCTAGGCAGCCTCTAAAATAGTTCATCAACAAGATCAGCTGCAGTTTTGTTGTTGGTGTCAATAGGATAAACTTCTTCAATTTCGCTTTCTCGTCGCTCAATTCCTTTATAAGTTGAGCTATCGTGCCGTCTTCTATCGGGGCCAATATAGCGATCAGTACGGACAAATTGACGTGGTTTTTCTATTACTTCAACAAGGCGTAAATATAAGTCATTAGCGCAAAGTGGTTTTGATAAAAATTCACTAACACCTGCATCTCGTGCCGCCTCAATTCTCCACTTCTCGGTATAGGCTGAAAGCATAATGATTGGCACAAAACGATTTGGACTATCTTCTGCTCCACGTACTAATTCTACTAATTCAACGCCATTAAGTGTTTCAAGCGCATAGTCAGCAATCACTATATCAATAAGGTGAGTATTTAATTCTTCTAAGGCAATAGCTCCATCACTTGCCTCACGAATATTAGAAATACCAAAACCTCGCAACATGGCACGAATTATTTTAAGCATATAATTATTACTGTCTGCTACTAAGATGTTTAGGCTAGTCATGTCGATTATACGCATTAGTTTACCTCTAAAAATATGAGGTAATTTTAGCAAAACATGCCTTGTTAGCGGTAAACTAGCTAGTAAGTGGGAATACTTGGCAAACAACATATTGACACAGTCACTTCAAACCACTAAATAAACGCCAACAACTTGGCTTTTGCCAATAATTTTTGACGATAAGGATATTTAAGATGAAGGTTCGTAATTCTCTAAAAGCACTGATGGGCCGTCATCGTGATAATAAATTGGTTCGTCGCAGAGGACGTGTTTATATTATTAATAAAGTGAACAAACGCTTTAAAGCACGCCAAGGCTAAGCTAATAGGCCATTGGCTAAACTAAGAGATTAAGGTTTAATCTTTTAGATTACTTATCTAGCTTGGCTTTTTTATGACTTTTAACCCGCTTATGTTTTCTAGCGGGTTTTTTGTTGTCTGCAACAAATGCAATCCGTAGCATATTTGTAGCACCTGGCGTGCCAAGTGGAACGCCAGCCGTGATAGCAATTCTATCACCAAGGCGAGCAATTCCTTCAAGAAGTGCAATTGAGGTTGCCCGCTCGACCATATTTTCAAGGCTTTTTGCGTCCTCGGTTTGCACACAATGCAAGCCCCAAACTAGTGCTAAACGTCGTGCAGTACGAAGGTTTGGTGATAGAGCAATAATAGGAGTGGCAGGACGCTCTCGTGCAGCACGAAGCCCAGTTGAGCCAGAAGAAGTATAAGTAACAATCGCTGCTAGATTAAGAGTTTCGGCAACTTGTCGAGTGGCGGCAGAAATTGCATCAGCGGCTGTTGCTTCAGGTTCGGTTGCTTGGGCTCGAATTATTGAGGTGAAATTTTTATCCCCCTCAACCGCAATTGCAACCCTATTCATCATTTCAACCGCTTTTATTGGATAATCCCCAGCGGCACTTTCAGCAGATAGCATAACTGCATCTGCCCCCTCAAATACGGCAGTTGAAACATCAGAAACTTCAGCACGAGTTGGCACTGGTGCGCTAATCATTGATTCTAACATTTGGGTTGCAACAACCACAGGTTTGCCATGTTTTCTTGCTTTGCGAATCATCTGTTTTTGCAACCCAGGGACAGATTCAATTGGCATTTCAACCCCAAGATCACCACGAGCAATCATTATGGCATCACTTAATAAAATAATTTCCTCTAGTCGCTCAACTGCTTGGGGTTTTTCAATTTTTGCTAAAATCCCAGCTTTTCCCTTGACAATTTTTCTTATGTCATAAATATCGTCAGGTCGCTGAACAAAAGAAAGTGCAATCCAATCGGCATCATTTTCAAGTGCTGCATCAAGATCAGCATAATCTTTTTTAGTAAGTGCGCCAAGCGACAATAATGTATCAGGCAGACTAACACCTTTTTTATCAGATAATTTACCGCCATGAATAACTTGGCTAGTTATTTTATTTTTTTCAACTTCTGTCACAATAAGCTGGATTTTACCATCGTCTAGCAAGAGGTTATCACCCTTTGATATTGAGTTAAAAATCTCGGGGTGTGGAAGATAGACACGAGAGTGATCGCCATCTTTTTTATCAGTATCAAATATAAAATAATCATTATGTTTGAGCGTGCAAAAACCATTTAAAAATTTACCCACTCGAAGTTTTGGACCTTGCAAATCAACCAAAATACCAATTGGATGACCAACAGATTTTTCTACTTTTCGAATGAGTTTTACGCTTGCTGCCAAAACCTCATGGCTAGCATGGCTCATGTTAATACGAAAAACATCAGCACCTGCACGCACTAATTGTTCAAGTGTTTTCTCATCATTTGAAGCGGGGCCAATAGTTGCTAGGATTTTTATGCGTCTTTGCCGCTTCATGATTTCTCTTACTTTGTTGTTTCTTTAATTCTGACTGGTTTTTTCGGTTAACTCAAGTGTCCAGTCGGCTTTATTTTGCGTATCAACCTCAAAAAATCCAGTACGCTCATATCCACGTGCAAGACAATCCTCAATTCCAAAAATTGTAAAAGTTTTATCTTTTGTACACATGTAAATTTTCCCCTCCCATGTTCCACCCCCAATATCGTCAACCGCAAATAAGTAGAAATAGCGTGCATTTAAGTCGCCATTAAAAACAATTGCACAATCATTTGGTGCAGCCAGCCACCAACCCTCAGATTGCCAGCCCCTTTCAGCTCGATAGCCCAGCGAAATATTAATTGGGTTATTGGTTTTGTTGCAAATTTGCAAATCTGCAGATGCAGGTGAAGCCATAAACCAAATTGAAAGCGTAAAAATAATTGTGCCTAAAAGGGCTTTTAGAAAAACAGGTAAAAAGGTGATTCGAAAATTTATCATATATAACTCTTTTGCTCATTCAGTATTACGAAGTCAAACATATCATGATTTATAATAATAATTTATGGCCTAAATTTGTAACAATATTATTATCACAGATAAAAAAATAATTTTGAGGAAAAAACTTGAGTTAATGAGCTTTTCTTTTTACTTATGACGTTGATAATTTCCAAGGAGAGAAAAATGTCCGAACAAGGTGTAGCAGGCGAGCAATTGCGGTCAATTATTGATAGAATTGAAAATTTAGAAGAAGAAAAAAAGACAATTTCTGATGATATTCGTGAAGTATATGCAGAGGCAAAAGGCAATGGTTTTGATGCAAAAATTTTACGCCAAGTAGTGCGTATCCGTAAAATTGATAAAGCGGATAGAATGGAGCAGGAAGCTATTTTAGATTTATATATGCACGCCCTTGGCATGGTGCCTGATGTTGGCTAAATTATTTAGCCTATAAAATCTGGCTGATTTTATTTACCTGCCCAATTGACTTGAGTGCACTTGCTACAATCCCTTTATGATCTAGACCTGCTGCTTGGTATAAGTCATCAACGCTTGCATGTTCATCAAATCGATCAGGGATCATTAGCGGGCGAAATTTTAAATTGCCATCAAGCAAGCCAGATAAAGCTAAAAATGAAGCTACATGCGAGCCAAAACCGCCAATGCTTGCGGTTTCGACACTAAGTAATGTTTCGTGGTTTTTTGCCAATTGCGTAATCAAATCTGTATCAAGTGGTTTCATAAAGCGTGCATCTGCAACAGTGGTAGAAAGACCAAGTGAAGCAAGAATTTTTGCAGCTTTTTTACATTCCTCTAATTGCGTTCCATAGCTTAAAATTGCAATTTTTGATCCCTCTTGAACAATATGACCTTTGCCAATTTCAAGTATTTTTCCAATAGTTGGAAGTTCAACGCCTATTCCTTCTCCCCGTGGATAACGAAACGCAATAGGCCCTTCATCATAAGCTGCAGCAGTAGCAACCATGTGGCGCAATTCTGCTTCGTTAGAGGCCGCCATGAGAGCCATGTTAGGAACTGCCCCAAGGAAAGCACTGTCATAATTGCCTGCATGGGTTGGACCATCTGCACCAACAAAACCAGCCCTATCAATTGCAAAGCGAACTGGTAATTTTTGAATGGCTACATCATGGACTATTTGGTCATAGCTACGCTGTAAAAAGCTCGAGTAAATTGCAACAAATGGTTTAAGTCCTTCACAAGCTAATCCAGCAGCAAAAGTAACGGCGTGCTGTTCAGCAATTCCAACATCAAAACAACGTTTAGGATAAATTTCTTCAAATTTATCCAAGCCAGTTCCACTTGGCATCGCCGCATGAATACCCACAATTTTATCGTCTTTTTTTGCCTCAGCAATAAGTGATGATGAAAAAACTGATGTATAGCTTGGTGCATTGCTTGGGGTTTTATCTTGCGCCCCAGTAACTACATTAAATTTACCAACCCCGTGATATTTATCAAGCGCATTTTCGGCAGGTTCATAGCCTTTGCCTTTTTTTGTAACAACATGAACGAGTATCGGGCCATTTTTAGCATCACGAACATTGCGTAAGACTGGGAGTAAGTGGTCTAGATTATGTCCATTAATTGGCCCAACATAATAAAAGCCCATCTCTTCAAATAAAGTTCCAGCACCTAATAAACCACGGGCAAATTCTTCGGTTTGCTTTGCTCTTTTATGAATGGCGTGCGGTAATTTTTCGGTAATGTTTTTTACCCCTTTACGCACAGAGCGATAACCCGGACTTGAAACAAGTCGAGCAAGATAAGAAGACATCGCCCCAGTTGGCTGAGCAATTGACATATCATTATCATTAAGAATAACGATTAAACGAGCGTCCATCGCTCCAGCATTATTCATCGCCTCATAGGCCATGCCAGCACTCATTGCGCCATCGCCAATCACTGCAACAACATTGCGTATTTCATTGTTTAATTCTGAACCAACCGCCATGCCCAAGCCTGCTGAAATCGAAGTAGATGAATGACCAGTGCCGAACGGGTCATATTCACTTTCTTTTCGATTTGTAAAACCACTCAATCCATCTTTTTGGCGTAAACTACGCATTTTGTCTTTTCGTCCAGTTAATATTTTATGAGGGTAGGATTGATGCCCAACGTCCCAAATTAAACGATCATCTGGAGTATTAAAAACATAATGAAGCGCAACGCTTAATTCAACCACGCCAAGCCCAGCACCCAAATGACCACCAGTTACAGAAACTGCATCAATCATTTCATTACGTACTTCACTACAGAGGTCGCTCAGCTGCGGCAAAGAAAAATTGCGCATCTCAGATGGCTTTGATATTTTATCAAGCAATGGTGTGTTGGTTTTTTGGCTCACAAAAGTTCAATCATTATTTTCATTGCTGGTTTTTTATCAGATATTCTAACGCTTGTAACTTAAAAAACTAGCTTATCGCAAAGCTATAATTAAAGGAGAAGAAGAAATAAATTTGTTCATTTTTAGACCCGAACTTGCATCATTATCAAAAGATAATTTTGATCCAAAACGACCTAATTCACTTGCGGGGTTAAAATCAGCTTCATCTGGTTCAAACATTATAGCATAACGAGAAGAACTTATTTTTGATGGGTCAGTAAATATTTCTCCAACATGGTCAAGGTCTGGTGCGAATATTGCAACTGAACGCTGACTAAAGAATGTTTGTTGGGTTTTTTCTGGCTTTAATAATTCTATTTTTTGGGGCTGAGATAACCCAGCATTTATTACAGCTCCAAAGCTACTATCGATAATATCTTGGGGTATATCTGCCAAGGTGCTATTTTGAGATATAATATTAGCTGAGGTTTCTTTTATGTTTCTTTCAATCAAATCTTTAACTGCTTGTTGAGCATCTGGAGTAGAAATCCTAATTGGCGCATAAGCTGTTAGCTCAGAATTTATCTGCCTATCATCAAGTCTAGAAAGCAATATACGAGGTGTTGGAACATTATTATCCTCATCTATTGAGGCTGTTTGAATAGCGTCATTTGTTTTCAGTGTGTCTTGAAGTTTTATATCCTGACTTTCAAAAATACTTATAGGGCGCACTGATGGAGTAGGCGCAGTTATTTGAGCAAGCTGGATAGAATTTGGTCGACTATGAGGAGTGGGTGCTTTTATTGGTTTGCGAGCAGAAATAATACTTGCTTGAACAGGGGTGGTTCTTGAAGCAACTGAGATATTTCCCTCTTCGCTTCCCTCATTATCCTCATTGTTAAAGAATAAATCAAACAGATTTTTAGGAGTTCCATCATCTGCTGGGCTATTTTTTTTCTTATTTGAATTGGCACGAGTATTTATTGTATTTGCAACTCTTGTTGTTGATCTTGGGTTGCAAGGAACAGCGCGGCATTTTTTCCATTCAACCAATGCTAATTGATAACCCTTATTAGAAAGCGGAACGCCAGTATTTGGCACATGTAAAGTCTTTCCACTTGGGAAAAGCCTTTGTAGCTGTGCTTTGGTCATGCGAGGCCAAGCACGCACATTGCCTGTATCAAGATGTATAAACGGAGAATTTGAAGTGGGGTAATATCCAACTCCGCCAACTTGTTTACGCATGGCAATTTCTCTTACCTTTGAAACCCTAACCCCTGGAATATAAAAATCAATTGCTTGGCCATGCGTATGGCGAGAGTTTTTTGCAACCCCTTTAGACTTTGTGCGCAACATATTATTTGTGGTAGGGGAGCGATAAGCAGAAACAATATGAATTGGGCCGCTTGCTCCACTTTCCTGATAAACTTCCCACAAAAGATCAAATAAAGCAGGATCCATTTTGGTTGGCTCGTTTCGTCGCCAATCACGTGTCATATGGTTAAGTTCGCTAAGGCCTTTTTTGACATAGCGGCCATTGCGTTTAAAAGTAATTTTGGCAGTTTCTTTTGTGTGAGTATAATAAAGGTAAAGCGTGCGATCACCTCTTGCACCATTTGCGCCGACAACAGCAAATGACGAAGAAATCATAAGCGAGATAATCATCATTATCATCGCTTTAAATATCTTGCTTTTATTAGAAATAATTTTCACTCTAATGCCCCAGTTAACTCAACCCTAATATAGGGATATTATTCCCCTTTTCTAGCATTTAGTGAATTTAGACTTTATTAATGCTAAAAAAATTGTTGCTTTTTATTTCATTTTTTAAATGAATGAAAAACACGGCATAACTTGGGCAAAAATACTTAAAGATAAAAATGGACTATTTATATGCCTAATAAAGCCTTAAGGCGTTTATTATGTCCGTAAATATCACTATACGAGTGGATATTTCCTTCATCGTCAATTCTAATAGTAAAATAGGTAAGATGAACAGGCACTGGAGATGATAAATTATTCCATCTCTCTTTTCCACCATCAACTCTTTGAGATTTGACACTTGCATATCGAAGTTTTGGCTCAACCTGCAAAAGTGCTTGAGCAAACTCCCATGGGTTTTTTACTCTAACGCAGCCATGGCTAAAGGCACGAGAGGAGCGAGAAAACAAAGATTTTGATGGAGTATCATGTAGATAAATTGCATGCTTATTTGGGAATAAGAATTTCACACTTCCAAGTGCATTTCTGGGTCCGGGAAGTTGACGAACTCTATAATTATTCATATTGGCAGTTGACCAGTCAATTTTTGTCGCATCAACAACACCACTTCCTGATAAAAGCTGCATATTAGAGGCAGCAAGATATGAAGGGTTTTTAAATACTTTGGGAGCAATCTCATTGTTAAGAATAGAGCGAGGAACATTCCAATAGGGATTAACAACCACATGTTTGATATTGTCAGAAAAAGCAACTGTCTTGAACTTTGTTTTACCTACTACCACACGAGTTGAATGTACAACCTTGTCATTTTTTACTACCTCAAGCCAATATTGTGGAATATTAACAAAAACATGAAAATCACCTAAATCACGTGGCATCCAACGCCAAATTTCCATATTGGCAATAATGTCTTCTTTAGAGGCGTTTTTATTTCCGTTCATGGCGGCAATTGTTGCAGGGCCAATAATTCCATCAACTTGTAAGCCAGCCGTGCTTTGGAAATTTTCAACTTCAGCTAGAAGCCCTTCATCATAAATATCACCACCAACATTTGGTAAGATAATATTAAATCTTTCACGAAGCAAAGGTACGCGGGCATCGGTTTCTCCAACCCTTAGTATTTTGCCGTTAGGAACAATGAGTACCTCTTCTTGTTTTTCTAAAAGATGAGAGGCTAAAGCGGCTTTAAGTGCAACATATTCCCTTTGTTTTGGTTCAAGTTCAAAAAGAATTTTTGTAGGATTATTAGAACTTGCTAACTTAAGAAAAAGATCATTTTCATCAATTTTATTTGGTTTATAATCCAAATTTACAGAAACAGTGCGTGGTTTGATGCGACCGCCATAAATATCAGAAGCATATTGCATTGTGGCGGCAGAAAAAGCCGTTTCAAAATGGGCTAAGTCAACGGGGTTTGAGCCAATTGTATTAAGATCAATTGCATCGCTTAGGTAATCATTTGGGTTTAGTCCACTGCTAGCACTATTTTCAAAAACCTTCAAAATTTCGAGTGCTTTTTTAGATAACTCAGGTTTTCCGCTTGCATCATTTGTAAGCCAAAGTGGCTCGAAATGTCTTGAGCCATAAAAATAATAAAGTTTTTGCTTTGCAAAATATGATTTTGATTCGAATTTAGAGGATTTATAGTCTTTATAAAGGCCATCTTTAATAATGAGGGCGATTGGGCTACGTGGCGGGGCAATTATTACTCGTGTGACTTCAACTCCGTCAATAATAAGGGTCTCTTGTGCAAAAATAGGGCTTGCAAAAATAATAAATAATGCAAAGCTAACAAAACGAGCGTAATAATTTCTCATTATTTATATGCCTAACTATATGAAAAAAATAAAATCATCTATTTCGTTTAGCTCAAACGTTTTGATTATTCAATTAAGATAGCAAAAAAGTGAAGGCTTTAAGCAGCATTCTTATCAATTGTTTGCTCAAGCCCATATTCTTTTAACTTACGGTATAGGGTTGACCTGCCAATACCAAGTTCTCTAGCAATTTTAGACATTTTACCACTATGGCGTTTTAGAGCAAAAATTATAAGTTCTTTCTCAAGTTGAGCAATTGGCGTTATGCCACCATTTTCTGTTAAAAACCGATCATTTATTTTAGTAGAAGTTTCATTTTTATTTAAAACAAGCGGCATGTCATCAATATGAATTGGCGTTCTTTGAATAAATTTGCTTTTGTCATTATTATTAATGGCCTGCTTTATAGTATTAGTTATTTGTGGAAAGTCCGATAGTTGCAACCATGCATTTTGAGCCAAAGTAACCGATCTAAAAATCGCATTTTCAAATTGCCTGATATTTTCTGGCCAATCATAACTTTTTAGCAATTGCATAGCATTGGCTTCAATTCCATGAATTCGCCGTCCTGTTTCAGCACTAAAGCGGTTTATGAAATGCTCAGCCAATGGGGCAATGTCTTCCATTCTATCACGCAAAGGGGGTATATAAATAGGAAAGACATTGAGCCGATAATAAAGATCTTCTCTAAAGATGCCGTTTTTTGCTAATGTTAAAAGCCTTTTATTAGTAGCTGAAATAAGCCGGACATCAATTTTTTTTGCCTCCATTGACCCTTCGGGTTTTATCTCACCATTTTGGATAACCTGTAATAACTTTTCTTGAGTGTCACTGGGTAGCTCGCCTATTTCATCAAGGAATAACGTGCCACCATGCGCTTCTTCAAATTTTCCTTTATGACTAGTTTTTGCATTATTAAAAGCACCTATTACATGTCCAAAAAGAACAGAATCAATTTGCTCTTTTTTAATGCTGGCGCAATTTAAACTAATAAAAGGCTTTGCACTCCTCTCACCACCGCCATAAATTGAGCGTGCAATAAGTTCTTTGCCAACCCCATTTTCTCCTTCAAGCAATACAGGAATTGTATTTTTTGCAGCTTTATTAATCAGGTAGAGAACTCGCTCCATTGCTGGGCTTTTCGTAATAATATCATCGGCATTAAACATGCCGCTTTTTCTAGCTCTTTCGTTTTTCAAACAATTCTCAAGCCCTTTAATTCTTAGGGCATTTTGCAACGATATTGTTATTCTTTCAGTTGATACAGGCTTAACAATATAGTCTATTGCACCATAGCGCATCGCAGGAATAATAGTATCTAAAGATGCCTTGCCTGTTTGAATAATAACAGGAATATTCAAACTCTCATTTCGCATAATATTTAAAACACCCATGCCATCAATTTCAGGCATAACTAGGTCTAATATCATTGCTTTTATATTTTGATCTGCCCTAAGAAGTGATAATGCCTCATTGCCACATCTAGCTGTAATTGTAGTAAACCCTGCCTTGATTGCTGTTTCTTGGGTTTGGGTAAGATGGCTTGGCTCATCATCAACTATAAGAATTTTATCCATTAAATTCCCTAATAACTCTCTTAATAACTATTCTCGCACATTTAACACGAATCATAATGTATCATTTTGAACCAGAATAACCGCTCACGCTTAACAGGGTTTTAATTATAATTATTAATGGCTTGTTATTGAGTTTTTATTTGTCCATAAAAGTTGAACCTAGCTATTTTTGCATTACTTTTTTGAAAGATTATAATGAATAACCAATTTGGCAATTTACCTCAATGGGATCTAAGCGACCTCTATCCTTCACCCAATTCAAAAGAATTTGAAACAGACCTAAAGAAAGCTCAAGCTGATGCAAAACTCTTTGAGGAAAAATATAAGGGTAATCTAGCAAATATTACTCAACAAAATAAATTAATTGAGGTAATTGCCCTTTTTGAAAAACTTAGCGACTTAATAGGACGTATTGGCTCTTTTGCATATTTGAACTATGTGCTTAACACTGCCGACCCAGAGCGGGTAAAATTTTTGGGTGACACTCAAGAAGCATTAACTAGCCTTTCATCTCACACAATATTCTTTTCATTAGAATTAAATCAAATCAAAGAAAAAACCCTGCTAGAGGCTTTTGCAAATGATAAGGCCTTGGCACGATATAAGCCTTGGTTTGATGAATTAAGAAAAGCAAAACCCTATCAGCTTGAAGAGCGGGTTGAAGAATTATTTATTGATAAATCACTTACGGGCAGAGGGGCATGGAATCGTTTATTTGACGAAACAATGGCCTCGCTAAAATTTAATGTTGCAGAGCAAGACTTAGGTCTAGAGATGACCTTGACGCTTTTAACAGACAAAAAAGAAGAAAATCGCAAAAACGCCTTTGAAGCAATTGTAAAAACTTTAAAAGAAAATCAGCGACTTTTTACTCACATTTCAAACGTGTTAGCAAAAGACAAAGAAATTTCAGATCGCTGGCGCAAGTTTGAAGATGTTGCTGACAGTCGCCATTTGGCAAATTCGGTTGAAAGAGAAGTTGTTGATGCGCTGCAAACTGCGGTGCAAAAAGCCTATCCAAAACTCTCACATCGATATTATGCAATGAAGGCAAAATGGCTTGGGAAAGACAAGCTAAACGCATGGGATAGAAATGCCCCACTGCCAACTTCAAGTGATACAATATATGAATGGGGTGAGGCGAAAAAAATTATACTTGAGGCTTATGGTAATTTTTCACCAAAATTAGCAAAAATTGCTGAACCTTTTTTTGATAGCGGCTGGATTGATGCGCCAGTTGTTCAAGGCAAAGCACCAGGGGCTTTTGCCCACCCAACTGTTCCATCTGCTCACCCATATTTAATGTTAAATTATTTGGGCAAGGCACGTGATGTAATGACACTTGCACATGAATTAGGTCATGGTGTGCATCAAGTTTTGGCCGCCCCTCAAGGTGCATTAATGGCCTCAACCCCATTAACACTAGCCGAAACAGCCTCGGTATTTGGTGAAATGCTAACCTTTCGCTCATTGCTTGATGGTGCAAAAACTCCAAAAGCTCGGTTTGCACTTTTAAGTCAAAAAGTTGAAGACATGCTCAACACAGTTGTGCGCCAGATTGCCTTTTATACTTTTGAGAGAGAATTGCACAATGCCAGACGAAAGGGCGAATTAAAGACAGAGGAAATCAACCAGATTTGGTTAGATGTTTCAAAAGAAAGCCTTGGTGATGCAGTTGAATTAAACGATGGATATGAGATTTTTTGGTCTTATATCCCCCATTTCATTCATTCACCTTTTTATGTTTATGCCTATGCTTTTGGTGACTGTCTGGTCAATTCGCTTTATGCAAAATATCAAGAAGAGCCAGAAGGTTTTGAGCAAAAATATTTTGACCTATTAAAAGCAGGTGGATCAAAACATCATTCACAATTATTAAAACCTTTTGGCCTTGATGCCAAAGATAAAGACTTCTGGTCGCTTGGCCTATCAATGATTGAAGGTATGATTGATGAATTAGAAATTTTGCAACAAGAAATAAGCTAAAATATTTCTTAAAAAAGTTGATAGATAAGTTTTAGTAGTTTTAAATAGTAAAATTGTTGACAAAAATCCTTATATTAGTATTTACTAATAAAAAAGAATAAATGGAAGATAATGATGAAAATTGCAATTTTATCTGAGCATGGACAAAGCGAAACAAGAGTAGCTGCAACTCCAGAAACAGTTGAAAAATTCAAAACTCTTGGCGCAAGCATTAGTATTGAAAAAAATGCAGGCGCAAAAGCAAAGTTTTTAGACAAGGCTTATAAGGCCGCAGGTGCAACTATTGCGGCTACTAGTGCGGCAACGGTAAAAGGCGCAGATGTTGTGCTTTGTGTTCGTCGCCCAAAAGCTGCAGCATTAAAGGGCGTAAACAAGGGTGCGCTGGTTATCGCCATTATGGATCCTTATGGCAACGAGGCTGAAATTTTAGCTTTGGCTAAAACTGGCGTAAGCGCAATCGCAATGGAATTTATGCCACGCATAACCCGAGCGCAGGTAATGGACGTTTTATCTTCACAAGCAAATCTAGCGGGCTATCAAGCAGCAATTGATGCCGCAGTTGAATTTGATCGTGCCATACCAATGATGATGACAGCCGCCGGCACAATTCGCCCCGCAAAAGCCTTTATTATTGGGGCAGGGGTTGCTGGCCTGCAAGCCATTGCAACTGCAAGACGTTTGGGGGCAATGGTTAGCGCAACTGATGTGCGCCCAGCTTCAAAAGAACAAGTAGCCTCGCTTGGTGCAAAATTTATAGCGGTTGAGGACGAGGAATTTAAACAAGCAGAAACAGCTAGTGGTTATGCCAAGCCAATGAGTGCTGCTTATCAAAAAAAGCAGGCTGAATTAACCGCATCTCACATTGCAAAACAAGATATTGTTATCACCACGGCCCTTATACCGGGGCGGCCAGCACCAAAACTCATTAGCAAAAAAATGGTAGAATCGATGGCCGCTGGCTCAATCATTGTTGATTTAGCAACTGAACGTGGCGGCAATTGTGAATTAAGCAAGCCAGAT
>JAMONZ010000050.1 GCA_027066315.1 Hyphomicrobiales bacterium
CCCAGCCGCATCGCCATTTTTTATCTGATTTCCATCATTCAAAATCATAGCAACATATTGATAAAGAATTGAATTGGTTTCTCCTGCGTAAGTTTCAAACAATTCAACATTAGGCATTTTATCATTGTATAAATCAAATTGACGAGCCTCAAGTAATTTTATGATTGGCTCAGTTGGCAAATTATAATCTTTGAACACCTCAAGAAAAACGCTCGCA
The DNA here is from genome assembly GCA_027066315.1 of Hyphomicrobiales bacterium. Lineage (GTDB taxonomy): Bacteria > Pseudomonadota > Alphaproteobacteria > Rhizobiales > Devosiaceae > S141-66. The sequence continues at coordinate 218 of JAMONZ010000050.1, forward strand.
ATAGGGTTTTGAATTGCTTCTTTTTCTCGTTTTCCCTCTAGAATTTCTCGCCACCAAGCCAGCCTGATTTCACCACTGGCAGGCTCTTTCACCTTTAGAGAAATCGAACTAACTTCTGCATTAAAGGCAAAAAGAGCTTGTGCAGCTTTTTGGTGTTTTTTTGGTAAAATAAGGGTAGAGAAATAACGCTCAATATCATTTTTTTTTAAATAAGAGGCTATATAATCACTTTTTTGAAAAGCCATATTCTTCTCTTATATTTTTACTCGCTCAACCGCTATTAATGCGGCAGCAACGGCACGTTTTTCAGCTAACAAAACATTATAAGTGCTAATGGCCGCGCTGGTGCTAACAGCTTCAACAATTATTGAATGTTTTTTTAATTCTTCTCTTATTGATTTATCAAAAAAAGCAATTTCCTCGCCCATTCCAATTAATAGAACATCAATATTTTTACTCTGCGCAATAATTGGGGCAAGGCTGCTTAGGTTAATATCCTTGGCACTAGTGACATTCCATGCATGCATTCCATTTGGCAAACTCAATATTGAGCCTTTATGCGACATATCAGCAAAATAAAAACCCATGCTGCCATAGGCATCAAAAATCACTTGCTGAGGTAAAAAACTCGCCTCATCTTTAGATTGTTTTATCAAACAACAGCACCATCATCTCGTTTATCTTTTTCAACTCCTGCAACCTCTTTGCGAGATTTGATACCAAAGAAGAGCAAAACAGGAGCGGCAATGAATATGGACGAATAAGTACCAACCAAAACACCCCAAGTCATCGAAATCGTAAAGCCTCTAATTACTTCTCCACCAAAGAAAACCAATGCAAGCAGAGCTAGTAAAGTGGTTATTGATGTTAAAACTGTTCGAGATAAAGTCACATTAATTGCTAAATCTAAAAGATCAGAAATGCTCATTTGACGATATTTACGTAATTTTTCACGCACCCTATCATAAACCACAACCGTATCATTGAGCGAATAACCAACAATCGTCAAAATTGCCGCAATAGAGGATAGATTAAATTCTAGCCCAATCAAAGAATATAGGCCTATCGTCAACAAAACATCATGGAAAAGAGCAATGATTGCACCAACGGCAAATTGCCATTCAAAACGTAACCAAATGTAAATAAGCACGGCACCCAATGCTGCAAATACGGCTATAGTGCCAGCTATTGCAAGCTCGCCAGAAACTGTTGGCCCTACAGATTCTACTCGTCTTACCTCATAATCACCATTACTCAATGCTTGATTTACTAGCTTTACTGCTTCTTGCTGGGCAGTATCACCACCTGATTGTTGCTCAATGCGAATAAGAACATCTTTAAGAGTGCCAAAACCTTGCACCTGTACGTCACCAAGACCAAGACCAGATAGTCTTTGTCTAATATCAGCAATATCTGCTTCACCATCAGTGGCCTGAATTTCAATTGCTGAGCCACCTTTAAAGTCAATTCCTAAATTTAAGCCTTGGGTAAAAAATAAACCCATAGAGCCAATTATCGCAACTACAGAAACTGTCATTGCAATATTTTTCCATTTCATGAAAGGAATTTTTGTACCATCGGGGACTAGTTTCAAAAGTTGAATTTTTAGAGTTTTTGGGCGGAACATGGCATACCAACGCCCAACCAAAAACAATGTAACCAGATAGGCAGTGAATAATGTTGCCAAAATACCAAGGCTCAAAGTAACTGCGAAACCCTGAATTGGCCCCGAGCCTAAGAAGAATAAAACAATAGCCGCAATAAGGGTTGTTACATTGGCATCAACAATTGTACCCATGGCACGTTTAAAACCTGCCTCAATTGCTTGATAGACATTTCGTCCACCCTTCATTTCTTCACGAATACGTTCAAAAATAAGCACATTCGCATCAACCGCCATGCCAATCGTTAGAACAATCCCAGCAATACCCGGAAGTGTCAAAGTTGCTCCAAGCATAGAGAGTGCGCCCAAAATAAGGGTAACGTTCAAGACTAAGGAAATATTGGCAATAATTCCAAAAGTTCCATAGGCAATAAGCATGAATAAAATAACAGCAATTGCCCCAACAACACCCGCCATAAGGCCAGCTGAAACACTATCTGCACCAAGGCTTGGGCCAACTGTTCTCTCTTCAATAATATCAAGCGTTGCAGGCAGAGCACCAGCACGTAAAAGTACCGCCAAATCATTTGCACTTTGCACGGTGAAACTACCCTCAATCTGACCAGAACCACCAGTGATGGCAGATTGAATTACTGGCGCAGTGATTACATGATTATCAAGAACAATTGCAAAGCGTTGCCCAATACTTGAAGAGGTTATTTCACCAAATAAAATTGCACCACGTGTATCAAACCGAAAGGTTACAATTGGTTGATTGGTTTGCGGATTAAATCCTGGTTGAGAATCAACCAAAGATTCACCACCAATGGCTACATCTTCATATAAAAGCTCATCTACGCCGTCATTGGAGGGTAGGATAAATGTACCAACTGGTAGACCCTGTGCCTGTGCTTGGCTTGCACTCATATCAGGAACTACCATGTGAAATGTTAAACGGGCAGTGCGTGAAATTAAATCTTTTAACCGCTCACTATCATCAAATCCGGGAACTTGCACCAAAATGCGATCTTTTCCCTGCCGCTGAATAACTGGCTCAGTTGTGCCTAATTCATCAATCCGTCGACGAATAACCTCAATTGATTGGCTTACAAGCGAAGATAGACGTTCTTCAATCCCCTCATCGGTTAATAAAAGCGTGATTTTGCCAGTGTCAGTTTGGCCAATCAAAACTTCTTCAACTGCAGCAGATGCAAACACAGTATTTGAAGTTGTTGTTTGCAACTCTTTTAATGCCTTTAGAGCCTGATCTATTTTTGATAAATCAGTTAACTCAATTGTAAGCGATGTGCCATTTGTTGTAATTATATTACCAATACCATTGTCATTGGCCAAAATTGAGCGGGCATCTCGACGTAGGTTTTTAATGCGCTCGCTTACTATGTCATCACGATTAACCTGCAACAACAAGTGCGAGCCACCCTGCAAATCAAGGCCAAGCACAATTTTGTTGCTTGGCATCCAACTTGGAAATTTTTCCAAAGTGGAGTTTGATAGCATATTGGGAAGAGTGAACAAAATCCCCATTATTGCAACTATGACGATTATCGCAGTACGAAATGGAGATGTTTGTAACATTTTAGGCTCTTAAGTTAAGAATAATAAGTTTATTTATCAGTTTTTGCAGAAACAGCTTCTGGTTTTGAGCGAACATCGGCAAGCATTGTGCGTACAATCTTCACTTTTACACCCTTAGAAACTTCAATCTCTAAATCATCACCATCTACAACCTTGGTAACTTTACCAACAAGGCCACCATTAGTTACAACAGTATCTCCACGAACAACTGCTGCAAGCATTGCTTGGTGAGCTTTGGCGCGTTTTTGTTGAGGGCGGAAAATTAAAAACCAAAAAATAATTACTAAAATAATAATTGGTGCTAGGCTTGAAAGAATGTCTCCTGCTCCACCTGGAGCTGCAGATTGTGCTAGTGCGGGAGTAATAAACATTGATATAGATCCTTCGTTTTTGAGCATAAAAGCAATTTAAATAATTCCTTTGCCCCATATAGGCAATAAATTATGCTTTGGACAGGGCAAAACTACATTATATTATCTTAAATAGCATTGTTATAAAAAACATGCAGAAAATCCAAGATTAAACGACCCAAGATTTATAATTTTATAAAAGAAAAAGCAATGAGTGAAAAATTACAACTTAATGAAATTAATTCCTCCCTATTACGGATTGCAAACTCGCTTGAAAAACTAAACGAGAGGCAAAAAAAATCCAAAATTTTCTTAACTAAAAGTAATTGTTATTTTTGGGAGAACGAAAGCAAGTCTTTGGTTGCTATAGATAATATAGCTTTCATTGAACTTAGTTTGTTAAAAGGCATCGATAAAACACGTGATATTTTGATGCAAAACACCAAGCAATTTGCCAGTGGTTTTAGCGCAAATAATGCACTTTTATGGGGTGCTAGGGGAATGGGGAAAAGCTCTTTAATCAAGGCGGTTCATGCAAAAATCTGCAATAATGATAATCAGAGTGGCAAAAGGCTGATTCTGATTGAAATTAATAGGGAAGATCTTGTATCACTTCCCCATTTAATGCGATCAATTGCAATAATTAATGCCCAGTTTTTAGTTTTTTGTGATGATTTGAGTTTTGATAAAGATGAAACAAGCTATAAATCGCTTAAAACTATCCTTGATGGTGGGCTTGAGGGTCGCCCAAAAAATATGCTTTTTTATGCCACCTCAAACAGGAGGCACATAATGGCACGTGATATGATTGATAATGAAAAATCAACTGCCATAAACCCAAATGAAGCAGTTGAAGAAAAAATATCCCTCTCCGATAGGTTTGGCCTGTGGCTTGGCTTTCACTCTTGCGATCAAGACACATATCTAGAGATGATACGCTCTTATATAGACTATTATGCTGTAGAAATAGACGACAAAACCCTAAAGGCAAAAGCAATTGAATGGTCAATGACACGTGGTGCTCGCTCTGGCCGAGTAGCTATTCAATTTGTACGTCAAATTGCAGGAGAAAAGAAAATAGCTTTATAAACTAACTTGCTAGCATTGGCACAGGGTCAATAGGCGTTGCACCTTTGCGGATTTCAAAATGTAATTGCGAGCTATTAACCGAACCGCTTTGACCAACTGAGCCAATTATATCGCCTCGTTTTACTACGCTGCCCTTTGTTACACTTGCACTATCTAAATGTGCATAGGCTGAAACATAACCATTATCATGTTTTACCAAAATTAGATTTCCATAACCCTCAACCGCATTTCCAACATAAATCACAGTCCCTGTTGCGCTTGAGCGAACGGGTGAACCTTTTGCAGCTGAAATGTTGATGCCAGTGCCTTTTGATGCCGCAAAGTCAGTAATCAACTTGCCGCTAACAGGCCATCTAAATGTTTCTGGAATGCTGGCCTTAACTGGCGCAGTTACAACTGGTGCAGTTACAACTGGTGCAGTTACAGCCGCTACTATTTTTGGTTTTTCGACTACTTGAGCTGCAGGCGCAACAACAGATGCAACTTTTGCTACTACTGGAGCGGAAATCGCGGTTGGTTTTTTTGCAACAATTGGAGCAATTGAAGCAACTTTTGCCTGCACCTGTTTGGCAATTAGATCTTCTCTACCGGGAATAGCTATTTTTTGACCAACGCCAATTTTATCGGCTGAAAGCATTGAGTTTGCCGCAACAATTGAATTAACGCTTACATTATAGCTGCGGGCGATAGAATATAAAGATTCACCTGATTGAACAATATGAACATAGGCTTTTTCAACGCTAGGAGTTGATTTCACTAAATTTGCAACAACTGGTGCTGGCGTTGTTTGGATTGTGGCTTGTTGTGCGGGCATATTAATTTTGCTCCCCAAAGTGGTTGTTGGTGTTAATGATGGAAGATTTTTTGAAACAATGTCGCTTACTACATTTGGCGTTGTGCCAACAAGCGTTGCATTTTGAGTTACGATAATATTACCAATGCTAGCTGGCGGCAGATATTTTGGCTGCCCATAATTAGAACTGGCAAGCTGAACTCTATTAACGGCATCAGGTAAAGCTGTTGGCAGGGCTTGATTTAGGTTAGCTTGTGCATCTGTTGCAACAATAGATGAGGTTGAAAGTTGATCAACTCCATAAGAACCCACTGCCCCTCTATCTAGGGAAACACAGCCAGAAAGTGCTGTTGTTATTATTAACATTGAAGCTAGGGCTGTTTTTTTATAAAAAAAACCAGCCGAAAAATTCCACTTGGAAAGACTTTTACTCATCACTAAACTCTACTCAATACAAATTACTAATATGCACCATAATTGGTTAAGGTAAATTAGAGTTTAAAATTTGTAATTATTTTTTACTTAATGCAGACATTCTTATATATCCATGTTCTGATATAATAAATTCATCATCAATTTTTTCAACTTTTGTGATTGTTTGACGCTCATTCGCATGACCAATGGGAGCAACAAGTATCCCCTCATCACTTAATTGCTCCAAAAGCATTTTGGGTATTTCTTTTACTGAACCGCTTAACAATATCCTATCATAGGGTTGTTGAGCAGCTAACCCTTTTAAACCATCAGCACAAAAACCAACAGTGCCACTAGTGCGAGCATTGGCCCAGTTTTCTTGTGCTTTGTGAGAAAGAATATTTATTTTTTCTATACTAAAAACTCTTTTTACCATGCGAGATAGAACAGCTGCGCAATAACCAGAACCTGTGCCAATTTCAAGTAATTTTTTTGCACCCATTGGTTCAAGCACAACAAAAAGCTCGGCTAAATGATTGGGAGAAGTCATGCTTTGAGAGAATCCTAAAGGCAAAGTTTTGTCCTTATAGGCATATTGCGCATATTCGTCTGGCACAAAAAATTCATGCGGCGTAGTTTCAAACGCCTTTAAAATATCTGGGCTCACAATTCCATTTTGACGCAAAGATAATATCAGCGAGGCACGAGAAATAAAAACATCTTTACTCATTTGCGCTCCCTAACTCTTTAAAGAAATTCGCCCTTGTAAGTTTTTTACAACTTCATTATCGGTTTGTTGCAACAATAAAGGAGTAATTGTTATAGCATAGTCTTGATGTAATGACTTAAAATCATACCCCTCATCAAGCGGATGTGGGTTTTTTGGAATAGCTATAAAAAATTTACCCTTATTGCGAGATGGATAATAGGCAAAAGGCGAGTTTGAAAAACGCTGATGAGGGACAATTCTTACCTCTGGCACTTGCCCCTTTATTGCAATTGGGAAATTGACATTATAATAAACATCGCTCCCATCATGCTCTTTAATAATTGAGCGAACGATATTTAGGCCATATTCGCGCACACAATCCCAGTTGATTTCAAGACCTTTTTCATAATCAAGGGCTTGCGATAGACCAATGCCTAACCCTCCGTGTAAAGCACCCTCACGTGCGCCCGCCATTGTGCCAGAACAATGAATAATATCACCCAAATTTTGGCCATGATTAATGCCAGAGAGAATTACATCTGGTTTCTTATCCTTTAATAAATGAGTATAAGCAACTGCCACGCAATCAGCAGGTGTTCCATTAATTATTGCATGAATTTTTTCACTTTTTTGATCTATACTAAGCTCTTGGCCAAGCGTAAATCTATGCCCTGCCCCACTTTGGTTGCCACTTGGGGCTATTGTAAAGACATCACTAGAAATTTGCTTCGCTAATTCTTGCATTAGCTTTATACCGTTAGCTTCTATCCCATCATCATTGGTTATTAAAATTCGCAAATTCTCACTCACGAGATTTTATTGATAATTTTTTGACCGCCCATATAGGGTTGCAATATTTTTGGAATAGCAATTGAGCCATCTTCTTGCTGATAATTTTCTATTACCGCTACCAATGCACGACCAACAGCAAGCCCAGAGCCGTTAAGAGTATGAACAAATTGAGGCTTGCCATTTTCATCACGATAACGAGCATTCATGCGACGTGCCTGCCAATCTCCCGCTAGTGAAACAGATGAAATTTCACGATAAGCATTCTGCCCTGGAAGCCATACCTCAAGGTCATAGGTTTTTGTCATTGAATAACCAGTATCGCCAGAACAAAGAAGCATCACTCTATAAGGAAGTTCAAGATTTTCTAACACCATTTTGGCACTATTTAACATTCTCTCATGCTCAGCTTGCGAATTTTGAGGCGTAGTAATTGCGACCATTTCAACTTTATTAAACTGATGTTGGCGGATCATACCAGCAGTATCACGCCCTGCAGATCCTGCCTCAGACCGAAAACATGGGGTGAGAGCAGAAAAGCGTAATGGGAGCTCTTTTTCATTCAACATTGTTTCACGCACTAAATTAGTTAGTGGAACTTCTGAAGTTGGTAAAAGCCAGCGCCCATCTGTTGTTTCAAATGCATCATCTGCAAACTTTGGTAATTGGCCTGTACCAAACAGTGCTTCTGAGCGCAATAAAAGCGGCGGCACAACTTCGGTAAAGCCATTTTCTTGTGTTTGAAAATCTAGCATATATTGGCCAAGCGCACGCTCTAAACGTGCAGTTTGACCTTTTAATACAACAAAACGTGAGCCAGCGATTTTTGCGGCAGTTTCAAAGTCCATCTCACCTAAGTCTTCGCCTAATATAAAATGCTCTTTTGCCTTAAATTTGAATGTTTTTGGCTCACCAAAGCGAGCAATTTCAACATTATCATTCTCATTATCACCGTCTGGCACTTCAGCAGATAATATATTTGGAAGAGTAGCTAAAATATCATTCAAGGCAAGAGTTTGCTCACGCTCACTTTCTTCGCCTTGTTGAACTTGTGCTTTTAGCTCAGATACTTGAGCCATTAACTCTTGCGCTTTTACTTCGTCACCTTGCGCCTTGGCTTGGCCTATTTGCTTTGAAACAGCGTTGCGTTTTTCTTGCGCTTCATTAAGTTCTGCCACTGTTTGGCGGCGTTTATTATCAAGGGTCAACAAATTTGCAGATTGCGGCTCTAACCCTCTACGGCCAAGAGCAGTGTCAAACGCTTGCGCTTCATTGCGAATGAGTTTTATATCAAACATTTCAATAATCCTATAATTTCTACAAGTCTAGATTTAATTCAGCTTCTTTTTTGGCACGACGACGCTCTACAATTCTAACCGAGATTATAGAAAATTCGTAAAGTAGCAATAAGGGAAGTGCAAGACCTAGTTGTGAGATTGGATCGGGCGGAGTTAAAAAAGCTGCAACAAATAAAATCGCGACAACTGCATATTTACGCCAAGATTTTAGTTTTTTTACATCTACAATTTCAATTGAGGCCAACAAGGTCAACACAATTGGTAGTTGGAAACATATCCCAAATGCAAAAACTAAAGTCATTATCAGGCCTAAATATTCAGAAACACGAGGCAACATTTCAATGGTTGCTAGCCCCATTCCATCAATTTCTTGTGATAAAAAGAAACTAAGTGCTAATGGCATAACGCCATAAAACATCACAGCCGCTCCGATAACGAATAAAAATGGCGTTGCAATCAAATAAGGTAAAAATGCACCTCGCTCGTTTTTATATAATCCGGGGGCGACAAATGAATAAATTTGCGAAGCAATGATTGGAAAGGCGGCAAAAAGCGCAGCAAAAAGTGCAACCGATAGTTTTGTGAAGAAAAATTCTTGCGGTGCAGTATATATTAAGCGCACGGCCTCTATTCCACCTGCTGCTGTAACAAATGGGCTTAAGAGAAATAAGAAAATATGATCTGCAACAAAGAAAAAACCAACAAATAAAACCGCAACTGCAATTAAAGAGAAAATCAGGCGTTTGCGTAATTCTGTTAAATGTTCAATCAATGGAGCTTCAGATGAGGTTAAGTCGTCACTCTTTTTCTTTTTTGGTGGTTTTTTTTGTGACTTCTTTTTATCTGATTCAAGTTTATCTATTTTTTCTTGAATCTTTTTTTTATTTGTTTTTTTGAAATTTGCACTCATGTGATATTTTTTCTTTTAGTCATTTTTTTTGGTGCGCTTTGCTGCAGGTTTTCTTGCAGGGGCTTTTTTAGCAGCGGGTTTTTTCTTACTTGCTCGGGCTTTGCGTGCAGGCGGTGCGGGATCATTTTCAGTTAGATTTTGGACATCTTGAAGAGCCTGCAACTCCTTTTTTTCTTTTGCCTTTGCAGCCTTAGCAGTTGTAGCCGTAGTCACTGCCGCCGCCATTGATGCTTTTGCAGCGGCAGATGCTGTTTCGGCTGTTTTAGCCGAAGCTGCTTTTATCTCGTCATAGACATCAGTTGCATCAGGATTTTTTGATTTAATTGCCCCAGTTGGCTCTACTCCAAAATCGGTAATCTTATTGAAATCTTGCTCAATCTCACGGCGGGTATCGGTTAATGGCTGTGTAATTGAGCTTTTAATGTCTTTTATTTCATCAAATGCTGTGGCCTTGTTTATTTCAGCCTTAAAATCATTACCCATTCGGCGCACTTTACCAACTATATTGCCAATATTTTTTAGCAACATAGGTAAATCACGTGGACCGACGATTATTAACGCCGCCGCCGCAACAAGCATCATCTCTGGCCAACCAATACTCAGCATGAAGGAAATTCCTTAATCAGCAAAAAATTTATAAAGAGAGGCTTTTTAAGCGTCTGTTTTTTCTTTTTTTGACTCAGAATCTACTGCTGCATCAATTGTTTTATCAATTTTTGCAACTTCTTCGTCGCCTTTTAAGCCTTTTTGAAAGGCCTTAATGCCATTTGCGACTTCGCCCATCATACCAGCAATTTTGCCACGGCCAAAAAGCAACAAGACAGCAACAACAATAATTAAAATTCCCCAAGGACCCGGATTCATATTTTTACTCCACTTTTATTGATCGGCACAATTAATCACCGATAGTTATTTTTAATAGATATTGCTATTTCTGGTCAAAAACAAGGACATGTTGACAATTAAGTGAAAGAAAAACATTATTTCCTACCAAGATGTCGGCATTAGCACGTGTCCTTACATGAATTGGTCGTTCAATTCCAGTTACTTGCACCTCACAAATATCAATTCCTAGGGCATTTCTTTTTGTTAGCACTCTTCCAATTACAGTATTCTCTTTATCATAGTTTTTTTCATACGTACGCATTTCCAACGCATCAACTGGCCTTATAGCGACAATAACACGAGAATTTTCAGCAAATCGCTTAGCAGCCACACTTCCCAAAGGCGTATTTGCGTATCCACTTTTAACAATTGCAGGAATTTCATTTAACGGCGATAAAAAACGGGCAACTTCAAGATCAACAGGTTTTTCATAAACATTTTTTGCTGTGTCGATTTGCGATACACGTCCATCTCGCAACAAAATTATGCGATCACCCATAACCATCGCCTCTTCTGGGTCATGTGTTACAATGATTGTTGTGGCATTTGTTTCTCTCAGAACGGCTAGAGTTTCCGTTCGAACACTCTCCCTCATACGAGAATCAAGCCCCGAAAAAGGCTCATCTAGCATTAAAATCCCTGGACGAGGCGCAATCGACCTTGCCAAAGCAAGCCGTTGTTGCTGCCCACCAGATAACATATGAGGGAAATCTTTTTCTCGTCCGCTTAAACCAACCCTTGTTAGTGCAACATTTGCTTGTTGTTTTGCCTCGGGGCGGCTTAAGTGCGAAAGGCCAAAAAGCACATTATCAATTAAAGATAAATGTGGAAAAAGCGCAAAGTCCTGAAACATCAAGCCAACTCCACGCTTTTGTGGTTCTAAGGTAAATTTTGCCGATGAAACAACCTCAGAATTAATCTTCAAATTACCTGCATCAATTGGCAAAAGCCCTGCAACT
>JAMONZ010000051.1 GCA_027066315.1 Hyphomicrobiales bacterium
ATGTGGAAAAAGCGCAAAGTCCTGAAACATCAAGCCAACTCCACGCTTTTGTGGTTCTAAGGTAAATTTTGCCGATGAAACAACCTCAGAATTAATCTTCAAATTACCTGCATCAATTGGCAAAAGTCCTGCAACTACACGTAAAATAGTTGATTTTCCAGAACCAGATTCGCCAAGCAGGCAGGTTATTTCACCCGGAACAAGATCAAGATCAAGCTGATCTAGAATTTTTTTACCACCAAGGCTCACATCTACTTTTTCAAACGAAATTGCAGAGGCAAAACTTACCCCCGAAGTTCCTCGCAGACCCCAATCTTGCGTGATTCTATTCTTATTATGTTGGCTCATTTTACTTTTACAATTAATCCTCAAGGTCTTCTTCATCTAGTGGATCTTCATCATCAGATAATGGCCCATCAAAGGGCATAGGAATTTGAAGATTTGCAGGTAGTTTTGAAGATAAAAGCCCAGACCCTTTAAGCTCTTCTAAGCCCGGTAAATCGCCTAGGCTTTGCAATGAAAAATGATCTAAAAACTCTTCAGTCGTGCCATAAGTAATTGGCCTACCCGGCGTGCGGCGACGGCCACGCATCTTAATAAACTCAGCCTCCATCAATATATCAAGCGTGCCAGAACCCGTCGCAACCCCTCGCACCTCTTCAATTTCGGCTCTTGTAACTGGCTGGTGGTAGGCAATGATTGAGAGGGTTTCTAGTGATGCACGTGACATAGGTTTAGTTTGGACTTGCTCACGGCGCAACAGGTATGAAAGATCATCGGCAGTGCGAAAAGCATATTTAAGTCCACGCTTAACCAAATTAATCCCTCTTGCCTGATATAAATCAGCCAGCTTGTTCAATAGAGTTTCGACATCTGCATTATCACTTAAAAAACTTTGCATTTCTGATATGGCTATTGGCTCGCTTGAGGCAAATAACAATGCCTCAATAATACGAATATTCCTTATCTCAAGCTCTTGAGTATCATGATCATTTCCTTGAGGAATATCTTGAGCCATATCGCTAAAATCTTTACTCATATTCTTGTCCAGTTTTACCGATGAATTATAGAGTTATTTTTGTTTCTTTTTGCGAACTAATAAAGTTCCAAATGCCGATGTTTGACGAAGTTCTACACTACCTTGGCGCACAAGTTCAAGAGAAGCAGAAAAACTTGAAGCAAGAATGCTAGCGGCCTCTTCTTTTGTGCCAAGATATTTTGCTAAATATATATCAAGAGCCACCCATTCAAAATTATCACCTATCAATTTTTGCAACATTTCGTGTGCGTCTTGAAGTGACAAAACAGTACGAATATTTGGCGAATAATCTGTGTTAATACCCCTTTGGCGTTGCACAGAATAGGCCTTTAACAAATCATAAAGGCTCGCTTGCCAAGCAGAAGTGTTTTTTATTTTTATAGATTCTGGATCACCACGAGCAAAAATCTGGCGACCAAGTCTATTTCTGTTTATTAACTTCTCACCTGCATTTCGCATTGCTTCAAGCCTTTTAAGCCTGAATTGCAACATTGCCGCCATCATCTCACCGCTTGGCTCATCATCTGATGTAGCTTGCGGAACCATTAAACGGCTTTTTAAATATGCCAACCATGCCGCAACAACCAAATAATCAGCCGCAATGTCTATGCGTTTTTTACGAACCAGCTCAATAAACTCTAAATACTGCTCAGCCAGTGCAAGAATTGAAATATTTGCAAGGTCAACTTTTTGACGACGGGCAAGCTCAAGCAATAGATCTAGCGGTCCTTCAAAACCACTCACATCGACATACATGATATTCGTATTTATTGGCTTTTTCTCGTCAACCCAATTTGTGTTTATTTCTGCCATATCCACATCAAAAAATTTTAATTAGTGCGAACGAAACATTCCCCACCTGCTGATTTGATATTAGCACATATTTGATTTGCATTAGCAAGGGAATTTGCAGGAACACGAACACGATAATATACCCCCTTATCAACAAGATTAGCTTTTTGAATTTCTGGCTCTACTCCATTAAATATTGAAGAATATCTAGCTTTTAGTTCAGCTAATGATAATCGTGCAGTGGCCTCAGAACGCTGAGAGGATAGTTGAACATATGCCGGTGAGGAAGAAGTAGATACTACAGCAGTGCTGGGTGCTGGCGCAGATGTTTGAGTTGCCGTTGAAGCAATTAAATCCACCGCCGCATCATTTGGGTTCACCAAAGGAGCTGAAACTGGAGCAGTTGCAACTGGTACAGCAACAAGTCCAATCGGACGTGTTAACGGAATTGGCGCAATAACTTGATTAACAGCCAAAACAGCTGGCTCATTCCCAACTGGAGCAGTTTCGACTGGAGCAGTTCCAACTGGGGCAGTAACAACTGGAACAGTTTCGACTGGCTCAGTAACAACCGGTGCTGCACTTGCGTTCAAA
>JAMONZ010000052.1 GCA_027066315.1 Hyphomicrobiales bacterium
CGGCGGAAACAGGGGTTCGATTCCCCTTGGGCGTACCATTCCCCCTCATGTATGACGATGATTCTTTGTGGTCGTATTGCCTCAAGTAAAAAACTGCATAGCAGTTTTTTGGCAACACTTTGTGTCTAGCGGTTAGGACGCTGCCCTTTCACGGCGGAAACAGGGGTTCGATTCCCCTTTTTAACCTTCTGTGGCGTACCATCTTCTCTTGTCGCCGTTGGTCGCTTGCGCTCCCGTCCCCGACACCCCCGCCGTTTGGTGCAAGACAATGGGGTTGGGAGTTTTTGGCTTTGGTTTTTCTTGTCGCCGTTGGTCGCTTGCGCTCCCGTCCCCGACACCCCCGACTTGTCTTTCTCTTGTCGCCGTTGGTCGCTTTTGCTCCCGTCCCCGACACCCCCGCCGTTTTGTGCAAAACTTTGAGTTTGGGAGTTTTTGGCTTTGTTCACGACTCCAATTGGTAAGGCAAAAGAGCAAGCTGAACTCAAGTGTTAATTGTTTAGATTTTTATAATTTGATAAAGTCAATATCATTTAAAAAGAGAGAGCGAAGAAATTTGGGTATTCGCTTCGCTCAATATTAGTTTAGCAGGCTAAAATGTATTTTTTTCTCTGGTTAGTTCTTCTAAATCACGAACTGCTTCAAATGCTTCAATGGTGGCTTCATACGTATCTTTAGCTGATTCATAAGATTTTTCTGCAATAGATAGATTTGTTTTATAAACAAAATTTGAATCTGCATTCTTAAAAACAATCGTCTCTAAGAGATTTTCAGCTGCATAATGTCTATTACCTGCAAAAATATAATTTGTCCGTGTTTTTTCTAGTGTAGCCTCAAGGCTTCTATATAGGTTCTCTACAGATTTTCTAAAACCATTATCATTTGGATTTTCTATTTTGTGAGCATGAAAGTTGACATAATCTAAGCTAGAATAGGCTTGTTGTGAAGTTGAATAGCTATCGCTAATTTTTTTAGAATTCTTTATCAGAGCGTCCCTGAACTCGTCCTTAAAACCCATAGCTATCATCCGATCAGCATATTGTATAAGTCTCATTTCTTTTGAGTGATGCTTCTTATCATTTTTGACATTGTTAAAGTCTTTTAGTGAAATCAGCTCTGCTTCCAACGTTTCTTTTTGTAATTGGGTAATGCTATCGTTAATTGCCTCAATTTGAGACTGGTCAGTTATCTTGCCAAGTCCTTTTTGAAACCCGCTATTGCCTTTTACAGCAGGGCGAACTGCAGGCTCAACAACTTGAATTGAATCTTTTGTTAAATTATATAATTTACTAATTGATGCCAGTGCTTCTAAAGACTCATCATAGGCTTTTTCTGCAATATCTAAATTCTCTTTTGCGCTTGTTACTACTCTCTTCAATATATAATTAGGGCTAGCAAACTCACCCCAATTAGAGGATTGCAATAACTCACTTGCCTTGAAATATTGCTCTGATGCAAATTGAAGGCTCTTTTTTGAATATGCTAGGGTTGTTAATGCTTGATCCTCTACATTTGCTATTATCTCTTTTAATAATGCCCCCTCTGGGCGGTCAATTTTATCAAATGCATAATTTGCGCTATCCGCTTTTAAATATGCTTCACTTGCATAGGCAAGGTTATGACCAGCAAGTTCTTTAACATCACCTAGTTGATTTGAATAATCTGTTCCAATGCCTATTGAATTTAAAGTGTTATATTTTTCACTTTGTTGCATCTGGTTAACAAACTGATAATTTCTTTTAGCACTATGTTTAGCTTCTCTTGTTGCGCTCTCTGCATCATTAGCCTCTTTTTGAGCCAGTTTAATTGCATCAGAAATTAAATTTTCTGGGTTTTGAGAGTGAGAAAGCTGCCCATTATAGGATATTGGGTTTTTTGTAATAGAGGTCATGTTCGCCCTTTTCATTTTACTCTATTATCAATTTAACTTAAGTTCAAAATAAAAGTATCCGTATTGATTACTTAGATAAAACTTTTACCCCCTCATTACATCTTTGGAATATTGATAAATCCCTACATCAATCACGCCATTATCAAATCCTGCTTCGCAATAGCTCAGATAATAAATCCATTTTTGTTTGAATTTTTCATCAAAACCTAGAGCCTTTATTTTTGGCCATTGTGTGATGAAATTTTTACGCCATTCTCGCAAGGTTTTTGCGTATGATGCGCCAAATGTTTCTTGCCCTATTAACTCAAGCCCTGCCCTTTTCCCCTGCGTAGCCATTGCCTGTTTTGTTAGCAGCATGCCACCTGGAAAAATATATCGTTGAATGAAATCTGGGTTGGCTCGATACTCAAAAAAATCGTTTTCATTAATAGTAATTGCTTGAATTGCGGCTGTGCCATTTGGTTTTAACAAATTATAAACGGCCTTAAAATATTCTGGCCAACGCTCCTCACCCACGGCTTCAATCATTTCAATTGAGCAAACATTATCAAACTGACCAACGCTATCTCGATAATCTTCAAAATGAAAAGAGGCTAGATTATCTAGGCTTAAATTTTTTATGCGTTGTTTGGCATATTTTATTTGCTCTTTTGATAGAGAGATACCATATAGATTTGCTTGATATTCCTTGGCGATAAATTGGGCAAAGCCACCCCAACCAGAACCAATTTCAAATACCCAAGCCCCTTTTTTTATTCCTGCTAAGTCAGCAACTTTTTGATATTTTGTGTTTTGTGCTTGGGTAAGAGTTTGGTTATCAGCATTAAAAATGGCAGATGAATAGGTCATAGATTTATCTAGCCAAAGCGCATAAAAATCATTGCCTAAGTCATAATGCTCAGCAATATTCTCTTTTGCTTGATGGCGAGAATTTGCCCTTGATAAATGATAGGCAAGGTCACTGGCTGCTCTACCAACCCAGCCTTTTCCTGCTTTTTCAAACAGGTTGCGGTTTTTTAAGAAAAAGGTGAATAATGCAGTTAAATCTTCGCTTTCAATATCCCCCCTCATATATGCGCTAGAGAAACCCAAAGTGCCACGGCGTCTAATTGAGCCAAAAAGTTTGAGGTTGTTTAGCTTTAACTTAGCGTGATTGTCATCATTTTTATTGCCAATTGTAGCAATGCGGGCATTCGGAAAAACTATACTTAATGCGCCCCAGCTGGGCGTGCCAAGCAAAAAACCACCAACCCACTCAACTATTCTTGAGCCGATATTTAGCCAAAAACCACAGGCTTTTTTGTCTTCATTTTTAACTTCATAACTTCCCATTTTGACTTCCATCAATAAAAAAGGACCGTTAACAGTTTATTCTAGCGTTAAATATGGCAAAAATACAAGTTTAGGCAATTGCTGCATCAATCACACGGAGTTGAGCATTTTCTCGCCCTTGCCAGTGATTAATGCCTATTGTACCGCAAATGTGTAACGGCTTAGCATCTGTTGAGTGCAATAATACATCACCCAAAGCTGTGTTAGCTGCACGAAAAGCAATTGCCTGTAGGCGTGCGCCATCACCCGACAAAAGGCTAAAACTTACATGCCCGCCTTTGCCAACAATTTTTGCATATTTCACTCTATGGGAAGGAAAGGCAAAAATTGGGTTTGGGTTTTTTGTACCAAATGGCCCTGCCTGTTCAATTTGATGAATAAACTCCACGCTAGCGGCTCTGGCGGTAATTGCGGCATCAATTTTTAAAAAATTACTAGCACGGGAAATTTTCACATCTTCCTCAAGCTCATCATGAAGGAAAGAGCGAAAATCTGCTATTTGCTCTGGTAAAAGTGATATTCCTGCCGCCATTGCATGGCCGCCACCCTTTACAATAATGTCTTTTTCAACTGCCTTAAGAATGGCTGATCCTAAATCTACCCCTGTTATTGATCGTCCTGAGCCTGTTGCTTTAGCGTTTGGCGTAAGAGCAATTGCAAAAGCTGGGCGGTTGAATTTATCTTTTAGGCGTGATGCAACTAGCCCAACTACGCCTTGATGCCAGTCTTTTGAAGCTAACACTAAAACTGGTGCGCCCTCCCCCTCGCCAATTTCTGCTTCAGCAATGGCCGTTGCTTCTTCAACTGCTTGTATTTCAATATTTTGGCGTTCATAATTTAACTCATGCAGAGTGTTGGCAATATGCTCTACTTCATTTTCATCTTTTGAAGTCAACAAACGCACGCCAAGCGTGGCATCACCAATGCGCCCCCCTGCATTAATGCGTGGCCCAATAATAAAACCAAGGTGATAGGGGTTTATTGGCCCGCTTATTCTTGCAACCAAAACAAGTGCCGCAATTCCAATGTTTGACTTTTTACGCATAAGCTCAACCCCTCGCAAAACAAATGCACGGTTTAAGCCTATAAGCGGCACAACATCGCAAATAGTGGCCAAAGCTACTAAATCAATTTGCTTTAACAAGTCGGGGAGGTTTTTTATGCCATTATTTCGTAATTCTCGGTTTACTGCGACCAAGGTCATAAAAGTAACACCAGCGGCACATAGATAACCCAATTCGCTTATGTCATCGGCTCTATTGGGGTTTACAATGGCATTTGCTTGGGGCAGATTTTCATCACCAAGATGATGATCTATAACCAAAAAATCTGCACCAAGATTTCTAGCATGCTCAATTGCTTCAAAACTTGTTGTGCCGCAATCTAGCGTGATAATAAGTGATGCACCCTGCTCAACAAATTTATCCATTGCTGCAATATTGGGCCCATAACCCTCAAAAATCCTATCTGGAATATGGGTTATGGTTTTTATGCCAAAATGCTCAAGATAAAGCTGCATCAGCGCAACCGAGCAAGCACCATCAACATCATAATCACCAAAAAGAGCAACTTTCTCTTTATTTTTGATGGCCTTTGTTATGCGAGATGCAACATTATCCATATCAACCATAATAGATGGATCTGGCATTAATTCACGAATGGTAGGGTTTAAAAAATTATTTGCACCATCAACATCAATGCCACGGCCAGCCAAAATGCGAGCGACAATTTCACTTAATCCCAATTGCGAACTCATAGCCCCAGCGAGCCGAGCTGCCTCTGGGTTAAGACGATCAACCCAAGCCTTTTCGCTTATGGATTTTTTGACATTAAGGAAATAGTGTTCTTCATTTTGCATGGGAATAATAAAGCGGATTTATGGTGAAAGGTCTAGGAGATAAAATAACTAGTAAATATTTTCACCACTAATGTTACATTATACATTGAAAATAAAATATCAAAAACTGTAATAAAAGCAATAACCTAAGTCACAAATGCATGAATGATTATTAAAATTTCTCAATACGAATTAGCTGAGCGTTGCCGATTACTAAGCCGCTTTTTTCGATTTCCCCTAGGGCTTTTCGTACATTTTTTTCCATTGTTTCATGGGTTATTAGAATAATAGTTCTGGTTTTTTCAGCATTATTATCCGCACCGTCTGCTTGCAAATCAGGACGTTGAATTATGCTCTCGATCGAAATTTCTTGGTTTCCCATACTAGTAGTAATAACACCCAAAGTACCTGGCACATCTTTGGCATTAAAGCGAATATAATAGCCGCCCTCATGGGTGCGCATTGGCGCACGTTTATATGGCGCAAGCTCGTCACTTGGCACGCCAAGTGGCGGCACAGATGTACCTCGTGCAATATCCAAAATGTCTGAAAGAACAGAAGAAGCCGTTGCTGCGCCCCCTGCTCCTGGCCCGCTTAACATTAATTCCTGCACGTGGTCTGTTTCAAGCACTACCGCATTTAACACGCCGTCAACGCCTGCAATTGCACTAGTTTTAGGAACTAAGGTTGGGTGAACCCTTTGCTCAATTCCCTCTGGTGAAAATTGCGTTAGGCCAAGTAACTTGATTTTATAGCCTAAATCATTTGCAACCTTAATATCTGCTTGTGTGATTGCAGTTATACCTTCAACAAAAATTTCATCGGGGGCAATTTGTGTTGCAAAACAAAGCGAGGTAAGAATTGCCAACTTGTGAGCAGTATCAAAACCACCCACATCAAAAGTCGGGTCGGCCTCGGCATAACCAAGCTCTTGTGCATCTTTTAGGCAGTCTTCAAATGAAATATCCTCACATCCCATACGAGAGAGAATATAATTACATGTGCCGTTCATTATACCATAAGCTCGGGTTACACTTGCGCTTCCTAAGCCTTCTCTTAAGGCTTTTATCACTGGAATTCCACCAGCGACTGCAGCTTCAAAACCAAGTTGCGCACCAGTTTTTTCGGCAATAGAAGCCAGGGTTACACCATGTTTTGCAAGTAATGCTTTATTTGCCGTGACAACTGGTTTACCAATAGATAATGCCGCTTTTACTGACGCAAGAGCTGGGCCGTCCTCGCCCCCTATTAGCTCTACAAATAAATCTATTTCTTCTGATTTTGCAAGTTCAACTGGATCATCAAACCATGTTACATTTGACAAATCTACACCACGATCACGTGATCTTGAGCGTGCGCCAACGGCAGAAACAATAATTTCACGTCCTATTTTGCGAGAGATAGAATTTCCGTCTTTTTCTAAAATACGCACGAGTTCTGCGCCAACTGTTCCTAAACCTGCAACGCCTAAGCGAAGCGGAGATAATTTTCCACTATCACTAAATTTAGCCATAGTTTTAAGGACTTTATTGCGAGTTTCACTACGTGGCTCACGCCCATCACGTAAATCAAATACAAATAACGGATCGCCCGCAATCTCACGGCCAAAACGGGTTGGAGTCCAACTATGCTTGCCCAAAAATGCCTCAATAGCATCAATAAATTTTTTCATTTCACTCATAAGAGGATAAATATAGGGTTTTTCCTATAGGTCAATAGGAAAGTTGACAAAATTTTATGTCCAATGATAAGTTATTTCTCAAAATACCATAGTAAAATTGAAGTCAAAATGAAATATATTACAGCTTTTTATATTAGTTTAGTTTTTTTAATAAATTCTGCAACAGCGCAAGATGCAGATGAAATTAAATTCGTAACGGAGTTTTTTGATAAATTGCAACCAATATCAATCGCTCAGAAAAGAGAATATTGCGGGTATTTTGGCCTTAACGATAATGATGAATATATCGCAACTGAGCCGACAAAGGGCAAAGAGGATAGTTGTTATGCAGATGAGCCGCCGATAGATATGAATATTTTTGCATCATATCATACGCATGGAGCATATCATATTGAAGCAGATTCAGAACTTCCATCTTCTGCTGATTTAGAGGCTGATATATATGAAGAGGTCGATGGATATATATCAACTCCGGGTGGGCGGATTTGGTTTACTGATAGCTATAAAGAGATTACAATCATGATTTGTGGTAGAAACTGCACGGTTTCAGATGATAGATATGAAGATGGTTCTTTTGCACCCACTCTTACGCAATATAATATGGAAAAGTTGCTAGAGCGTGATGAGATGATGGATTAGGGAAATAGCTGAGTTAAAAATACCTGCAACCTATTTCCCCAAACCCCTATCCACTCATTGCACCTTGTGCTGATGCTCCTTTATTTACCAGCAAACGATTATATGCACTTAGATAAGCCCTTGCGGAAGCCACTAACGTGTCTGGCTCTGTGGCGCGCCCTGAGGCTATTTTTCCGTCCATCTCTAGGCGAACTTGCGCATTAGCTTGCGCATCTGTTCCCCCTGTTACTGCATCTACGCCATAAAGAAGCAAATGTGGGTTTGCCCCTACTGCTTTTTTAATTGCGTTAAAAATTGCATCAACCGAGCCTTCGCCCTCCTCAATAAGCGAAACCTCTTCGCCCATTACATCAAGTTTAATAAAACAACGATGCTCACCACCAGTTTTAGAAGTAACCTCTAATTCAAGCAATTTTATCTTATCATTACTTGATGCCATTTCATCATCAACAAGTGCTGCTATATCTTCATCATAAACATTTTTCTTACGATCAGCTAAATCCTTAAATCGCACAAATGCTTCTTGAAACTGATTATCGCCAAGCACATATCCCATTTCCTCAAGTTTTTTCTTAAATGCGTGCCGTCCAGAATGTTTGCCCATCACATAGGATGTTTGTTTAAGCCCCACAGATTCAGGGGTCATAATTTCATAAGTTTGGGCATTTTTTAACATGCCATCTTGGTGTATGCCGCTTTCATGAGCAAAGGCGTTTTTACCAACAATTGCCTTATTATACTGCACGGGGAAATTTGCCGCCATTGAAACGACTTTTGAGGCTTTCGAGAGATGCGTTGCATCAATATTTGTGTGATATGGCAAGCCATCAGATCGGGTGCGAATTGCCATCACAATTTCTTCAAGTGCGGCATTGCCTGCTCGCTCTCCTAGGCCATTTATTGTACATTCAACTTGTCTTGCCCCTGCCCGCACGCCCGCTAAAGAGTTTGCAACTGCCATGCCTAAATCATTATGGCAATGGGTTGAAAAAATTGCTTTATCGCTATTCGGCACCATCGAGATTATATCATGAATTAGCTGATAATAATCATCAGGGGTGGAATATCCCACCGTATCAGGAATGTTAATTGTAGTTGCACCTGCCTTAATTGCTGCCTCGGTACATCGAGCTAAAAAGTCAACAGGAGTGCGAGTTGCGTCCATGCCAGACCATTCAACATCATCAATTAAATTGCGTGCTTGGCTCACGGTTTTGGTGATAATTTCTAGCACCTCGTCTTGAGTTTTCTTCATCTGATGAGCAAGGTGGATTGGCGAGGTAGAAACGAATGTGTGAATACGCCCACGGTTGGCATTTTTTACCGCTTCCCCTGCCCGCTCAATATCAGCGGGAATTGCGCGCGCCAGACCAGCAATGACAGAATTTTTTGATTGCCGAGCAATCTCGCTCACCGCTTCAAAATCACCATTTGAGGCAATAGGAAAACCAGCCTCAATAATATCAACGCCCATATCATCAAGTAGGTTTGCAATTTCAAGTTTTTCTTCAAGCGTCATAGTTGCACCTGGAGATTGCTCACCATCACGAAGGGTTGTATCAAATATAAAAATTTGCTCTTTATTATTTATATTATTAGTCATGTTCTTTATCCTAATTGAGGCAAAATATAATCATCTATCAAGCCAAAAAACTGTTTATTTTGTTGAAAAATATCCTCTAACCACCCGCTCTAAAATGGAATGAGCAGTCAATGACTAGAGGCTGATAAGGAGCAGGCTTAGGAGAGGAAGCAATAAAAGTGCCGACAAAAAACAGTATGCCGCAACTTGATCGGTGCGAGCAATAGCCTTTGCTTTTGTTCTTTTATTATTCATCAACTCAATCCTAAAATTCGCAATTTGCGATATTTGGTGAATTCATATTGGATGAATTTTTTATTTTTTGCAAGAGAGAAAAGAAATAAAAAACCTCTAAATTTGACAACATAAAATCATTGTGGATGAATGAAACGAGCGTAGCAACCCAGATGTTACCTTGCCCCTCATAGTGATAATTCGGCAGGCTCACTATGAGGGCTATCACTATATCGAGCTACGAAAGATCTAAGATGCTTCGACTTCGCTCAGCATAACAAAATACACTGCTGTCATTACGGTGCTTGCGCAATCTATAGAGCCAAGTTTTTGATGCGCAGGACTGTTGTTTGTAAAAGTCCCTATCCTGCTAGACTGCAGGCTGCTGGATTGCGGATTAAATCCGCAATGACGTATGATGGTCTAACGCCGAAAAAGACAAAGAAAAACTTTAATTCGATAACTGCACTGTAATTTATTGGGCAATATCTCCGCCGCTGTCATGCTGAACGAAATAACGGAATAACGGTGACAGCTACCGTATTGACTTTTCTTAACTTACTCAATAACGTTACTTCTATGGCTCGTCTTGCTCGCATAGTTATTCCTGGACTTCCTCATCATATTACCCAGCGGGGAAATAGGAGAGAGCGGGTGTTTTTTTCTGATGATGATTATCGTAGCTATATTTCTATGCTTAAGGTGGCAGTTGAAAAGGCGCAAAGTGAGGTTTTGGCTTGGTGTTTAATGCCAAATCATGTTCATTTAATTATAGTCCCAAAAAATGAAGACGGTTTGCGCCAAACAGTTGCAAATGCGCATCGGCGTTATTCGGCACGTATCAATGCCCAAAACGAATGGACTGGTCATTTGTGGCAGGGCAGATATAGCTCAGTTGTGATGGATGAAGCGCATCTTTACAATGCAATTGCCTATGTAAGTTTAAATCCTGTTCGTGCGGGTTTGGTCAAGCGGGCGAAGGATTGGAAATGGTCAAGTGTTCAAACTCATCTAATAGGAAAAGATGATGGCTTAACCAGTATTGATCCAGTAATTGCACGTACTGGAAAATTCCAAAAATTCTTGCTGCAAAACTGGAGCAATGAAGATTTTGAGCCGTTGCGAAAAGCAGAAATAATTGGCAGACCAGTTGGTAATGATGATTTTATAAAAAATCTGGAAACAAAACTAGACCGCCCCTTATTTGCACAAAAACGCGGGAGAAAGAAAAAGAACAATAATTAATACGGTAACTGTCACCGTAATCCCCGTCATTGCGGCGAAAGCCGCAATCCAGCCTATATTCACTTAATAATATCTTCAATAAGCTCTTGAGCAAATGAAAGTAAATTTTTTACCGCCTCACTATCCAAAATAGAAGAAACTTTATGTACAACGCCAAGTGTTCCGCCTCCAAAACCTAAAACTCTAAACAAAAACCTCTTCTTCACTTTTTCAGGATTAACTTGATCCTTGGTTGGGATAACAATCTCAGGTGTTGGATAAAGTGTAGCAATATCCTTATATTGTCTTTCTTGCCTCTTTACATCTTCCAAATATTCTTTTGTTACTTTCCCATCTTCATATGCGGCTTCAGTAGCTTTAACAAATTCTTCAAGTGTTTTTTTATATTCTTCACTATCAAACCGTTCAGAATTAATTGGAAATTGTTCAATATATTTTTCACGCTCTAAATCTAATGGATAATGCCTTTGTATTTCATCATGAATTTCACTTAGTTTATTGATTGCTGTTTCCACCCCAGCTTCGCACCATATTTTATCATTATCAGCATCACGTTCTGAACGAATTATTGCCATATCGTCATCAAGATAGGTAATTTCAAAGCCAAAACCTTGATCTAACTCATTAGCATAATTCTCCAAAGAGCCTTTCAAAATAGGAGAAACATTTGTTTTCTCAAACGCTTTAAGCAGGTTATTAATCTGCCTTCTTGCCCTCTCTGGTAAAAGGTGCAAACCCTCTTCTGTTACAGGGTCATTTATTTCTGTATTTGATGTAATATCTAATTGATTTTTGTCATTCAGCAATGGAACAGGGCTTGCCATTTTTATTGCTAAGTCTAAATAATTACTAACAGGCTCTTT
>JAMONZ010000053.1 GCA_027066315.1 Hyphomicrobiales bacterium
CTCATCTAACGCTCCACATGTTGCGCCATGACCACATATAACATCATCGGCATAAATTTCTAATTCTGGTTTGACTAAAATTTCTGCGTTATCTGAGAGCATTAAACCTTGGCTCATCATTTTTGCGTCAGTTTTTTGGGCATCACGTGCAACAACAATCTTTCCTTGAAAAATTGCTTTTGAGCGTCCTCGTGCAACAGATTTATACATTTCAGTAGAAGTAGTATTTGGCACATTGTGCCGTACATCTATTGTTATGTCAGAATGCTGACCATCATCAACCAACGATAACCCACTTAAATCTGCATGAGCATCTTCGCCGTTAAAAGTTGCAAAAAGCTGAGTGCGTGATAGGTCTGAGCCGTCATGAATTATTAGTGACCTTAAATTTGCACCCTGCTCAATGGCATATTGTATTGTTTGAAAATGGCGGGCTTTATTGCCAGATAAATCAACCATTATATGAGTGGCTTTGGCGTTTTTACCCAAACTTATATTGCTTGCATGATTGCTAAAATGCGCTTCATTAGAGCCAGAAAACACCTCAATTATTGTAGCACTTGAATTATCTAGTATATTTAGTTCAAGGCCATCATTCACATGAGTGGCTTTGCCTTCACTTCGCCTATCAATATAAACTATTTCAACAATTTCACCTTGCAAATCAAGGTTGAGAGTTTCTTTTGAAAGGGCTGAGTTTAATTGCGCCAAAACATCATGATTTGGCTCACCTATGCCACCCTTAGAGGTGCTAATAGTCACGCCAGCGGGAGGAGTTGTAGATAATGTTTGCACCCCACCATTGATAATGGATAATTCATAGGCATTATCAATTTTAAATGCCTTGATGCTTGCACTTTTTACATTATCACAAACTTGCGGAATATCAGCCAGCAGCATTTTCAAATCGCTATAATGATAATGCTCATTGCGGCGGGTTGGTAGCCCTGTTTTTTGAAAACTTTGGGCAATATTGCTTGCCCCAGCTTTTTTTAAGGCTGTGTAGATTATCTCTTCGTCTTTATTTAATTTAATTGCCATGATGATTTCACTTATGCACTTTCGTCATATTGGGCATAACCCTTTTCTTCTAGCTCAAGAGCTAAGGACTTATCACCACTTTTAACAATTTTACCGTTCGAGAAAACATGCACAACATCTGGAACAATATAATTTAACAAGCGTTGATAGTGAGTAATAACCAGCATTGAGCGATTTTCATCACGTAAAGCATTCACCCCTTC
Organism: Hyphomicrobiales bacterium; assembly: GCA_027066315.1. Lineage (GTDB taxonomy): Bacteria > Pseudomonadota > Alphaproteobacteria > Rhizobiales > Devosiaceae > S141-66. The sequence goes on from JAMONZ010000053.1 coordinate 1,245, forward strand.
AGATACAATTCTAAGCGCATCAATATCTAGGCCTGAATCTGTTTCATCGAACACGCACATTTTTGGCTTTAACAATGCCATTTGTAAAATCTCAGCACGTTTTTTTTCACCACCAGAAAAACCAACATTAAGAGGGCGTTTAAGCATTGAGTTATCAATCTCAAGCAATTTTGCGGCGGCCTTTACCTCTCGCATGAAATCTGGAGTAAGCAATTCATCTTCACCACGGGCTTTTCGCTGGGCATTCATCGCAGCCTTAAGGAAAGTCATTGTTGCAACACCAGGGATTTCAATTGGATATTGAAAGGCCAAAAATAACCCTGCACTTGCTCGCTCATTTGGATCAAGATCTAAGATGTTCTTACCATCTAGCAAAACCTCCCCTTTGGTAATTTCATATCCTTCTTTACCCGCCATCACATAAGAAAGCGTAGATTTACCAGAGCCATTACGCCCCATAATTGCGTGAACCTCGCCCTTAGGAATGGTCAGGTTCACCCCTTTTAGGATTTCTTTATCTTCAACCCGAACGTGCAGGTCTTTAATTTCAAGCATATTTTTGCTCATGTTATTTCGCCTTTGAGATATTTATATGTAAATTTTTTGTTGGGAGTTTTCTTGAAGGATAATGCTAGATGGTTCGACAGGCTCACCATGAGGGGTGGGTTTATGTGCATTATGTAGGAAAAGAACTGCCTTACCCTTAAGAGTATTTTTCTTGCTGGACAGAGAGCTACTGGATGGCGGGTCAACACACTAGTGTGCAAGCCCGCAATGACTGTAAAGAAAGTTGCAATAACGAAAGGGAAGAAGAATTGTTGCACCATCTAACCAACACTCCCCTCAAGAGAAATATTTATTAGTTTTTGCGTTTCAACCATGAATTCCATTGGTAAATGCTGCAACACATCACGCACGAAGCCGTTTACTATTAATGCAACCGCTTCTTCTTCATTTAAGCCACGCTGTTGACAATAAAACATTTGATCGTCTGAGATTTTTGAAGTCGTTGCCTCATGCTCAAATACAACTGAAGAATTTTTTGCTTCAATATATGGAATGGTGTGTGCGCCACATTTATCGCCGATTAGCAAACTATCGCACTGGGTAAAATTTCTTGCCCCTTTTGCCTTTTTATGAGCAGAAATTAGCCCACGATAAGTATTGTCTGAAAAACCAGCTGCAATACCCTTGGCAATTACTTTGCTTGAGGTGTTTTTGCCTAAATGGATCATTTTTGTGCCGCTATCAATTTGCTGATAACCGTTTGAAATGGCGATAGAGTAGAATTCACCACGAGAGCCATCACCACGTAAAATACAGCTTGGGTATTTCCATGTAATTGCCGAACCTGTTTCAACCTGTGTCCATGAAATTTTGGAATTATCACCACGGCAATCACCACGCTTGGTCACAAAATTATAAATACCGCCAACGCCCTCTTTATTGCCCGGATACCAATTTTGCACGGTTGAATATTTGATCTCAGCATTCTCTAAAGCCACTAATTCAACTACTGCCGCGTGCAGCTGATTTTCATCACGCATTGGCGCAGTGCAACCCTCTAAATAACTTACATAAGTATCTTCTTCTGCAATGATTAGAGTGCGCTCAAATTGGCCTGTGTTTTTTTCGTTGATACGGAAATAGGTTGATAATTCCATTGGGCAACGAACACCTTTTGGAATGTAAACAAATGAGCCATCGGTGAAAACTGCACAATTTAGGGTTGAATAATAATTATCCGTCACGGGCACAACCGAGCCGAGATATTTTTTAATTAGCTCTGGGTGTTCTTTAATTGCCTCAGAAATTGAGCAAAATATAATTCCGTCTTTTGCTAATTCTTCTCGAAAAGTCGTAACAACCGAAACAGAATCAAATACTGCGTCCACTGCAATTTTTGCGCCCTCAACCCCTGCTAAAACAGCATGTTCACTTAGTGGAATGCCAAGTTTTTTATAAGTTTCAAGTAATTCTGGGTCAACTTCATCAAGGCTTTTTGGCCCTGAGGTTGATTTTGGTGCGGCATAAAAATAAATATCGTTAAAGTCGATCTTTGGATAATCTAGCTTTGCCCAATCTGGCTCTTTCATTGTTAGCCAGCGTTTATAAGCATCAAGTCGCCACTGTAGCATCCATTCTGGTTCATCTTTTTTTGCTGAGATGAAACGAACAATGTCTTCGCTTAAACCTTTTGGGGCTTTGTCACTCTCAATTTCAGTTTCAAACCCATATTTATATTTTTCAAGGTCAATCTCTTTTACCTGATCGATTGTTTCTTTTATTGCTGGCATTTAATTCTCCTGAGCGGGATTTTTTAATCCGTATTCATGTCTTTTAAGTATTTTTTCAAAGGCAATTAAAAATGCCTCTACATCTTGTTTTGTTGAATTCCAACCAAGGCTAACTCTAAGCCTGCCAGTTGCTAATTTTGGTGAAATGCCCATAGCACATAAAACATGACTATATGTAACTTTGCCAGATGAACAGGCAGAGCCAGAAGAGACACAAACCCCCTCTAAATCCAACCCCATAAGCGCAGTATGAGCTTTTAATTCTGGTACGGCAAAATTAATTACATTGCCCATACGCTCTGCCTCTTGGCCAAAAATAACCACATCTGAGCGTAAGTTTTTTATACCCTCTTCTATGCTGGACACCAAACCAGCAATTTTTTTTGCATCATAACTAATGGGGAAATATTTTGCCGCCGCACCAAAGCCAGCAATAAGCGGGGCTGATTGTGTACCAGACCGCCTTCCCTGCTCTTGTCCACCACCGTGAATTATACGCACCTCATCACAATGAGATTTTACCAACAATGCGCCAACACCAACAGGGCCACCTGCTTTATGAGCAGAGATTGCCATCATATCCACTGGACGAGATGAAAAATCCAAATCAAATTTGCCAAAAGCCTGCACCGCATCAATAAAAAGAAAATGTCTTGTTGCACCAACAAGCGTTTCAATTTGCTTGATTGGTTGAATTATACCCGTTTCATTATTCACTTCGTGCATACAAACAAGTGCAGTTTTTCCGCTTTCATCAAGTTTAAGAAGGGCATCTTTAAGCTGAGCAATGTCTATAAGGCCATTTTCAAGCAGGAAAATTTCTTCAACATCTTTGCCACTTGCCTTAGCCGCCTTTAGAGGTGCTGCGTGCTCACCGGCTGAAATAATAATTTGGTCAACCTCGAGGGCGTTTGAGCCGCCAATTATTGCTTGCGATATGCTTTCAGTTGCAGAGCCTGTGAAAATTACTTCACTTCGCTTTGCACCAGCAGTTTTTGCAACATTTGTTCTTGCCTCATCAATGATTGCATTAAGAGAGCGACCGTATTTGTGAATCGAAGATGGATTACCAGATATATCAAAAGCCGCAAGAATTGCCTCTTTTGCCTGTGGAAGCAAAACAGTTGATGCATTATGGTCAAGATAAACACTGGTTTTAGTCATTAATCATACTTTTTTTCATAACAAGGCCAAAACAATGCTTAATTATCTTGAAAGTTGTAACCTGTTTCCATTACAAAGGACTTTCAACATGATTGCTATTTGGCAGTCAATTTAGTTTAGAATTATTCTAAACTAGCTATTACACATGCTAGTTTTAGGAGTCTTTAGGCGGTTCGTCAAGCAAGATTCACTCTTCTATTGCAAAGAGTGATCAATTTGAGGAAAAACCTATAAAAACGAGTTAAGGAAAAAAGCATGCCAGAAGTAATGTTTAACGGCCCTGAAGGACGAATTGAAGGTCGTTACCAACCGGGTAAAGAGCCAAATGCACCCATAGCAATATTGCTTCATCCACACCCAGAATTTGGTGGCACGATGAATAATCAGATTATTTATCATCTTTATTACATGTTTGTAAAACGGGGTTTTGCAGTCCTAAGGTTTAATTCACGTGGCGTTGGCCGCTCACAAGGAATGTTTGATCATGGCATTGGGGAGCTTTCTGATGCGGCGGCGGCTCTTGATTGGTTACAAACATTAAATAAAGATAGTAAAGCATGCTGGATTGCTGGATTTTCTTTTGGCACGTGGATTGGCATGCAATTGCTTATGCGCCGACCTGAGGTTGAGGGTTTTATTAGCATTGCACCACAAGAAAACCTTTATGATTTTTCTTTTCTTGCTCCTTGCCCGTCATCTGGCCTTATTATTCATGGTGAAAATGACACCGTTGCACCGCCTGAATCTGTGCAAAGGCTAGTAGATAAACTTCATACGCAAAAAGGTATAACGATTGAGCAGCAAACCGTTGAAGGGGCTAATCACTTTTTTGAAGGACAGGTTGAAGATTTGATCGAGCGATGCGGGGAATATCTTGATCGCCGTCGTGCGGATATTGCTTCTGGCGGCGGGCGTTAGGTTATATCATGACAAATTATAAATCAGATTTTTTAAGAGTGCTTGATGAGCGTGGATTTATTCATCAAACATCTGACGCTAGTGGGCTTGATGAGCTTTGCGCTAAAAATTCTATCACGGCCTATGTTGGTTATGATGCTACGGCTACAAGCCTGCATATTGGAAATTTGATTTCAGCTTCTATGCTTTATTGGTTTCAACAAACTGGGCATAAACCTATTGCACTTATGGGCGGTGGCACATCTATGGTGGGTGATCCCTCTTTTCGTGATGAGCAACGAGGGCTATTAACACAAGAAAAAATTGCTTCTAATATTGATGGTATAAAAAAGATTTTTTCAAAAATTTTGAAGTTTGGTGACGGACCAAATGATGCAATTATGGTCAATAATGCCGACTGGCTGCTCAAGCTAAATTATGTTGAGTTTTTGCGAGATGTTGGGCGGCATTTCTCGGTTAACCGCATGCTCACTTTTGACAGCGTGCGCCTACGGCTTGAACGTGAGCAATCTCTCTCATTTTTAGAGTTTAATTATATGATTATGCAGGGGTATGATTTTGTTGAACTTAACCGCCGCTATGATTGCGTCCTACAAATGGGCGGATCGGATCAATGGGGAAATATTATTAATGGGGTTGATTTAGGCCATCGTATGGATTGTGGACAATTTTATGCACTTACTACGCCATTGCTGACTACTTCCTCGGGTGCTAAAATGGGTAAAACTGCCAATGGTGCTGTTTGGTTAAATGAGGATTTATTTTCACCTTATGATTTTTGGCAATATTTTCGCAATACCGAAGATGCAGATGTTGAAAAATTCTTGAAAATATTCACTCGCTTATCGCTTGATGAAATTGCCCGTATTATTAGTGATGATATTAACGAAGCGAAGAAAATTTTAGCCACTAAAGCAACAGAGGTTGTGCATGGAAGCGAAAATGCTGAACAAGCGGCAAAAACTGCTAAAGCGACCTTTGAACAAGGCGCACTTGATTTATCACTCCCAACGGTTGAAGTTTCTAAAGCTGAGTTGAATAGCGGAATTGGGCTGTTAGCGGCGTTTGTTAAGGCAGGGCTTGCGGCATCAAACGGAGAGGCACGTCGCCACGCAAAATCTGGCGCACTTAAGGTAAATGACAAACAGGCAAATGATGAGCGAGCAGTTTTAGATGAGAGCGATTTATTGCCTGAGGGTGTGATTAAGCTAAGTGTTGGGAAAAAACGGCATGTGCTTTTGAAGGTGGTTTAACTCTATTACTAACAACCTCCTCCGCCGTCAATCTTGCGTAGGAGAGAACCTTTTTACGCCAAGTCTTTGGCGCATTAGACTTCTTTATAAGCTAATAAATATTCGAGAAAGTAGGTTTTTATGCTCGCTAGATAACGAGCTGCTGAATTCCTGCCTTCGTAGGAATGAGCGGAAAGAATACTAGACTATATATTTTATCCTCTAGAATGAACAATAATTACTTGTAGCAACTATAAAATTATCAACTATAATTTCATTCTTCATTCCTCCCCTCAAGTTCTTTTTGATGCTCAATAAGGCGTTGATGATAGTTATCTCCATCACCATAGCTTTCAAACGAGCGATAATATTTATGCACGCCGTGTTTTCTTAGTGAGTGCTTTATTGGACACCAGTATTTCTCAGTTCGTGCCGCAATCTCGTGTGCATATGCAATTACCCCATTACCATAAGAACAATAAGTGCAGTTGAGTTTTTCTATTATATTTAGATAGGGTAATTTTGCTCTATCATATTTAAAATAATCTTTGCGTTTTACTTTTTCAATTTTATAGATTGGGAAGCAAATTACCTGATAGATTGTCACCATAATATCTAGTAAAGCGAAAGCAATTATTAGTGAATATATTATTGGAGAAGAAAGAATAAACAATATATTTGCTTCTCTTAGATAGCGAAAAACCCCAATTTTTGCATTATGGTATTTTGCCGATATTTCATCATCTAAAGTGGTAAATTTTTCTTTTGCTTTTTCACTTTGCTTAGTAAATTCCTTTTCTAAATCTTCCTCTAACTTACGGATATGAGTTATTATTTCATCTATTTTAGTGGCCATAATAATTTCCCTTATTTTTCATATTATGGATTAACTTAGGAGTTAGTGTCAATTTATTGAAAAAGTAATCTACAAACTTATATATTTTCCCTTAGAGGGCATTAAGTCATTCCCAATTTCAGATGCTTGTTCGGCAACAAAAAACGATAATCTTCGTTTGTAGCTATGATTGGTGCGTGGTAGATATTCTTTTCTGCAATGCGTAAAATCAACTTTGGATATTCACAGACTAAGAATAAATATCTCGCTAATACTCTCCATTAAAAACAAGTAAAACTAGGTATTTAATACGGATATTATTTATAGTTTTTACTCTTTATATCATTACATACAAAGTGGAGTTTCATCTCAAACTCTAGGCACAACATCTGCTTTGCGGCGGACCATTTTAGCTTGGCACAAGCACTGCTTTGCGGCGGACCTTGGGCAATAATTGTAAATAAAATCAACTAAACCCAACACTTAACAATTAAGCAAAATTATTAATAATGGTTAGAAACAATAGGCAATTGTACCTAGCTTTAGTAAACTTAAGACAACCTAACCATCATCTTCATTACTGCCCAAAAGGACATTCTTCACCTTTTCATTTATATCTTTAAGGGTATAAGGCTTACCTAAAAACTCAACAGATCTATTATCGGCAAGATCGTTCCTTACACTTTCTTCAGCATAGCCAGAAACAAAAATTACCTTCAAATCTGGCAACCTTTTTCGTATCTCTATTAATAATGTCGGGCCGTCCATTTCAGGCATAACAACATCGGAAATTAGCAAATCAAGATCCCAATTAATATCATCGAGTACCTCAAGGGCTTCTTCTCCACCATCTGCTTCAAAAACCTCATACCCAGTTGCAGACAAAGCTCTGGCTGAAAAAGCTCTAACAGCCTCCTCATCTTCAACAATTAAAATTCTCTCATTTCCAGTTAAGTCTTTCACAACTTTTTTAATTGGAGCGATTTCTTTTGCCATTTCTTCAGATACTGGAATGTAACGGGGTAAGAAAATGAGGAATTTCGTCCCAACTCCAACAATGCTTTGTGGGTAAATAAAACCACCACTTTGTTTAACAATCCCATAAACTGTTGAAAGGCCAAGCCCAGTCCCCTCGCCCACTTCTTTAGTTGAGAAAAATGGTTCAAAGATTTTTTCTAAAATCTCTTCACTCATACCAGTGCCAGTATCTTCAACCTCAATCATTACATATTCAGCCGCAATCATGCCACGAAAGTTAAATTCAGCAGCTTGTTCTGCATTAACATTACTTGTTCTAATTGAAATTTTTCCTCCATCAGGCATGGCATGGTTTGCATTAACACACAAATTAACAATGACTTGGTCAAACTGAATATTATCAGCCTTCACATTCCATAAATCAACTTGATGGGTAATTTCTAAAATTGTTTTTTCACGAATTATAGGTTTTATTAGAACTTGTAATTCATCAATTTGTGTTTGCACGTCTAAAATCTGCGGACGTAGAGTTTGCCTACGAGAAAATGCTAGCAATTGACTCACTAAACCAGCGGCTCGATCGGCACTATCTTTAATTGATTTAATATCATTAAATGATGGATCGGTATTTTTATGTTTGAGTAATAATAAATCTGAAAAACCGATTATGGCTGTTAAAACATTATTAAAATCATGGGCAATACCACCAGCCAATTCTCCAACTGCGTGCATTTTCTGCCCTTGAGCAAATTGCGCCTCCAATTTACGCTGAACACTAGTATCAAGTGCATAAACAATTATCCGCTCATCGCTATCACCAATTTTTTCAGAACTTGTGACAAAAATCCGAGCTGCTTTTTCATCTTTTTCTGAAACAATTATATCTATTGGCTCAATATCAGCTTTATTTTCCATTGCCAGTTTTATAGCATTTAAAACTTTGTCTTTTGCATCTGGCGCAATAAAATCTACAATTTCTTGATGCTCGATTGCTTTTTCTTCAGCATTTATTCCAAGTGTACGGGCAAATGGAGCATTTGTCCGAACAATTCTAAAGTTAGAATCAAGCGTTGCAATTGCAAAAGGAGTGTCATTGAAAAATCTTGAGAATCTAACTTCTGCAGCTCTTAATCCCTCTTCACTCTCAATCGTGTTTGTTCGATCAAGAACCAATGTCCTTGTTTCTCCAATTTCACCCTCAGCCAAACGTGCAGCACGATGCAAAAGTCGAACAGGAAGGCTAGTTCCATCACTATGCACTAAATCAATATCAATAATCTCAGTTCTTATTTCACCATCATTTCTGCCACCCAAAAGTAATGATGATCCATCTCCTCTAACAATTTCATCCATTGATAAAGCACCAGTTTCAAATTCGGCTAAATCATAACCCAACCAATCTGCAAGTGTTGAGTTGATATATTTAATTCTTCCATTTGCATCAGATGCAAAAAACCCAGCAGGTGCATGGTCAAGATAATCAATTGCACGCTGTAATTCCAAAAAGATATTTTCCTGAGTATCTTTATCTTTTGAAATATTCTCGATTGACCACAACACTAAAGGCTTTTTAACCCCTTCAGACTTTGGCAAAGCTCGAACACTAACCCTATACCAAAAAGCACCAGTTTGCATTTGCTCATCTAAGTTTTCAAGCGGAGTAGTTAGACGAATATCCTCAACGGCAGGACGACCCTCTCTTGCAGCTCTTGATAGGCGATAAATGGCTTCACTTGCTTCACTTGCATTGGCAAATAGGCGAGAAACTCCGACAGGTAAGCCGTTAGCCGATTCAAGCGAAAATTCACAATATTGAGCGTTGGCATAAATAATTTTTCCCTCTCTCTCGCAAACAACACAACCATAGGGCAAGCTATCAACAATTGCGTTAGAAAGAGTGCGTTTTTTTTCTCCACCAGAGAGTTTTAACAAACCTGACGCCAAGGCAAATAAACAAAAAACACCAAGAATAGAAAGAAACCCCAAAATTAGCAAAATAATTTCACCAGGTAAATCTTCCCCATAAAGAAAAACTACAACAGCTAGGCCAATAAAAACTAGAGCAAGTAAGATTACCCGCCAAACACCAGATCCGCCATTTGAGTTTATAGCTGTTGGTTCAGGATAATGATCTTTATTAAATGAGGCCACTTATAATTCCTATTTTAGAGTTTTGGTTTTTCATTATCTATTTACAAAAATCTACTTACAAAAAAACTATTCTTCGAATCACTCTTAGATGGTTTTTATACAAAACGGAATCTCTTATAAGCGTATTATTTAAGTTTTTTTATAGATTTTTCTTTTTTAGATTAATTACGAACTCCAATTTGCCTTTTGTTTAAGTTGCATAACAAACCCAATAACTTTAGCTACGGCTTTAAAATGCTCAGTTGGTATTGGCTGATCTATCTCAGCTGATGCAAATAATGCCCTTGCTAATGGTGGGTTTTCAACAATTGGAACATCATTATCCTTTGCCATTTCCCTAATTCTAAGGGCAATTTTATCCGCTCCCTTAGCCAAGCAAATTGGAGCTTGGGTTGATTTGTCATATTTAAGCGCAACCGCAAAATGGGTCGGGTTGGTGATAATTACTGTTGCATCTGGCACAGAGGACATCATGCGTTTTTGCGCTCGCTCTTGGCGTATTTGACGAATGCGAGATTTAATCTGAGGATCACCCTCCATTTGTTTGTGCTCATCTCGAACCTCTTTGATTGTCATTTTTTGTTTTTCCCACCACTTATGTTTTTGGTAAAGGAAATCAGCAAAAGCAATCACAGTTACAACAACTAAAGTTGCCACGAAAATTTGTATTCCTAATTTTTGAAAAACTAACAAAATCATAGAAGGCTCTAAAGTCACCATTGTTTCTAGTTGATCTCTTTGTGGCCACAAAACAACAAACATCACTAAGCCAACAATTGTTAGTTTTAAAATGCCTTTGGCAAAGTTTACTAATGCTTCAAGTGAGAATAATCTCTTAAACCCTGCCAGAGGAGAAATTTTTGAAAATTTTGGTTTTATTGGATCAAGCGAAAGCAACAGTTTATGCTGTACGACATTTGCAACAATCCCCATGCTAGCCAAAAGAGTCATAGGAATAAGCATTATCCCCAAAACACTCCAAATCAACCCTCTCATAACTGATGAAAAACCTCCCCCACCAACATCATACTGGTCAGCATTGGCCATAACATTACCCAAAACATCTTTTAAAGATGTGCTAATTGAAAGCCCCATAATAGCAAATAATAAAGCTGATCCCAACAGCATAAACCATGTTGTTACTTCCTGACTTTTAGCCACATCACCTTTTTTATGTGCATCTTCGAGTTTTTTATCAGATGGATCTTCCGTTTTTTCGGACTTATCGGGCTGGTCTGACATTTCACCCCCCCATAATCATGATTAGTTGACTTTCAATATGGAGCAGATACCAGCCCATTATTGAGGTCAATAAAAATGCAAACAATACTAGGCCAAGACCAATATTTGCTGGCATTGCAACAAAAAACACCTGAACTTGAGGCATTAAACGAGCTAAAATCCCTAAGCCCAAATAAAAGACAAGCCCAAAAACTATGAATGGAGCAGCCATTTGCACCCCAATGACAAAGGCACTAGCAACCACACTTACTGCTAAGGTCGCACTATCGTCCAGCATTAATAGCCCACCAGGGACAAATGTTTCATAGCTAGAATAAACAGCTGCCAAAATTAGATGATGCAAATCTGTTGCAAAAATAAGCATAATTCCAACCAAAGATAAAAAATTACCAATCAAAGCCCCTTGCATTCCATTTTGAGTTGGATCAGCCGTCTGCGCCATACTCAAACCAAGCTGAAAAGCAATAATCGTGCCAGCTGTTTGTGTGCTTGAAACCATAAATCTACCTAATGTTCCAAGTATTAGCCCAACGATAACCTCTTGAATAAGTAACCCCAAAACCCCAAAAATATTACTTTGCCCAAGCGGCGGTAAATGTGGGGAAACCAAAGGAAACAACACCATAGAAAATGCAAGCGCAAAACCTAGGCGCATTCTGCTAGGAATAAGAGATTCTCCAAAAGCAGGCATAAGCATAAGCATTGTACCAACTCGAGCAAAAATCAGCATATAAAGATAAGCCGTTTCTGGAAGCCAATTTAGCCCAATATTCATGTTGTTTTCATAAAACTATCCACCACTCACAATGAGTTCCATAGCTTTTTTCATATAAGTAGATAAAGTTGCCCCCATGAATGGAAGCGTCAACATCATGGTGAAAAAAATTGCCAAAATTTTTGGCACAAACACCAAAGTCATTTCTTGGATTTGCGTAAGAGCTTGAAACAAAGCAATTACAACACCAACTAACAGCCCGACAATCATAATAGGAGAAGCAACAAAGATTAAAACCCAAAGGCCATCTCGTGCAAAGTCAAGAACCTGCGCTCCACTCATGTCGTTTATCTCCTGCTTAATAGAAAAACAACGCTAATGTGATTCCATCTATAACATCAAGTTTAGATAGGCATACGCATGATTTCTTCATAGGCTTTTATTACCCTATCACGAATTGTTACCATGCTCTCGATAGCAATTTCAGTTTCAGCAATGGCGGTCACAACATCAACAATATTGGCATTTCCATTCACTAAGTCTAACGAGGCTTGGTCCGAAACCTGACCTAGTTCAACTACCCCTTGCACATTTTGTGCAACCATATCAGCAAAGCCAACTTTACTTTCATCAGCAGGTTTTATATCTGCTCCCACATTACCAGTATTGGATATTAGCTTTTGTGCCTGCCCATAGGCTGAAGTTGCAGCGTTAAATGTAATGCTCATTATTATAAATCCCTATTAACCACGCAAAATATCAAGTGTTCTACCCATCATCTGTCGAGATGCAGTAATCACGTTTAAATTAGCCTCATAAGTTCTTTGTGCTTCACGCATATCCATCTGCTCAACCAAAGAATTGATATTTGGATACCTAACATATCCACGCTCATCAGCTGCTGGGTGACCGGGCTCATATTTAGTTTCAAAATCAGAATTATCCATTTGAATTTTCCCAATTTTCACCTCATAGGCATTAAGCTCACTATTAAATTCAGCTCTAAGTGATGGAATTCTACGTCGATAAGGGTCTTCATTTGGTGTTTTTGCCGCAGAATCAGCATTGGCAATATTCTCCGCAATCACTCTCATTCTTGCAGATTGTGCATGCAATCCAGATGCTGATATTTTTAATGAATTCAAAAAGTCACTCATGTTTTTTCCCTAAAGTTATTCTATCTACCAAGCGCAGAGCGATAAAGCCCCATTGAGCGAGTATAAAGCGTCGTCACCATCTGATAATCCAGCTGGTTTGCTGTTACCTTCATCATCTCATCTTCAAGCGTAACTGCATTCCCCTCTGGTGTGACTTCAAAGCTATTCATACGCTGTGCGCCAAAACCACCGTTCGAGCCGATAGATATTTGCAAATGTTTTGTGTTTGTTGTGCTAGTTGTAACTTGCGCTACAGAAAACTGCCCCAATTGCTGTTTAAAGCTAAAGGCTTTTAAATCACGACCCTGATAACCTGGAGTTTCTGCATTAGCTACATTTTCAGCTAGCAGACCTTGCCTATCCTGATGCCAATGCATTTTTTGTTTCATAGCCGAGAATAACGGCAATTCAGCAATGCCCATAAATTTTCCTAACTAGAGTTACATTCCAAAGACACTCAACAACTGGGCAAATTCTGCCCCTTTATGGTTAAAAAAGAGTTAACCGAGCAGTAGTAAAGAAGAGTTAATGGGCTTTTTACAGGTAATATTTATTTTACTAGGCAAGTTTTGCCTTTTTGGTGTAAAGTTTAGCCAATTAATTTCGTAATATCGCAGATTTTTCTTTTAGATTGGTAGAGTGTTTTATGAATAGTTTTATTAAAGGTCTTTTTGGCGATATGGGTGGCGGCATATTGGCTGGTGTGCTGGCACTAGTTATAGTAATTGCTTTAATTGTTTTTCTTGTATGGGCATTAAAAATCTTACTTGAGGCCACATCAAAAGTTGGGAGAGGTAATAACAAGCGTTTAAGCGTTACTGAATCCCTCACAATCAATCAAAAGCACCAGCTTGTTTTAGTAAAGCGTGATAATATTGAGCATTTATTATTACTTGGCGGAACCAATGAACTTGTTGTTGAGAGCAATATTTCTGCAAAACAAGCTCATTTGTTAGAAAAAAAATCCCCTCCCAGCAAAGCACAAAAAGAAATGAGCAATCTGGGCAAAAAAATAAATCAAAAACTTGCCAAAACTAACGATATAAAAGCACCTAAAATAAAAACAAACGAAAATAGCTCAAATGCTGATTTAGCTAATGTTTCCTTGCGTCATACTGGCCTATTACGACGCTCAAAAAATGATACCTCAACAATCAATCCCCAGACTTTTAAGGAAAAAAGTCAAATTCAGAGGCGAAGAAGCTCCGACTCAGATATAGGTAATGCTGACTAAGACATTCTCATCTCTATGTTAGCGATTGAGGGTATATATAAATACTAACAAAAGTGGCATTAGTGGCGTTGCAAAAACAAAGAATAAATCAAAGGTACAAAAATAATTGGCTTTTAGATTTTTTTAAAAACAGAAAAATCTTAAAGCTAATGATTGCACTTGGCTTTTTTTTAGTACCAAGTATTGCCTTTGGCCAAGATATATCAATTGATTTTGGTGATGATGCCACCCTAACCGAGCGAGCAGTTCAGTTAATTGGCTTGGTAAGTGTTTTGGCACTTGCACCTTCAATTTTGGTTATGGTCACCAGTTTTGCAAGGATTGTCGTAGTCCTTTCACTTTTACGCACAGCAATTGGTTTGCAAACTGCCCCACCAAACTCAGTTATGATCTCACTCGCACTTTTCCTTACAGCATTTGTTATGGCTCCAACTTTTCAAATTTCGTATGATGAAGGAGTTGCTCCATTAATTGATGGGAAGATAGAATTTGCTGAGGCTTTTGATAAATCAGCCGCCCCAATACATACATTCATGCTCTCAAATGTTAGAGAAAAAGATGTTGGCTTATTTATGGATTTAGCTCAAGAGCCTATCCCAGAAGAGCCAGAGGCATTGCCATTACACGTCTTAGTACCAGCTTTTATGATCTCTGAACTCAGAAGAGCGTTTGAAATAGGGTTTTTATTATTCGTACCATTTATCATTATAGATATGGTCGTAGCATCTGTCCTGATGTCTATGGGTATGATGATGCTTCCACCCATTGTGATTTCTTTACCCTTTAAACTAATATTTTTTGTGCTAGTCGATGGTTGGCATTTGGTTGCAGGCTCTTTGGTAAGAAGTTTCAACCCAATATAGCTTAAGTTTTTTTAGATTATAAACTATTGAGCAGGAGTTGGCGATAAAGCTCCATCAGCCCCATAACTTTCATTATAAGCATTTAAAAATGCTTTAAGCGAATTAGCATTTGCAACTTGTTGTGCTACTTTTTTAAACTCAAGCGAAGAAGAATTAACCTGCCCAGTTACAAAATCAAATATACCCCATTCTTGCGATAATGACATTAATTCCCCGTATTTCAGGCGCAAACGAGTTAACCCAATCTGGTCATCGCTCAAAACAAAACCAACACCAGCTTTTATTATATTAGCCCTTGCTCCATTACTCAGGCTAGGGTTTGATAATTCGCTTTCATATAATTGTTCAATTATCTCAGCCGATTTTTGGTATCTTTTACTCTTCCAATGTGCATCAATTTTCAATAAAGAAGCATCTTTGCCACTAATGCTAGACAGCATATCAATGGCTAATTCTTCTCGCCCAACATCTATCAACGCCCTTGCCTCAAGGATACGCCTTTGGCGTTGCAAACTTAGCGGAATTCCAGATAGTTGAGTATCGTTTAAAACAGCTATAGCTTTTTGAGGAAGCCTATCAGCAAGATATATCACAGCTAAATCTGCTGCGATTTGCGCTTTTGCTACCCCGTCAAGCCTTTCATCAACTTGATATTGCAACAATTCACTTGCCTGCTCTAATAGATCAACCTTAACTAACCTGCGAGCAAGGCTTCTAATCATTTCATCTCCCCTAGCCCCAGCTGGAGTTAAGTAACGATAATCATAATATAAAGAAAGTGCCTCAATTGGAGGCAATTGTTCTGCCTCTCCATTAAGAAATAAATTTGCAAAAACTGCTTGCGACTTATCCAGCAATGAGTTTGCAGCTTCACTTGTTGGGTGAGTTTTTACTACCTGTTTGCTAACTTCAAATGCTTCTCGAAACGATCCTGTGTCAAAATACAAATCGCCCAAAAGACCATTCATTTTTACTTCTAAATCATCTCCACGCCAAATCATAGCTTCAAAAGCAAGAGCCTCTGCCCCTTTAAAGCTATCTAGTCGCCCCATACGCTTTAAAATTAACATAGTATAATAAACCGCTTTTGCTTTTGTTGGTCTATTATCTGCAGATATAACCTGCCCCAACCCCTCAAGAGCTAAATCAAAACGACCTTCAGCTTCATCAATGCGAGCTAATAATATCTTAAACTCATTTATTTGCTGAACATTCTGATCCTTTGCATCGAATAAAGTAATAAACCGAGTAGCATTAGCTATATCAAAAACCTCTAATGCCGCCTCGCTAGCAGCCAAATAAAACTCTGTTTTTACCCATTTGGGATAATCTGTAATAATAATTTCTGCTGATAAAGCATCTTTTAGAGCAGCTGCAAAATTACCTAATTTGACTTGCGTAATTGTTCGCCAAATCATCGCATCAATATCATCTTCAATCGCAGCAGACTTAAGCAAGGAATTTGCCTCTTTTAACCTTGAGGCCATAATGTTAGCAGCAGCACGAGTAATGGCCAGCTCCACTCCCAAATCTCCAAATGTCTGCTCTTTATCTATTACATTAAGCATGCCAAGTGCTTCATAATATAACTGATTTGCCAAATAATATTGCGCCAACTGCAGTCGTACAGCACCAATAGAATTCCTCTCAGCCTCATCAATTCGCTGCATTATCTCTTTTTGTTTTTCAAAAAACTGCTCCGGCTCTTTCTCAATCAGTGGGCTAAGGTTTAAAAACCCTTCCCTTTTTGAGCTAACCTGCCATTCCTCTCCCCTTGACCTTGCACCCTTAGAAGTTGAAACAATCAAGCCTTTTTTTGCGCTTATAATCACCTCACCATCAATAATTTCAACGATTACATCATCATGCAATGGCTTAATAACCAACCCATGCACCGATCTAAGCGCATTAAAGTCTACCAATGATAAATCTCGAGCAACACCAATAGCGGGCGGATAACTTGTTACCACCTCTAATATATCGCCTACCAATGGATCACGTATTTGATGAACATTTGCCGCTCGTTTAAGGTCTGCAACAATTTCAAACAAACCTTCTTTGCTTTGTTTTCTGTCCAAACTAATAAGCTCAAGTGGACTTAACACCACATCACCTAAAGACAGCACCCATGATTGCCCCTCAGATCCAAGAGTAGCTAGCCTATTTGTGCGTAAATCTATACGAACAATTGAGGTTTGCCCTGCCCCAACAACCGAAAATTCACTTGCAATAGAAGAAAATTCTTTAGTTTTTGCAGGTTCTCCAATTACTGCCTCAGTATCAAACACCATCCAAAGCATATCTCCACGGCGAAAAACTGCCGCCGCAGTATCTTGCTCAAACGGAAAAGTTAAGCGAATTGTTGAGCCGATTTGCTCAACTAGTGGAGTTATTGTTACTTTCTTGTCAGTTTGAATATCAATATGGGTATCTTCATTATTAGCTTCAATCAAATCTACTGTTGACTTCTCACTTTCTTGTCGCACAGCAGTTTCTGGCAATAAAGAAGCTAAATCCACCTCTTGTGGGTTTTTAACATTAAGATCAATGTCAATTATATATTGATTTTTTGAGACTTCATAAAAGCGAGGCGTAATTTGCTTTTCAAGTTCAAATATTATTTTACTGCCATTTTCACTAACTATTCCATCAACGCTAATAATCCCATTTGGCAAGTCAGATTTCAATTCACTTAAATCAACAGCAACTGGCCAATCAAATAGCAACTCACCTTTTTGCTCAAGAAATGAATAACTCGCCTTTACATCAATGCTCCAATCAATAATTAGCCGAACAAAGGTTGGGTGACGACCCAGCTTTACAATTGCAGTTGGGTTATTAACCTTGATAAATTCCTGCTTTTGTTTTTGTTGCGCAATGAACAAAGCGTTTTTAGCACGAGAGGATAACTCCTCAACCACCTCTGTTGGAAGTGAAGGCAACATCCCCTGCCAGTCAGATGGAAGAATATCAAGAAACAAACGCTCTCCAGCTTCAGTTTTATTAATTTTATAATCACCCTTAAGGGCAAATCGCACCCCTTTATTGTCTGGGTCAAGCCTGCTTGCTGCAATAAAGTTTGGAATAATCTCTGATATTTGAGGCAGATCAAATTTTACTGCATTTTCAAAAGTAACAATTAAAACGCCGTTTTCAGCCTCCAATTTATAGGCTGGTAAATTATAGTCATTTTCAAAATGTATAATTATTCGGGCAAATTGATTAAAATCTTGCGCTTCAACCTTCGCAATTCCTTGCTTCGCAAAATCTTGCTCTGCAATGCTACTGCCTTGCGCCACAGCCATTGAAACAAAGCCAAACGCTGGCACTAAACCGCCAATAATTGCAATTAACATCACTACGCCTATGCGTTGTGACAGCCACATTACAAATTTTCTCTTTATTTTTTTTAAGCCGCTCATAAAAAATATCAAACTAAAAACGCATTATCATAACCTTAACCATAACCGCTTCTGTTTAACGTCTTATTACTTTTATTGACCAATTATTTGCGGCAAGGAGGCTAGATTATCCAAAGGAGTGTCCATTTTTGGCTCAGTTTCAATTGCAGCAAGCTGCTGCGTAAGCTCTGAGGCACGGTCTCTTGACATTTTTGCTAAAACTGGTGCCATCTTCCTAGATGACATACTTGAAGCAACTCGCAATAAAACATTCATTGGCAAATCATTAAAAATAACTGCTGCATCACTGGGTTTCATGGTTTCATACATTCCAACTAGCCCTTTAAATTGTGCATCATCAAGTAACTTTTTCTCTTTTACTTTCAAGTCAATCCTAGTTTCAATTTCTTGCAAACCAGAAATCCTCTCAGCCAAACGTTTTTCAGCAGCTTCAACCAAAGCAAGCCTAATATCTAATTCAGAACTAAATATTTCAAGCTCAGTGCGACGCTCACCAAGACGCTCTAAAATTGCTTTTTCAGTTCCATTAACACCATCAATTGAGCCAAGAGCAATTTTGTCTCCATTTGTGCTTTGAGAATAAGGAACGCCATCAATTTGCGTGCTGGTAATTGGAGTATCATTTGCACGAGTAAATAAATTCTGCGCCGCCTTATCAGCCGCCAGTCCATCAGCTGCACTAAACTGTGGTAAATTCTGCCCAATATCATTGCTCAAATCATTCTCAGCCATAGCGGTGCTAGTGCCAGTAATTACATAGCTTCCTTGGGTTATTAATCCAACGCTTTTTAACAAAAGCAATGCTACACTTGCCATTATGACAATGGGCAGAAGACGGATTGAATTCACGCCGCATTCTCCCTATTTTTTTGAAACTCTTTTAAACGCCTTAAAGCCTCATTTGCAATTTTAGGTTTTTGAGGAGTAATAACGCCTGTGCTTGTTTTAGCTTCAAGTGTAATTCGTGTAATTTTTTCTAATACACCATTTGCTGAACTAATATGATTTGCCAATTCAACACTAAACTTATCCGCTTCAGACAAACGTGCGCTAAGAATATTATCAGCCTCAATCGCTGAAGTTTTAAGCCCCTTAATTGCAGAATTTGCCATATTTGATGCCTTAACTAAATCAGCTACCATCTGCTTCAAGGCCTCACGATCACCATGAAGGCTGTTAAGTTTTTTATTCAACATAATACAATAACCAATTGTAATAACCAGCAAAACAGCTACCAACAACTCTACTGCAAATCCCATAGATAAATTCATTAACTTTTCTCCGCTTGTTCATCAAGAGCCTCAAAGACCGACATGTTCACCTTAGGTGGATTTAGGGGTTTGGTCACTCGAACCGATACATTTTTTCCAACATGCCCCATCAAAGCCTCACTAACATCAATATCACCACAACGTAGTTTGATTGAATCACTGGGCGATTTATCGAGCATTATTGTTTCGCCTACTTTTAACCCCATCATTCTCGATAGAGGTATTTTCATTTCATGCAAAATTGCACTTACTTCTGTTTTGGCAGAATATATTTCTGTAGCTAAATGACCTTCCCAAACAGAATCTCTTCCAAATTTTTCGCCCATGAAGGCTTGCATTAACTGCCCTCTAACAGGCTCAATTGTCGCATAAGGGAGTAATATTTCAATATTTCCGCCCCTATCGTCCATATCAATACGCAACTCAATTAGAATTGCAGCATTTGCGGGCTGCGAGATTGTCGCAAAACGAGGGTTTGTTTCTAACCGCTCAAGAGTAAAATTAATTTGAGTTAAAGGCTCAAATGCTTTTTTTGTGTCCTCGAGTATAACTTCAATCATTCGACGAGCCAAAGACATTTCAATTGTAGTGTAAGGCCGCCCCTCCACTCTAATAACTCCACTGCCACGACGACCACCAAGCAAAACATCAATCATGGAATAAATAAGACCACTATTAACCGTTAGCAGGCCAAAATTATCCCATTCCTCGGCTCTTATAACGCTTAAAATTGCAGGTAGTGGGATTGAATTAAGATAATCCCCAAAACGAACTGAAGTTATTGAATCTAAAGAAACCTCAACATTATCGGAAGTAAAATTGCGTAACGAGGTTGTGGCAAGGCGAACAAGCCTATCGAACACAATCTCGAGCATTGGCAGACGTTCATACGATACCAAAGCAGAATTAATTATTGCCTGAACGCCAGATAATTCTACGTCACCACCAGCATTTGCATCAAAGCCTAAAAGGTTATCAATCTCATCTTGGTTTAAAACACGATCAACTCCTGAAGAAGAGCTATCTTCTGCCTCATCATCACCCTCAATCATTGCTGCCCATTCAGCAGCCATATCATCAGGAGAATCATCACCCAAATCAGAACTAGCAGAGCTATCAGAAGTCTTAGTCGCTTGATCTAAATTATCACCGCCCAAGTCTAGATCACCTAGCCCCCAGTCTTCCGATAACTGATCTTGATCCGAATTAGCCATGTTATCCCCTATTGCACCAAAATCTCTTTAAACAAAATACTCTCAACCCTAGCTGGGTGAATTGCTAGATTTACACGCCGCCGCAATTCTTCTTTTAGTCTAAAAATTCCAGCCGATCCTTCAAGGTCAGATGGGCGTAATTCTCGTAGATATACCTGAAAAGCATCTTGAACCTTAGCTATTCTAGGCTCAATAACACTAACCATTTCCTCATCTGATAATTCTAGCGAAACCAAAATTTTCAAGAATTTCACCTCGTCAGAACCAACAGTACTTAGATTTACTGTAATCGGCTCAAGATCGTAAAAATAGGCCGGCTTAACCTGCTCTAAAATGCTCTCTTCTTTATTATTAGAAGAAAAAAGGAAAAAATACGCTGCTCCTCCACCAAGCAATAACAATACTAATGCCGCACCAATTATTATAAAGAGCTTCTTTTTACTCTTCTTAGGGGCATCGTCATTGCCAGCTTCGCCGTCCGCTTGCTTATCTTCTTGTGTTTCAGGTTCATCTGCCATTTTTGCTCACCAAAGAGAATCCGTTTCTTGTTTAACAATAAGTAAATGGGCGATGGTTAACGAATAGTTACTTTTTTGAGAATGCTGGGTAAAAATTGCCGAGTAAGATTTTCCTAGCAAACAACTACTTCCTAGTAATGACATAGCCTTCCCAATGATAAGTAATTGTTTTTACACAATTTTTATAGTTGGCACGCTTCATGCAATTCAATTAGCAGGTCCACCGCTTGGGGAAGCATGAGGGCCAAAAAAATGATACGGAGAAAGTGCAAAATGGAAAACGCACAATTAATTGGACTATCACGGCAGATCGCTCTTCAAAGGCAAATGAATGTTGTTGCGAATAATATCGCAAATATCAACACCACAGGCTTTAAGGTCGAGACGCTATTGTTTGAAGAATATAAAATGCCTATTGCCCGTGATAAAGATTTTACAGGTAGCGACCAGACCCTCTCATATACTCAGGATTGGGCAACAATTCATAATTTCACTGGCGGATCAGTTACTCAAACTGGCAATGAGCTGGATATATCACTGCAAGGCGATGGTTTTTTGTCCATCGAAACAGCAAGTGGCGAACAATATACCCGCAATGGTGAATTAAAAATCAATAATGAAGGCCTGCTGGTAACAAATAACGGCGACCCTGTTCTTTCTGAGGGCGGTCAAATTCGCTTTGCTTCAAATGAAAAAAACATAACGATAGATTCTCTTGGTTACATATCCACAGATACAGGTGCAAAAGGCCGCTTGAAAATTGTAACATTTGAAAGCCCACAAAGCCTAACTCGAGAAGGCGACAACCTGTTTGGTGGAACAAACCCAATCCAAGACTTAAATACAAAGGTCACTCAGGGATCAATTGAGAGATCAAACGTTTCTAGCGTTTTAGAAATGGCAAAAATGATTGAAATTTCTCGTGCTTATCAATCATTAGCAAAAATACAAAAAAGCCACGATGATTTACGTCGTTCGGCAATTCAAAAACTCGGCACTCTAAAAGCATAACAAAGGACATTTACAATGAAAGCATTATATATCGCATCAACGGGAATGGCTGCTCAAGAGCGTAACGTTGAAGTTATTTCAAATAATATCGCAAACATGCGAACCACAGGCTTTAAACGTCAACGTGCTGAGTTTCAGGATTTATTATATCAAACTCATCGTAGTGCTGGCTCACAGACATCAAGCACAGGAACACTCGTTCCAGTAGGTGTTGAGGTTGGATCTGGCGTGAGAACATCTGCAACTGCTCGCATCATGAGCCAAGGCAATGTAGTGCCAACTGAAAAAGACCTTGATGTTGCAATTCAAGGTGATGGCTTTTTTACCATTCAAATGCCAGACGGGCGCACTGGTTATACTCGTGATGGCTCTTTTCAACGTGACTCAACAGGCATGATTGTTACCTCTGATGGTTATACGGTTGAACCAGGTGTGGTCATTCCGCAAAATGCTAGGTCAGTTTCAATCAGTGCTGATGGAACAGTTGAGGCATTTCTAGACAATGACACTGCTCCAACCCAGCTTGGTCAACTTCAGTTAGCAAATTTTGTTAACAAGTCAGGCCTGCAAGGAGCGGGAGGCAACCTCTATCTTGAAACTGCAGCAAGTGGCACCGCTCAGGTAGGCGTTCCTCAGACAGATGGTTTGGGTGGAATTTTACATAAATATCTTGAGCTTTCTAACGTTAATGCAGTTACAGAAATATCTGACCTGATTGCCGCACAACGAGCCTATGAAATGAACGCAAGGGTTATTTCTGGTGCTGATGAAATGCTCAAAGCTGCAACCAACATATTTTAAGGGCTATTAAGATGACTTTTTTCAAAGAAAACATAACATCAAAGCTGGCTAAGTTAGCAGTTTTCGGCCTAGCATTTGCCTTTACTTCACATGCTTATGCAGCACCGTTACTTAAATCAACAATCAAAGTATCAAGCGCAATTGTTACTGTAGGCGATATGTTTGATAATGCTGGCATAAATGCTGAGAGAGCATTATTTCGCTCTCCTGCTCCAGGAACTACAGGATCTGTTGACATTAAAGCTATTCGCCTAGCAACAAGCAAAGCAGGAATAAAAGACTTTGAAAATAACGGCCTCTCCTTTGTAAGTGTTGAGCGTTTAGGTGTGCTTATTAATGTAGAGCAGATTAGCTCTTTTATCATATCAGAATTTCAAAACCGTGGAATCATAGAGCAAGGTGTTATAGCAGAAGCAAACATCACCTCTTACTTATCACCGTTTTATGCAACATCTTCACAAAATCCAATTGTCTTAAGTGAGTTAACTTACACACCTTCTTCTGG
The DNA here is from genome assembly GCA_027066315.1 of Hyphomicrobiales bacterium. Taxonomy (GTDB): domain Bacteria; phylum Pseudomonadota; class Alphaproteobacteria; order Rhizobiales; family Devosiaceae; genus S141-66. The sequence goes on from JAMONZ010000053.1 coordinate 24,773, forward strand.
TAGATTTATAGCAAAATTTAAAATTTCAGGACAAGAAAATACTCGTGAGTATCACGGCAAATTAAGCCTAAAAATTGAAATGCCTCACCTTATTAGCAGTCTTAGCTCTGGCACAATCATTTCACAGGGCGACATTGAAATGCGTGTGGTTTCATATAATTTTGCCAAAAGCACCGGCTTAATTTCTAAGGAGCAGATTGTTGGCATGCAATTAAAACGCCCTACTCGCTCTGGAATGATGTTGCGCCCATCAGATATTACCAAACCAGAAACTGTTAAACGCTCCGCTATGGTCACAATATATTATAAAAAAGGACCACTAACCTTAACTGCAAATGGTCAAGCACTAAACTCTGCTGCAACGGGAGAAATGGTGTCTGTTTTAAACGTTAAATCAAAAAATATCGTACAGGGAATTGCCACATACTCTGGTGCGGTTGAAATAATCATTACAAATGCAAAAAATATCTAAATCAAAAGTAATTGAAATTCTTTGGGGAAAGAAAATGAAGCTTATAAAAATAATATCACTAACTGCACTAATTGCTTTAACTAGTGCCTGTGCAGCAACAGACAGACTGGCTTCAATTGGTGACACGCCAAAACTGGCCGCAATAGACAACCCTACAGCACAAGCTGGCTACAAACCAGTATCCATGCCAATGCCAGAAATTGCCCCTGTTTCTTACCTGCCAAACTCTTTATTTCGCAGTAATGCCAAGGGTTTTTTCAAAGATCAACGAGCGCATAGAGTCGGTGATATTTTAACCGTTCTAGTCACCATTTCTGACAAAGCGCAACTTTCGAACAAATCTAACCGCACCAGATCTTCTACCAATAGTGCAGGACTTGGTGGTTTATTTAGCACCGCATTAACCAGCGCAATTCCGGGTCTTCCTGCTGCCACAGAATTTGATACAAAATCTGGCATCAAAGATAGTGGCAATGGTGCAGTTAACCGCACAGAAAAAATAGAAACTCGTGTTGCAGCAGTCGTAACTCAAATATTACCAAATGGAAATTTGGTAATCGAGGGAAGTCAAGAAGTAAGAGTAAATTTTGAAATTCGTGAACTATTGGTTGCAGGCATTATTCGCCCAGAAGACGTTGGTGCAGATAATACAATTACATCATCTAAAATTGCAGAAGCTAGAATTTCTTATGGTGGTCGTGGGCAAATATCTGATGTCCAACAACCAAGATATGGCTCACAAGTTTTAGATGCGATACTACCATTCTAATAAGAGTTTCCCGACATCACTCATTCCCCAAACTAACTTGAGTGATGTCCATACTTATAACCCCAGAATAGGGTTATAAGTCAAAAAAGGGTGCAATTGATCCGTATCAGTTGCACCCTTTTATATTTGAATATATCTCTATTCAAAGGTTTAACACTCAAAATATCATCTATGCAAATCTTCACAATTTCGTTGACATATTTTGCCAATGTCACTCTGAACGAAGTGAAGAGTCTTCTGCTACAAACTCAGGATCCTTCACTTTGTTCAGGATGACTAAAAGACAGGCAGTGACAAACTCGTCACAAACATCCCTAATCGTCTTTATATATTTTTTCACGTTTTTCGTGTTTTTCTTGAGCCTCAAGCGAAAGCGTTGCAATTGGACGTGCATCAAGCCTTCCCAGACCTATCGGCTCTCCACTATCATCACAATATCCATAAGTTCCATCATCAAGACGCTTAAGAGCAGCATCAATTTTAGAAATTAATTTACGCTGCCTATCTCTGGTGCGAAGTTCGAGTGATTTATCTGTTTCAGACGATGCTCTATCAACCGCATCTGCATGATTTTGACTATCTTCTTGCAGATTTTCAACCGTATCTCGGCTGTCACGCAAAATATCGTCTTTCCATACAGATAGTTTATTTTTGAAATATTCACGATGGTTAGGATTCATAAAATCCCCTGTATCCAAAACACCTTTGGGGCTTGAATTTTCTTGCTTAGCCATAATGAAACTCTTTCTTTTATTATTAAAAGACAGGCTCTATATAGTTGGCACAAACAATATGAGCAAGAGTGATTATTATTTGTTCTAATTTAATAAAATTTCGTAAGTGGTTTTAGGTATTTATGATAAGAAATGACCCATTTTTGCCAATTCAACCTTTGCACGCAATTCAATATCTTCAATCAAAGCATCAAGATTAGGGTCAGACTTAGTCTTAGCTTGCTGAACAATAGCTAATAGCTTATTTAACTGACTTTCATTCACCTGCCCAGTTAACAAATCCGCCTTCATATCCTCTAAAATATCAAGCATTGTCTCACCACGAACAAAGGCTTTGCGCTTTGCAAAAATTGGATCTTCAACAGCCTGAAGAGCTAAAATAGCATCAACGGCCGCCATAGGACTACTTGCTCCAACTGCCATAGCTCGAGTTTCACCCTGCCCCATATTTGGCTTAAAAACAGCTCCTGATCCATTGCTTTTTGAAACACCAGCTTTGGACTTAATTTTTCCAGATCTTGAATTATTCTCAATTCTCATAAGCCACCAAAGTTAAATTTATTTCATTAGGCAAAAACTGCCTAATTATGATTAAGATTTACTTAACAAGGTGGGCAAAAATTGCCTTGCCCACATGTTTATAAGTATTTCACTTTATCATGAATCAAAGAATTGTTATTTTTTCTTGTAAATTCAACATGTTACAGCATTGCAAACTTACTTACAAAAGTTGGCACGGTTTTCGCAATGTTAAGTTCGAGTAATAAATAACCATGGGGATGGATATTTAGCTGCTCATTAAAACGATAACGGGAAAAACAATGATTTATTTTGCTCCATTAAAAAAACAAGCCTTATTAGCTTTATTAATTTTTAGCACGTTGCTAGCTTTTTTTAGCTACTCACCTTTAGCATTGGGCGCACCTGCCAGAATAAAAGATATTATTAATATTGAAGGAATTCGAGAAAACCAGCTAATAGGATATGGCCTTGTTGTTGGCTTAAACGGCACAGGCGACAGCCTTAATAATTCTCCTTTCACCCGCCAAAGCCTGCAAGCTATGCTTGAGCGTTTAGGGGTAAACACAAGAGGCGAAACGGTAAGAACAAAAAACGTCGCCGCCGTAATGATTACCGCCAACCTACCCCCTTTTGCCACGCAAGGCTCTCGCATAGACATTTCTGTTTCCTCGCTTGGGGATAGTGATAGTTTGCAAGGCGGCACATTGCTGGTAACTCCGCTCCTTGGTGCAGATGGTGAAGTTTATGCAATTGCCCAAGGTTCAGTTTTAATCAATGGATTTAAGGCGCAGGGTGATGGTGCTACCATTATCTCTGGTGTGCCAACCACTGGGAGAATTTCCAATGGTGGCTTAATTGAGCGTGAAGCTAACTTTAAACTAGGAGCGCAACGCTCTTTACGCCTTGCTCTTCGCAACCCAGATTTAACCACAGCACGACGAATTGCTCTTGGAATAAATGACTATCTTGGCACTGGTGCTGCAACTCCTGAAGACCCTGCAACTGTTCGCCTCACTTTGCCGCAAAATTTCAACGGCAATATTGTTGATCTTTTAACCGATATTGAACAATTAGTTATCCAAACAGATTTGGTGGCAAAAGTGGTTATTGATGAAAATTCTGGCATAATTGTCATGGGTAAAGATGTGCGAGTTTCAACAGTTGCCATTGCTCAAAGCAACCTCACCGTAACAATTGCAGAAACACCAGAAGTCTCTCAGCCCAATCCGCTAACGCTTGGCCAAACTGTAGTTTTGCCACGCACTGATTTAAGCGTTGAAATGGCAGGAAGCAATCTAGCTATGGTCAATCAGTCCGTAACCTTGCAAGAATTAGTCGATGGCTTAAATTCTTTAGGTATTAGCCCACGTGATTTAATTGCCATTTTACAAGCAATAAAATCTGCTGGTGCTTTACAGGCCGAAATGGAGGTTTTGTAAGATGGACTTTTTATCAACGCCAGCCTTTGCAACCCCTAACTATGCATCAATTACCAAAACATCTGCACCAACACCTGCAGATAATAAAATTCAGGAAAAAGCAGAAGAGCTGGAGGGAGTTTTCTTAAACACCTTAATGAGCCAAATGTTTTCTTCGCTTGAAAGCGATGGTCTATTTGGTGGTGGTCACGCAGAAGAAACATGGCGATCAATGCAATCAGAACAATATGCTGATATTTTATCGCAAAGCGGTGGCGTTGGCATGGCAGATCAAATTGTAGCTAATCTTTTGGCTATTCAAGAAAACGCAAATGCACCAATGCTTGATTTTAACCCAGAGGTTAAAAATAACCCTTATCTAATCAATAACAAGGCACAATAATCATGAGCGCAGTACAACGGATTGCCCAATTAGATCAACTTGAAGCTAATGATTTGTGCAATCGCACTTCAATAGCATTAGATGCGCTTCTTGATGTGATGAACCAAGAAACTGTTTTATTACGTGCAGGACGATTAAAAGAGGCGAGTGTTTTAACTCCAAAAAAATCGCAAATGTCGCAAGATTATGTTACACTTGCCAGAGCGGTAAAACGAGAAACGGCTCGCCTAAAATCTCAAGCCCCAGTTGCAGTTCAAAATTTAAAAAACCGTCACGAAAGTTTAGCTACGCAAATGGCCGAAAATTTACGGGTTTTAGCAACTGCAAGAAACGTCACACAAGACTTACTTAGCGATGTAGCAAAATCAGTTGGCAATACTCAAAAGCCAAAAACTTATAATAATGGCGGCATTATTCCTAAACAAACTAACGAAGTCATAAAAGGACTTGCAATTGATCGTGCGCTATAAATCCTCACTTTAAGCACTAAGCAACAGATTCTTCTAGTTCAACAAGCTCATTATCATTCACAATGACAAATGTGAATGATAATTACAATTTGACATAAATTGCCACTTTAAAACTAACCTCATAAAAATTGAATTGCCTGATTATGGAAATAACCTAAATGGAGGTTATTTATGTATATTGGAAAATTAGAGCCTATTGCAAAATATAAAGCTAGCGAGCGTAAATATAAAAAACGCTATACTGAGCATAGTGAGAGTAAAACTGTAAATCAGCCAAAAACTACTCCTATTCACAATTATACACACACTAACAATCAGGCATCGCAAACGTTATTTAACGCCTCACTACTTTCTGCTGATTCTTCATAAGAATATTTAATGTAATCCTTAATAGATATGTCTTTCATGATTACCAAAAAATGAATTTTTTAGTAAGAATATTTACGCAAACCTATATTTTTCTAGGCTTTTGAAAAAATTAGAATAATTTTAAATTACTTTTTTATTTAGAATTTTAACGAAATTTCAAGCCCTTTGATGCATATTAGTGTCATCTCAGAAGAGATTTTTTAGTAATCGACCTTGAATAGGAGTTCAAAATGGGCGACATAACTTTATCTAGTGCAGTGCGTACAAACCTACTGTCTCTACAATCAACTGCTGACATGATGTCAACAACACAGAATCGTCTTTCAACTGGCTTGAAAGTTAACTCTGCGCTTGATGATCCAACAGCATTTTTTACTGCTTCATCACTTAATAGTCGTGCAGGCGATTTAAACCGCTTGCTTGATTCTGTTGGTAATGCAGTTCAAACTGTCAAAGCGGCAGACGATGGCATTTCTGCTATCACTAAACTGGTCGAATCTGCACAAGCGACTGCTCGTCAGGCTCTACAAAAACCAGCAGGCTCTACTACTGCAGTAGCATTAACAGGCACAACAGCAATTGCTGATGATGTTGTTGCACTTACTGGTTCTGTTGATGGAATGGCAGCAACTGATCTTGTTAGTGGCCTTGGCTTTGCAGATGGGCAAACTCTTACAGTAACAATTGATGGAACAACAGCAACCTATACAGAAGATGGTGCTTCTACAACTGATACTATTCAAGAAGTGATAGATGACATTAATACTGGACTTGGTGCTAAAGGCTCTGTAGCTCTTAGTGATACTGGCGAGCTTGTTGTTACTGCATCTGATAATACTACTACAATCACTATGGGTGGCACCGCAACTATTGCTGATGTTGGCTTCAACACTACAGAATATACAGCAAAAACAAACACTCAAGTTGCTGCAATGACAGGTACTTTATCTATCACTGATGGATCTGCCGCTGCTGAAACTATTGATATGAGTAGTATTAACACTCGTGAAGCTCTTGAAACGGCACTTTCTGCTTTAACTGTTAGTGCTTCTATTGATGGAAGTAACAACATCTCAATCACTTCATCTGATTATAAAAATGATGTAACAATCGCAGCTGGAGATGACTTTGGTTTAACCAATGGAACAACTAGTTCTTCTTATAATACCGAGCGTGCAACACTTGAAACTGAGTTTAATAATCTACGTACTCAGATTGATCAACTAGCAGCAGATGCCAGCTTTAACGGTGTTAACCTGCTTGATGGTGACAGCTTAAGCGTTGTTTTCAATGAAGATGGATCAAGCTCTCTAAGTCTAGCTGGGGTTAGCTTTAACTCAGCAGGTCTTAACGTTTCAGAGGCTGCAACTGATGCCTTTCAAACAGATGCAAGTATCAATGCAACAATGACAGAACTTGGTGCAGCGATTAGCTCACTTCGTTCTCAAGGGTCAACATTTGGTTCTAACCTTTCGGTTATTGAAGTTCGTCAGGATTTCACTAAGAACCTAGTGAACACACTTGAAACTGGTGCTGCTAACCTAACATTGGCTGACATTAACGAAGAGGGTGCTAACATGCTTGCTTTGCAAACACGTCAACAGCTTTCTTCAATTGCTATGTCAATGGCTTCTGAAGCAGATCAGCAAGTATTGCGTCTATTCTAAGCATTACGCTAGATATAAAATTATTAAAGGCGGTAGTTTTCACTATCGCCTTTTTTTGAAAGAAAGATTCTTCACTTCGTTCAGAATGACAGCGGTGGGGTTTATTTCAGAAAGATTCTTCACTTCGTTCAAAATGATAACGTTGGAGTATATTTCAGAGTGATGGTTGTTAATGCTCAGTATAATAGCTGTGAAATATTATTGACGCCCAAGCTACTTTTACTTTGCCAAACATTCTATCACCCCGTATAATCACATTATCTCGTGTCACCCTGCTTAATCCAACTCTCTCTTGTCACACTACTTACTCTTGTGTCACCCTGAGCAAAGCGAAGGGTCTTTTAGCTCCAACCTCGGCTTAACACTTGACTTAATAAACTATCTGAACCCAAAATAATAAAACAAAGAAAAATGGAATCACCATGTCACTTAAGGTTGAACTAAAAGCAGGCGAGCGTTTGCTCATTGGCAATTGCGTTATCACTAATTCTGACCAACGCACCAAACTCTTTATTAACGGAACTGCCCCAATTCTGCGTGAAAAAGACATTTTGACCGAGAAAACTGCAAATACCCCGGCAAAACGTCTATATTTTGCCGTTCAGCTTATGTATCTAGACGATGACATATCAAAATTACGCGATCAATATTTCACTCTAAGCAATGACCTACTTAATGCCGCACCCTCAACTTTACCATTTATTGAGCAGATAAATAACGAGATATTAACTCTAAATTTGTATAAGGCACTAAGGACAGCAAAACAGCTTATTGAATATGAAACGGAATTATTGAATGCAACAACAAGCAGCACAAGCCTACCAACAAACAGCTAAAATTTCTGCTAGCCCAAGTGAACTTGAGGCACAATTACTTACCAAAGCAGCCTCACAATTACTTCATATTCAAAAAAACTGGGTAGGTTCTGAAAAATTGCTCTACCCTGCCCTAACTTATAATCGTAAATTATGGTCTATTTTCCTTGCAAGTGTTGCAAAAGAAGACAACCCATTACCAAAAGAAATTAAAGAGAATATCGCAAATTTAGGCTTATTTGTACTAAACCATACAATGAAAGTTCAGACTTCTCCTGAGCAAGCCAAATTAAATGTTTTAATTAATATAAACCGAGATATTGCCGCAGGCCTAAGAGCAGGCTAAGAATTTTACACTGATTACAATTCTTCTGTTTTCATTCGTTTATAGAATTAAACACATATTAGCATGCTAGTTTGAGTGTTTTGTAAGTTTTACGCCTGATCCGCTAAGAATGCTTGCCATTATGCAATGGTAAACTAACTGCCTTGACTGGAATAGTCATTATTCTGCTTTTGTTTTGCATCGCCAAACAGCCATCAATAAAGCATTCATAGCAAGACTTATTTGTATCTGAGAGCCTATTGACCAACCAACACCCAGACTTGAGTCCGATCAAGTGCATCAGCCAGATCAAGCTCTGGTTTATGAAACTTCTTAACCTATCTACGCCTTGACTTGGTGCAAACTCCCAAGCAGTCAGGATACACCTTTAATAGAACAACCTCGCTCTTTAACCTGCGCTACAGCGTTACGCTTGAATTTATCAGTATATCATATTCCTCTACCCATTTTTGTAAATCTCCTTGTTTCCAATTGTTACAAACAAAGTGTCTGCTTTTCTAGTGGTGTATCAAGTTTCAGAATCAGTGTGAAGACTAACCCAAATAAAGCTACGCATCTCAACGGAAATATATCTTTTTGGCACTCGTTTTGCTAATAAAATGTTTCATTCCTCTTAGTGATGCTCATTTACCTATCCTAAAAATCCATTTTGTATAGCAGATTGTATAGCAAGTAGAGTTATGCAAAGTTTATTGTTTTTAGAAGGTGTTTTACTTCGCTATAAAATTGAAAAAAGCAAAGATATTCTCGTTAACCCCAAGGATTATTAGAAAAAGAAACCTATAAAAAAATGTAACAATTTATTAAATGACTTCAAAATTACTCAGAACAAATCCTATTAGATTCCCTTTAAAATTAAATTGACGTGATAATATAGTTCCTATTAGTGTTAAACAAATAAAGGGGGCGATATTTTATGACTTTGTGTAGGATTTCATGCTCAACAGCGATGCAGTATTATTTTAATTATTGGCTTATATGAAGCACATAAAAATGAAAGAGAAACTAAGTCGATCGCAATAATTGCTGGAGGCATTGCTGGCGTTTCTTGCTATCTTGCCCTTAAAGGATTGGAATTTAAAAAAGTAACGCTTTTTGAGGTACAAGAAGATGTTCTTCAATCTCAGGCTTCAGCGCAACATAGGCATGCCACCCAAGTTATAATAACTGACCAATGCTTTTAGAAAAACGTGAATATCTATCAACAACAAACCTACCATTCATGAATTGGTATGGCGGCAATGTTAAAGAAATTACTAAGTTTAAAACAGGTGTAATTGTAACAGATATTATTAAGAATGAGAATAAATCATGCTAAATAGAAACAAAATATCTTTAGCCCTATTCATTGCCACTGTAGTAATTCTATATCCTTTTATTCTTAAAGCAGAAACTGATATTTTCTCATTATCTTTACCAATTGATTGCAAGCCAAATGAAACCTGCTTTATTCAAAATTATGTTGATATTGATCCATCAGATAAAGCAGTTGATTATAAGTGTAATGGCTCAACTTATGATGGGCATAAGGGGGTGGATATTCGCCTTTTATCTGTTGCAGAAACCAAAAAGGGCGTGAGTGTTTTAGCTTCAGCTCCTGGTATTATAAAAGCCATGCGTGATGGAATGGCAGACAAACTAATTACTGATCTTAATGACCCTTATATAAAAAACCGCCAGTGTGGAAATGGCGTAGTAATTGATCATGGTAATGGCTGGGAAACTCAATATTGCCATATGCTACAAAATAGCATTTTGGTGCAGAAAGGCGAAGATGTAAAACGCGGACAAAAATTAGGCAATGTGGGATTTTCAGGAGAAGCACAATTTGCTCATGTGCATATTAGTGTTCGCCATAATGGAAAAATTATTGATCCCTTCTTAGGCAATGGCATTAACAATTCTTGCGACACCATACCAGACACAAGAAATGGTTTGTGGGCTGACGAAGTAAAACAAGCACTTACATATAAAAATGGCATACTTATTGAGAGTGGGTTTTCTAGCGTCATAGTAAAGCCTGACACCCTAGAAATAGGCAACACCCCTGCTATTCCAACTTCTATTTCTACACCAGCTATTATATTTTATGCAAGGTTTATCAATCTTCAACAAGGTGATAAAATTAACTTTTCTATAACTGGCCCTTCAGGAAATATTGTCTCAAACACAACAAAACCATTAGAGCGAAACAAGGCAACTTATGTTGCATATTCTGGCAAAAAACGCCCAGAAACAGGCTGGGCGCAAGGAGAGTATCTTGGGTGGGTTAAACTATTGCGTAATGGCAAAATTATCATTTATAAAGAGCAAATGATAAAAATAGAATAGCTCTATTCTTCTCTAAAAGCTCTATCAACTACATCAAGAAGTGGCTTTAGCAAATATTTTAAAACATTGCGCTGTTCGGTTTGAATAAATATTTCAACTGGCATTCCGGTAACCAAAACTTGCTCATCATTAAGCCTAGCTAATTCTTGTTGGCTCATTTCAACATCAACCGAAAAATAACTTACTCCAGTTACATTATCCACCAGCAAAGCAGCAGAACGATTTTTCACATACCCAATTAAAACAGGCGTAGAGCGAGAAGCAAAAGCTGAAAGATGCACCGCTCCTTCCTGACCAATTTTAACATTATCTATGTCTGTTGGCGATATTCTAGCTTCAATAATAAGCTGACTCCCCTCAGGAATAATTTGTAAAATTGGCTTAGCAGGAGAAATAATACCTCCAATAGTATGAATTGATAAATCATGCACTCGCCCATTGCTAGGCGAGCGAATTTCAACACGGCGCAACCTGTCTTCAGTGGCAGTTTTCTTTTCTTGCAATTCAGCTACTCGTGTTTCAGCATTTTCTAAATCAGTTAAAACTTTATCTGAAAAATCCATATCAAGCTGCAATATCTGCAATTTAGTTTCTTCAATTGCACTACCTGTTTGGGCAATTTGACTGCCTATCTGCTCATATTGACCAGAAAATTGCGCTTCCCTTTGTTCTAATGAACGCATCGTATCACCTAAAACTATCCCACGTTTTACGGCGGGTTTTTTAAGCTCAATATCTTGGCGAATAATATCCCTTTGTTTTTCAACCGCAACACGCTGAGCTTTAAGACCAGTAATCTGCTCGTTAAGTTGCAGAATTTTCTGCTCCATAACCCTTACACTACCAGCAACATTTTTACCTCGAGCGATAAATTGTAAATTTTGCGTTTTTATAGCTTGTTTGACGCGTTTGTCATTTTGATTATCTAAAATTATTTGTGGATAAGAGATTACATCTGCTTTATCACGCTCTGCTATTAAACGCGCAATAATAGCATGGGTTTTATAAAAACTATCGGTAATTATTGCTAAATTAGCTTGAATATCCGTGTCATCTAAAGCAATCAATAACTCACCTGCCTCAACTAGATCCCCATCAGACACCAAAATTTTTCTAACTATGCCCCCATCAAGATGCTGAACAGTCTTCACCTTACCCTCAACCCCGATAACCCCAGATGCAATTATTGCCCCAGAAATAGACGATGTTACTGCCCAAGTAACTAGCCCACCAATGAATATTATAAGAATTATATATCCAGTAAGAATCCAAGATTTAGGATTGTAATATTTTTCAACATTTTCACTCATCATTTTTCACCATCATTTTTATTATTTAATGAGTGAATTTTTATAGTATTCCTATTAGCTTCTCTTTGTTTTTTTCTTTCTTTTTGTCTTTCCCTAATAGTTGAGCCGTTTGACGGTTTATTGCTTCCTTCGTGGCGCAATTTAGCCAAAACTTCATTTCTTGGGCCAAACAACATCTGCTCACCTGCCGTCAAAAACATCATCAATTCCATATCCTGCAATGCATCATCGCGATGAGAAATAACAACTACAGTTTTTCCTCGATTTTTCATTTCTAGTAAAGCATTTTTAAGGGCATTTTGCCCCACAGCATCAAGAGCAGAATTTGGTTCATCAAGCACAATTAACGTAGGATTCCCATATAAAGCCCGCGCCAAAGCAACCCTTTGCCTTTGCCCCGTTGATAATTTGCTCCCCATAAAACCAATATCAGTTTCATAAGCCTCAGGCATATCGGTTATCATATTATCAACACCAGCCAAACGTGCAGCTTCCACAATTGCACTATCATCAGGATCAGCATGAAAGCGTGAAATATTTTGTTTAATCGTGCCGCCAAATAATTCAACCCCCTGCGGTAAATAACCAATATTTCGCCCTAACTGCTCTGGGTTCCATTTATTAAGTGCTACGTTATCAAGCAAAACTTCTCCACTAACATCTGCTTGTGGCCACAAACCCAAAAGAGCTTTTGCCAATGTTGTTTTGCCCGACCCGCTTGGCCCAATAACACCCAACGATTGACCAGGTTTTAAATCAAAACTAATTCCATTTCCTTTTGGATTTCGTCCAATTATCACTATTTTTTCATTAAAAACCTTAGCTCTAAGTTTATTAACTTTTAGATGACCCTTAGGTTCTGCTAAAATTGTTCGATCAATGGGTTGCGCTATTTGTTCTAAAATATCATTAATAGCCTTATAAGCCTGCCGAGCTTTGATAAAACCACGCCATTGACCAATCGATTGCTCAACTGGTTGCAAAGCCCGACCTAAAATAATTGAAGCGGCAATCATTGTGCCTGGAGTGATGATTTGTTTAACTGCCAATGCCGCACCAACCGCTAGCATTGCTGATTGTAAAAACAACCGCAAAGATTTTGAAATTGAAGTAAGCGTGCCTGCCCTATCGCTTGCTTTAGCTTGAAGTGTTAACCCTTTTATACGCTCACTTTGCCACATATTACGAAACGGAGTAAGCATTCCCATTGCTGATAAAACCTGCGCATTGCGCCGTCCAGAATCTGCCATTTGGGCACTTGCACCCATAGATTTACCAGCTTCATCAAGCGGTTTGCGAGTGCGTATATCATTAAGAAGTGCAATAATAAACAAAGCAATTGCGCCAACTACAGCCAAAATACCAAGTGTCCAATGAAAAATAAATATCAGCGCAATATAAGCAGGAACCCAAGGACTATCAAACAGCGCAAACGGCCCAGGGCCTGTTAAAAACTGCCTAAAAACATCGAGTTCACGCACGCCACCAACACTGCCACCACCTGTTTTTAAATTAACCAAAATTTCAGCATCAAATAAGCGATTGCTCATTTGCTGGTCTAATTTCATACCAATCCGCACAAAAACCCTTGAGCGCACCATCTCGAGCAAACCAAGCACAATGAATAAAAATGTAACAAGCAAAAACAGCGCAACCAACGTTGGCATCGATCGGCTAGTTAACACCCTATCATAAATTTGCAGCATGAATAATGGGCCAGTTAACATCAACAAATTGATAAAAAAACTAAAAATCCATGTAGAAGTAAATGCACTTGAATGAGTGCGCATTGCCTTTTTTAATTCCTTCGTTGGATTTTTTTTATTATTATTTTGAATTGCTCGTCCCCCATCATAAACAATTAGATGCCACAAACATTTATTCATTTAAGCAAAACTTAGCAAGACTAAACTTAATACTATAGGTTTTCTGCATTAACCACTCAGATAGTCACTATAATAAGATACTTGTAAATGGGTTATTTTCACGTAAATAAATAGTTAAGAAGCATGGACGCTTATACTTCAAAATATCACTACTGCTTTTTTTGTTTATTTCACTGTTTTGTGAAACTTTTATTTGGGAAATAATTTATGGCTGTTTATGATTATATGTTCGGCACTATTTCTACGGCTCAAAATTCTCCGTGGAAACATTCTATGGATTTATCAATCTATCCAACGGTCATTAGCAGCACACTTATGACCAGCACTAACGGATACACGGATAATACTGGAAATTTCACTAGCGATGGAACTATAACCCAATATATAGGCACTAGTTTTTCAAGTGCTGCAGGAGCGATTTCCGGCACTATTACTGGCATGCAACTTTTAGACGCAACAAATGGCGAATTGCTAGAAGAAATTACCGATATAAATTATGCAGGGTCTGATTTAAGCATTCTTATAGACCAGCAAATTTTTATACAAACTGAAATGCAAAATGCTGGGGCAGCGCTAGGCATAAACTTACAATCTTTAAGTTCAGTTGGGTTGCCAGTTTTATCTCCTACAATGATGGTTGTAACGCTTTCTGACGGAACACAAATCCGAAATCACGGCACTAATATGGCATTTGATCCTATAACGATGAGCCCCATTAGTGGCTCTTTTACAGGCGTTGATCATTATAACCCAGCCACAAATAGTGTCATTAGCTCATATATGCTTTCAAACCCAGTTGATGTGTCCATATTTTCAAGCAGTAATGGACTTTGGGATTCATTGTTTTCAGGTGTTGACACAATTAATGGCGATGAAGAAAATAACTGGATTGACGGTGGAACAGGCAATGACATCATCAATGGTGGTGATGGATACGACATGTTAATTGGTGGCACTGGTGATGATGAGCTGACTGGCGGAACTGGAGCTGCTGATCAGTTTGTTTTCTCCAATGGTTGGGGTCATGACACAATTACTGATTTTGTGCCAGGAACTGATATGCTAGATTTTTTAAATGTGACTGGCGTTAGTAATATCAGCAATCTCACAATCACTGATGACGGTTTAGGCAATGCACTTATAACTTTTGGTGCTGATAGTATTACTCTTATGGG
>JAMONZ010000054.1 GCA_027066315.1 Hyphomicrobiales bacterium
AGCAGTTGCAACTGGTACAGCAACAAGTCCAATCGGACGTGTTAACGGAATTGGCGCAATAACTTGATTAACAGCCAAAACAGCTGGCTCATTCCCAACTGGAGCAGTTTCGACTGGAGCAGTTTCGACTGGAGCAGTTCCAACTGGGGCAGTAACAACTGGAACAGTTTCGACTGGCTCAGTAACAACCGGTGCTGCACTTGCGTTCAAACTTATTGTTCCCTGTGGTAATTGTGGGACGTTAGGGCGATCAACTGGCAAAATTTCAGAGCCTGATCTAGCACTGTCGCCATTTACGATTGTTCCATCTGGACGAACGGTCACGGTACGCACTCGACGGTTTGCTAGCCCTGTTTGTGTAACTGAATCGATAGGAATAACCCGATTTACCTGATTTTCATTTCCGCTATTAGTTTCATCACGAGATACTAGTCGCTCATTATCATTTGCTTGGCTCTCGCCTGAAATTTTATCAAAAACTGCAGACTGGCTAGCTTCTTCACCACTAGTGTTTGAGGCAATTTTTTGTGGTTCGTTATTTGCACTTAGAACTGGGACATCAGCATTTTGATTTCTATCAGTTCCAAAATACCAATAAATACCTCCACCAAGAGCTAACAAGACTATACCAGCTAGTGATGGCCCTAAAATTCCGCCCATAAATGATTTTTTAGGAGAAGTGTATGCAGCTTCCTCGTTTAATGTGTCTTCATTTATTTGATTGTCAATATTTGAATTGTTAGCATATTCGCTTTGAGAGGAAGCTGCTAAAATTCGCTCTTGAGCAGCATTTGCAGCAGCTGCAACATCAGCTTGCGAATTTGCATCATTATCAAATGCAAAAGGCTCATTAGGAACAGATTCTTGATTTTGTGGAATTCCAGCACGAACAGCCTCACCAATAAGATTTTCAATGTCCATAATTGGATCATCTGCAGGTTTATTTTGCGCTTGATCTTCTAGCTTAGTTTCTTGGTTGCTCACATTTGAGGCATTAGAATGAACTGGGGCAGGCTCTTGTGTTGGCGCAGGATATTGCACTTGCGCCTGTTCTGCCTCTACTTCTAATTCAGGCTGAGGCTCAGCATTGTTTTGAGAATTTCCTCCTAATCCAAATACTGGAGGGAAAGAAAAATTATCTTCTGGATTATTGTCTTGCGCCTGCTCGACTACTTGTTCAGTCACTAAAGCATCATCACTTTCAGTCTGGGCATTAGGAAAATCACCAGCCTGTTGAAAGCCATTTGTTTCATTTTGATCAAGTTGCGAAGATATTAAATCAGCGATAGGATCATGACTTTTAGAAGTAATTTCCTCTACGTTTATTGATGCAATTTCTTCTAATTCTTTAGGTACAAGGTTAGCAAATTCAGATTGATTGCCTTGATCTAATTCAGGTTCTGCTTGTTCAGAAATTACAGGCTCGTCAACTTTTGCAATAATAACAGGTTCAGCTTTTTCTTCTAGCACATTTGTTATTCTTGGCTCACTCATAACAATTGTTTCTTTAATTGCAATTGGTGGTAGAGTTGGATCTTGATCAAGTGAGTCTATATCATTTGGTTCATCGCCTAAGGATATGTCAGCCCTATCAGCTTGTGCATCATCGGCCATTAATTGAGCTAATTGTGAAATTAGATCATCAGAATTATCGCCTTTAGAAGAATTATCCGACATATTTATTTTACCTATTTATTTATAATCGCTTGTTTGCTCAAAAACCTTCTAAATTATTCTCACAAGAATGTGATTTAATTATGAAAGCTCGTTTGGCGCACTTACCCCTAAAATTTTCAAACCGCTTCTTAACACCAAGCGAACAGCCTCAACCATTGCTAGACGTGTTAATGTTACATTCAAACTATTCTGGTTAACAAACCGTAAAGATGGATTTTCTTTTCCCTTAGCCCAATACTTGTGGAAACCTGCCGCAACATCATGAATATAAAAGGCAATTCGGTGTGGCTCATGTGCATAAGCTGCTGCCTCAACAATTCTAGGCCATTGCGCAATTAGCCGTATTAACTCTAATTCTTCAGACGAATCAGCCAAAGAAAAATCTGCTTTCCTAAGTGCATCTTGGCTTATATCCAAATCTGGCACATCACGTTTAGCAACTCTAAAAGTCGAGCAGCAACGAGCATAAGCATATTGGACATAAAAAACTGGGTTATCTTTTGTCTGCTCTTTGACCTGTGCAAAATCAAAATCTAACATTGCTTCATTGCGTCTATAAAGCAGCATGAAGCGTATTGCGTCTGAGCCTACCTCTTGCACAACCTCAGATAAAGTAACTAATTCACCCGAGCGTTTTGACATTTTTATTGGCTCACCATTACGCAAAAGGCGGACAAATTGGCAAATTCGCACATCAACGCTTGCCTCACCGTTAGACACTGCCTTTAATGCAGCTTGCAAACGCTTTATATAGCCTGAATGATCTGCGCCAAGCACAACAATTTGATGTTTAAAGCCACGCAAATATTTATCTCGATGATAGGCAATATCAGAAGCAAAATACGTGTATGAGCCATCTGATTTTATCAAAGCCCTATCTGTATCATCGCCAAAATCACTAGCCCTAAAAAGCGTCTGCTCTCTATCTTCCCAATCTTCTAGGGTTTTGCCTTTTGGGGGGGCAAGTTTTCCTTGATAAACTAGCCCCTGCTCTTCTAGCCATTTGAGGGTTTTTTCAATTGCGCCATTTTTGCCGTGCAGGGTTTTTTCTGAAAAGAAAATCTCATGGCTAATATTTAGCTTGGCCAAATCAGCCCTGATTAAATCAAGCATTGCCGCTAAAACACGTGATTTGACAATTTCAAGCATTTCGCTTTCTGATTTAGACTTTAAGCTATCACCAAACTCTTTAGCTAGGCTTTTGCCGGCTGGAATAAGGTAATCACCCGGATAAAGCCCTGCTGGGATTTCTCCAATATCTTCGCCCAATGCTTCACGGTAACGCAAGAAGGCAGATTTTGCTAAAATATCAACCTGTCCGCCTGCATCGTTGACATAATATTCTCGGGTAACGTCAAAATCACAATAATCCATCAAATTGGCCAAAGCATCGCCAAAAACTGCACCACGAGTGTGTCCTACGTGCATTGGCCCTGTTGGATTGGCAGAAACATATTCAATGTTTACTTTTTCTTTTGCCCCTACACTCGATCGACCATAGCTAGACCCAAGCTCAACAATAGATTTAAAAACATCTTGCCAGATTTTTTTTGTAAGACGAAAATTTATAAAACCCGGCCCTGCAATTTCAATAGTTTCTACGTCAGCATCATTTTCAAAATATTGAACTAATAATGCAGCAACTTCCCTTGGGCTTTTGCCAAGCGGCTTTGCCACGACCATCGCTGCATTTGTTGATAAATCACCATGACTTGCATCACGTGGAGGCTCTACAACAATGCGATTTAACAGAGGTTGTAACTTTGGCTCATTTGGCAAAATATGCTCAAGAGCCATCACCACACGTTTAGAAAAAATTGCAAAAATATCCATAATAATATCCGAAATAAAACTTAATTTACTTGCACCTAGAGCAATTGTAGCGATGCGTCAAATTGGCGATTATATAAATCTATTGCATAAGGGTCTGTCATACCAGCAATATAGTCACAAATTACCCTAGCTTTTTGATTTTCGCTTGTTGCTTGTTGCAATTTTTGTTGCCATTCATTTGGCAAATCATGGGTTTTCATTAGCTTATCAAATAATTTTTCTATTACCATTTCAGCAATTATAACATTTTTAGTTACTTCCTTGGAGCGATAGACATTCTCGAAAAGAAATTTTTTCAATGATTTTTCGCTCTTTCCCATTTCTTTTGAAAAGCAAATCAATGCTTTTTTGTTATTTCGTATATCAACTACATTTTGCGGATTTAATTCTTTAAGGTTATTTTTGCTTGTAATTATTACATCTTCAATCATCTTGGTAATTAAACGGCGTTGCACCTCATGCGCTGCTCTTGATTTATCAATATCTGGCCATTGTTGATATATTTCATCAACAATTTGGCTAAGAATTTCTACTTGTTTTAAATCTGAAATTGTTATTATTCCAGCTCTTAAACCGTCGTCAATATCATGAGAATCATAGGCTATATCATCGGCAATGGCGGCAATTTGCGCCTCTAGAGAAGCATAAGTCATCGGCTCAAGGTCAAACACATCTGGCATTTGAGTGCTGTTAGTTTTTTCAAATGGACCATTATGTTTTAAAATGCCCTCAAGTGTTTCCCAAGTAAGGTTTAACCCATCATATTGTGCATAACGATTTTCAAGCATGCTCACCACTCGCAAAGCCTGTAAATTATGATTAAAGCCTCCATAATTTTGCATTTTTTTATGCAAAACCCGCTCCCCAGCATGACCAAAAGGGGAATGTCCTAAATCATGCGCCAAAGCAATTGCCTCAGCAAGATCCTCATCAACCCCTAACGCACGGGCAATTGATCGAGTGATTTGGCTAACCTCTAATGTGTGAGTTAAACGGGTGCGAAAATGTTTGCCCTCATGATGCAGAAAAACCTGCGTTTTATGCTGAAGTCGGCGAAAAGCGGTTGAATGAATAATTCTATCTCTATCACGCTGAAATCCAGAGCGGGTTGGGCTATCGCTAACTTCAAACATGCGCCCACGAGTATGAGCAGGATTTGAAGCATATTTGGATAAATTAGACATTGATTTAAAAACACCCCTTTTCATTGGCTATTCTAACTCCTATTCTATATTTATAAAACACAAAATAAAATGAGCAGAAAATGACACAAGATTCATCAACTTCAGACTCTATCACATTGAGCGCACAAGCAGAAAAGCAAATTTTGAAAATATTGCAAAAAGAACCAAAAGGTACGGTTTTGCGAATTTCTGTTTCTGGCGGTGGCTGCTCTGGCTTTTCTTATGAATATAATCTTGTGCAGGAGAGTAAAGCTAATGACGATATGGCACTTGGTGAAGAACAAGATATTGTATTAATTGATAGCCTATCGCAAGAATTTATGCTCGGCTCAGAAATTGATTTTATTGATGATTTATCTGGGCAATCATTTGCAATTAAAAACCCCAATGCCGTAGCATCATGTGGGTGCGGCTCTAGTTTTGCGGTTTGAGATATGAAAATAGTTACTTGGAATATAAATGGAATAAGGGCGCGCTTACCGATTGTGCTTAATTGGCTCAAAAAAAACCAACCCGATATTCTTGGCTTGCAAGAGATCAAGTGTTTAGAAGAGAATTTCCCAAAGATGGAGTTTGAGGATCTTGGCTATAATGTTGAGATTTTGGGGCAGAAGGGTTTTAATGGCGTTGCGCTTTTGTCTAAATTGCCATTTGATGAAATAACCTATGGGTTTGAGGGGAGCAAAACGGCGACATTAGAAAAAGAGCAGGCTCGTTTGATTGAGGGTGTTTTTTCTACTGAAAATGGCGTGGTGCGGGTTTGTAATATATACCTGCCAAATGGCAACCCTGTTAACAACCCAGAGAACACTGGAACTTTTAGTGATAAATTCACCTATAAACTCAACTGGATGAATCGGTTGAATGAGTTTGTTAAAGAGCGACTTACATATGAAGAGCCATTTATTTTAATGGGTGATTTTAATATTATTCCTAGCCCCATTGATTGCCACAACCCTAAAGCATGGTGGGGTGATGCGCTATATCGAACAGAAAGCCAAGAGAAATTTCGCACGCTTTCTAACATGGGAATGGTTGATGCTTTAAGAGCAGTTAGCGAAGAGCCAAATTATAGTTTTTGGGATTTTCAAGCAGGGGCATGGCGTAAAAATAGTGGTATTCGGATTGATTTTTTAATGCTTAGCCCACAAGCTGTGGACAATCTTGAATATGTAAAAACCCATAGTGAAGCTCGCGCTTTAGAGCGGCCAAGCGATCATGTGCCTATTGAAGGTGGTTTTAGCTTCCGCCAAACCTAACACCCAATGTTTTTGCTGCATTTGTAGCTGATAGTCGCTGCTCAGGGGTTGCAATTGACATTGCTTGATCTCGCAAATCAGTTACCCAAAATTCCTGCGAACTGCCCTTTGCTCTATCTCCAGCCAAGGATAGCCACATAAGACCCTCAACTCGCTGTGCTTCTAGCTCGCTATCATTAAACAATAAATCACCAAGAGTAGCTTGTGCGGCAACATGCCCTTTGCGTGCTGCAAGTGATAACCAGCGGGCACTTTGGGTTAGGTTTATTCCCATTTCATTTTCATCTAAATATAGGCGGCCAACCCTATATTGTGCATCTGCATCGCCAAAATAAGAGGCCGCATGAAGCAAGAGCGCATGAAAACGCTTGTTACTTACGTCAACCCCTGCATCGGGCAAACCTGTGCGATAATAATCACCAACTTTTACAAATGATTGTGCAACAATATCTGCTTGCAGTGATTTTGGCGGGGTGCTGGCATAATCATTGGCAATACGAGAAAAATAGCCAAAGGCTTTTACTTCGTCTTTTTTTACACCATCGCCATTTTCATACATAATCCCCAATCGCCATAATGCGATTGGCTCACCTGCTTCTGCTCCTGCTTCTAATGAAGCGAGCATTGCTTCACGAGAAACGCCACCCCTTGCACCATCAAGCATATTTGCTAAACTAATTGCAGCATCAACAGCAGTGTCTTGCTGAACAATGTCTTGCTGAGCTGCTGCAGAGTTTGCAAACATCATCAAAACCGCAACTATTGCGGCTTTTAAAACATATAAAACTGATGGTTTAGATGTCTGCATAGCAACTCTTTTCGCCTTTTGCACCAGGGTGAGTTAATGCACCATAACGGGCATTACCCACTAACTGACCATATTTCCAAATTGCACCTGCACCAAAACTGCTTTCACGAGGTTTCCAGAGTTTTTTGCGTTTTGCTAATTCCTCTTCGCTTAAGTCAACTTCCATAGTGCCAGCAATCGCATCAAGTGTAATAATATCGCCATTCTCAACCAAAGCAATTGGCCCGCCTTCTGCGGCTTCTGGCCCTACA
Organism: Hyphomicrobiales bacterium; assembly: GCA_027066315.1. GTDB lineage: Bacteria > Pseudomonadota > Alphaproteobacteria > Rhizobiales > Devosiaceae > S141-66. Next base: position 7,013 of record JAMONZ010000054.1, read on the forward strand.
TGACCAATGCAAAAACCACGAGTTGCACCAGAAAAACGACCATCGGTAATTAGCGCAACTTTATCGCCCATGCCCTGCCCATACAATAGAGCAGTTGTGGAGAGCATTTCACGCATTCCCGGCCCACCTTTTGGTCCTTCATAACGAATAACAAAAACATCACCTGCTTTATATTGTTTTTTACTTACTGCCTCAAAACAATCTTCTTCATTATCAAAACAAAGTGCAGGGCCGCTAAATTTAAGCTCTTTCATGCCCGCAACTTTAACAATTGCACCATCTGGAGCAAGATTGCCTTTAAGCGTGACTACGCCACCTGTTTTAGTAATTGGAGTGGCAGCAGAATAAACAACATCTTGCTTATCATTCCATTTCACCTTCTCCATATTTTCAGCGATAGTGCGCCCTGTTACCGTCATGCAATCTCCATGCAAATAACCATTATCAAGCAGGGTTTTCATCAAAATAGGAATGCCGCCAGCCTCAAACATATCTTTTGCTACATATTTTCCACCTGGTTTTAAATCTGCAATATATGGCGTTTTTTTGAAAATTTCACCAACATCAAATAAATCAAAATCAATTCCGCATTCGTTAGCAATTGCTGGTAGATGCAGTGCGGCGTTGGTTGACCCACCAGAGGCAGCAACAACGGTTGCTGCATTTTCAAGTGCTTTGAGGGTTACAATGTCACGAGGGCGAATATTGTGCTTTAGCAATTCCATAACCTGCTCGCCTGCCGTCATGCAAAATTGATCTCTAAATTCATAAGGTGCAGGCGCACCAGCAGAATATGGCAATGCCAAGCCGATTGCTTCAGACACAGTTGCCATTGTATTGGCGGTAAATTGCGCCCCACATGAGCCAGCCGATGGGCAAGCTACGGTTTCTAATTCCTCTAAATCTTCATCACTCATATCGCCAACTGAATGTTTGCCCACGGCTTCAAAAACATCTTGCACAGTTACTGGGTTGCCTTTGAAAGTTCCTGGTAAAATCGAGCCACCATATAAAAAGATTGATGGCACGTTTAGGCGGCACATTGCCATCATCATACCAGGAAGAGATTTATCGCACCCTGCTAAACCCACAAGTGCATCATAACAATGGCCACGCATGGTGAGTTCAACCGAATCGGTGATTACATCACGAGAAACAAGCGAAGACTTCATGCCCTCATGACCCATGGCAATGCCATCTGTTACCGTTATGGTGGTGAATTCACGAGGCGTGCCATGTGCAGATGCTACGCCTTTTTTAACCGCTTGGGCTTGACGCATTAGAGAAATATTACACGGTGCGGCCTCGTTCCAGCAAGTTGCAACGCCAACGAGCGGTTGATGAATTTGAGCGGACGTTAAACCCATCGCATAATAATAAGAGCGATGCGGCGCACGAGCCGCACCTTCAGTCACATGGCGACTTGGTAGTTTATTCTTATCAAATTCACTTTTTTTACACATGTTATTTCCCCCGTGTAGCAATATATCAGTCCAAATATTCTAAGCGATGTTTTGATATATCAAGCGGCACGGTGCAAGGGTTAAATATAATTTTGGATTATTTGGTTAGCGGGGGAATGTGGCAAAAGTGGTTGCTTGATATTTTAGAGCGTGGTTTTTGAAGAACTGTTGCTAAAATGATACGGTTTTGAGTGTATCAGGCATCTTTATCTTCCTCCTAGCTGTAAAAAATGCTATTACATGTAACGTGTATAATTAGCTAATACAAAATCATAAAAATATTATTGTAACTAAAATTGGAGCAAATCATTGGTTAATTATAAATATCAAGATTGCATAGTGTCATTCATTGATATTCTTGGGTTTAAGAATATAGTAGAAGACGAATCTGTTGAGAAAATTGTTACAATTTTAAATAGAATGAAATCATTTAAACCTGAAGAGAATGCATATCCTGCAGATCATAGTGGAAGCAAACCATATGGGTTTACAATGTCTGATGCAATTGTTCGTATTCTACCTTTAGACTTTAAATATCGAGATGGTGCCTTAGCTTGGGAACTTTATGAACTTCTTCTTGCTCAAATCGAGTTACTAGAACTTGGGGTATTGATCAGAGGAGGAGTGACAATTGGTAAAGCCTATATTGGAAAAAATGGAGATGGTCCTATTTTTGGCCCTGGAATTATTCGAGCTTATGAAATTGAGAATAAAAAAGCAACGTTTCCTAGAATTGTATTAGATAATAATGTTATAAAGAATTTTAAAGAAAATGAACGACTTAGATCACAAGACAATTCTTTTGAAGTTGAGTTAAAGATCATTAAGCGCTTTATAAAAACAGATGATAAGGAAGTAAACTTCATTGATTATTTATCTGATAGACATGTCGGTGAATATAACAGTGAATATTCTGACTACTATACGTTTTTACAAAATCACGCAAATTTAATTCGTGAAAACCTTGAGAAGTATAAAAATACTAAACCTGAGGTTTATAAAAAATATGAATGGCTCGCAAGCTATCATGAAGAAACTATTGCACCGCAACGCATAAATGCAAAAGAAGACGACGTCAAAACATTTCTTAATAAAGAATTTGATGTTGATTCAGAAGCTTTTTTTGAAGAAATTACTATCAAATTATAATTGAATTACACCCATCCATTCTTTAAAAAAGCCTAAGAGTGTAGTGATTAACTCAATATTTTAAGCGCATCGACCAATTTATCTCGCTTTTCACTTGCATCACTTTTTCGTTTTCGTTGATCTTCAATCACATGCTCTGGGGCTTTTGAAGTGAAATGCTCATTGCTTAGTTTTTTGTCTACGCCTACAATTTCTGCTTCTAGTTTTGCGATGCTTTTATTCAGCCTTGCTTTTTCTGCCTCTAGGTCAATTACATCACCAAGTGGCAATGCGTATGTTGCCTCTCCTTGCACTAATTGGGCGGCGTTGGCTGGTACTTTTTCGCTAAACTCAATTGTTTCAATTCTTGCTAAGCGTTTAAGTGCTAATATTTGTGAATTTACTTTTGCTTTTGTATCCTCATTTGCACCAATTATATGTAGTGGGATTTTTGCGCTTGCTGGCACATTCATCTCTGCTCTAGTGGATCGAATTGCGGTGATTAAATCTATCAACCAGTTTATTTCAGCATCGGCTTTTGGGTTTTCTAACCCTTCAAGTTCTGGCCAAGCTGAGATTATTAGCAATTTATCTCGTTTTTCGCCCTCTTGTGTGGTTTGCTCCCATAGCTCTTCGGTAACATATGGCATGAATGGGTGCAGTAACTTTAGGATTTGATCTAAAACAAATGCCGCAGTTGCTCTTGTTTCTGCTTTTGCCTCCTCGTCTTCACCGCCGAACATCGGCTTTGCCAATTCGATATACCAATCGCAAAAAATTCGCCAAACAAATTCATATGAAGCATTTGCCGCTTCGTTAAAACGAAACTCCTCTATTGTTCGGCTAACTTCTGATACCGCATTGCTAGCAGAGCTAATTATCCACTGGTTAAGCGGGTTTTTTACATTTTTAGGGTCAAAATCTGCAACTAATTTGCATTCGTTCATCTCTAAAAAACGTGCCGCATTCCAAATTTTAGTTACAAAATTTCGATAGCCCTCAACCCGTGGAAGCGAGAGGCGAATATCTCTGCCCTGCGCCGCCATTGCCGCCAAAGTGAAGCGAGTTGCATCTGCACCATATTTATCAACAAGCTCAAGCGGATCAATTACATTACCTTTACTCTTGCTCATTTTCTGCCCGTTTTCATCACGCACAAGCGCATGAACATAAACGGTTTTAAACGGCTCTTCATGCATAAATTCAAGCGAGGTCATCATCATACGAGCAACCCAAAAGAAGATAATATCAAAACCTGTTACC
>JAMONZ010000055.1 GCA_027066315.1 Hyphomicrobiales bacterium
CTGGTGATGAAAAAACAATGCGAAATACTCTAAGGCTTGCGCATTCAAAAGGGGTAGTTTGTGGAGCGCATCCTAGTTTTGCAGATAAGGAAAATTTCGGTCGTTTGCTACTTGATTTACCAATATCAGAGCTTGAAGAGCAAATTTCAGAGCAGCTTAAAGTTATTCAAAAAATCGCAAATGAAGAAAATATCCCTCTGTTATATGTAAAATTGCATGGTGCTTTAGCCAATTTGGCATCAAGTGACTTTGAGTTGGCTAAAGCAATGTTTAAAATAGTAAAAAAACACAATGATAAAATGGCAATTTTAGCACTTGATAACAGCGCACAAGTTGACGCTGCAAAAAATATAGGGCTTAAAATTATTAAAGAGGCTTATGCGGATAGAAGGTATGAGAATAATGGTTTACTTGTTTCTCGAAAACAAAAAACTGCTGTTATTACAGATAAGAAGCAAGTAGTTGAGCAATGTCTTTTACTTGCTCAAAAAGGAAATATAATTACAATAGATGGAGCGGTTTTAAAATCTGAGGCAAGCTCTATTTGTTTGCATGGTGATAATGCAAATGCTGTGGAATTAGCAAAAAACATTCACAAATCACTTAAAATTGCTGGCATTGAAATTTGCTCGGCGTTATGAGAGATCAACTTAAGGATTTTTAAAATGAGCGCACAAATTATTGATGGCAAAGAATTTGCTGCCAAACTTCGAGCTAATATTGCTATACATGTAGAACGCTTAAAAAAAGAGCATGATATAACAGCTGGTTTAGCGGTTATTATTATTGGGCATGATCCAGCAAGCCAAGTATATGTGCGCAACAAGGCTAAGCAAACGCTTGAAGTGGGTATGAATAGTTTTAAGTATGAGCTTGCTGATGATGTAAGTGAAGCTGAGCTTTTAAAGCTGATTGACGAGCTTAATAACCGTGATGAGGTGCATGGAATTTTAGTGCAGATGCCAGTGCCAAAACATATTGATGCCACCAAAATTATTAACGCACTTAATCCTGCCAAAGATGTTGATATGTTTCACCCGCTTAATGCTGGCAAGTTGATGACAGGACAGATTGGTCCGGTTTCTTGTACACCGCTTGGCTGCCTTATGATGTTGCGAGATGTGCATGGATCGTTAGAGGGAAAAAATGCGGTTGTTATTGGGCGTTCAAACCTTGTTGGCAAACCTATGGCGCAACTTTTATTGCGCGATAACTGCACAGTAACTATGGCGCATTCTCGCACAAAGGATTTACCCAATGTTGTACGCCAAGCAGATATTGTAGTGGCGGCGGTTGGACGTGCTAAAATGGTAAAAGGTGATTGGATAAAAAAGGGTGCGAGCGTAATTGACGTAGGGATAAATAGAATTGATGCTCCAGAGCGAGGGCAGGGGAAAACCCGCCTCGTGGGGGACGTTGATTTTGAAAGCGCAAAAGAAAATGCAGCTTTTATTACCCCAGTTCCCGGCGGAGTCGGGCCAATGACGATTGCTTGTTTATTGGCAAACACTGTTACAACCGCATGTCTAATAAATGGCTTAAAGCCGCCAAAAGATTTGACTGCATAGGGTTTTTACCACATGAGTGACGTGACAATCCACAAACGCTTCAGAAACGTTGTGGTTTTTTGGGTTTGCCACATTGCTTTGCTGCTACTCGCAATAACAGAGTTGTCCGATTTTACTTAGGAATATAATTCAAGATTGGTGCGAGCCAGCGTTCCATTTCCTCAACCGTTTTGCCTTTTCGATTTGCATAATCTTTCACCTGATCTCGCTCAATTTTTGCAACCCCAAAATAATAGCTTTCAGGGTGCGAGAAATATAGACCTGATACTGACGATCCCGGCCACATTGCAAAACTGTCAGTTAATTCTACTCCAATGGTTTTTGTTGCGTCTAGCAGATCAAAAATAGCAGTTTTCTCTGTGTGATCTGGTTGGCACGGATACCCCGGAGCTGGGCGGATACCTTGGTATTTTTCTTGTAATAAATCTTCGTCTTTTATGCTCTCATCTGCGGCATAGCCCCAAAAGTTTTTTCTAACTTTTTGATGCAGACGCTCGGCAAAACTTTCAGCAAATCTATCTGCCAAGGCTTTTACCATTATTGATTTATAATCATCATTATCTTTTACAAATTCGTTGCCTATTTTTTCTTCTTCTGCTCCAGCTGTTACTACAAAAGCTCCGACATAATCATTTATGCCTGCTTCAATTGGCGCAACAAAATCTGAAATTGATAGGTTAAACCTGCCTTCTCTTTTTGCCATTTGCTGACGCAAACCATGAAAGGTGTTAATATGCTGTTTTTTTGCATCATCACTATAAAGATGAATATCATCACCAACACTATTTGCCGCCCAAAAACCTAATGTTGCTTTTGGCGAAAACCATTTTTCATCTATTATTTGTTTGAGCATTACCTGTGCATCTGCCCATAGGCTGCGAGCAACTTCACCTTGTTTTTCATCTTCTAAGAGCGCAGGAAAACGCCCTTTCATCTCCCAAGCCTGAAAAAACGGTGTCCAGTCAATTGTTTTTGCTAAATCAGCCAAATCCCACTCATCAAAAACTTTTACACCTAAAAAGCTAGGCTTTGGCGGGTTATAATTTGTCCAGTTAATCTTTAATGCATTTGCACGTGCTTCACCTAGGCTAATGCGTTTCTTTTTTAGCTCTGAGTTTTGGTGTTTTTGTGCCACGAGTGCATATTCATTGCGTATTTCTTTTATATATTTGCTTTTTCCCTCAACAGAAAGAAGATTTGAAACAACGCCAACCGCACGACTTGCATCATCAACATGCACAACTTGTCCGCTTGGATATTTTGGGTCTATTTTCACGGCTGTATGAATTTTTGAAGTTGTAGCACCGCCAATTAGGAGAGGAATTGCAAGGCCATTTCGCTCAAACTCGCTTGCAACCGTTACCATTTCATCTAGTGAGGGAGTAATCAAACCTGAAAGCCCAACAATATCTGCTTTATGCTCTATCGCAGCTTTAACAATATCTTCGCTTGGCACCATAACACCAATATCTATCACCTGATAATTATTACATTGCAAAACTACACCTACAATATTTTTACCAATATCATGCACATCACCCTTAACCGTTGCCATGATGATAGTGCCAGCAAATGCACTTGCTTCTTCTCCTGATGCTTCTTTTTCTGCATCCATGAATGGCATAAGATAAGCAACTGACTGTTTCATAACACGGGCAGATTTAACCACTTGTGGCAAAAACATTTTCCCAGCACCAAAAAGATCGCCAACCACGTTCATGCCAGACATAAGCGGCCCTTCAATCACATGCAGTGATTGATCATAATTTTGGCGAGCTTCTTCTGTGTCTGCTTCAATAAACTTTGTTATGCCGTTAACTAGTGCATGCTCTATTCTTTTAACAACGTCAAATTTGCGCCACTCTTGGTCATCAGCTTTTTTTGCCTTTGCTCCATCACCCTTAAAATCAGCTGCAACTTCAAGCAACCTATCGGTACTATCTGCTCGACGGTTAAGCACTACATCTTCACAAAGTTCACGCAACTTTGGATCAATATTCTCATAGATAACTAATTGTGCGGCATTGACAATTCCCATGTCCATGCCTGCTTTAATTGCATGATAAAGAAACACAGAATGCATTGCCTCACGTACAGCATTATTTCCACGAAACGAAAATGAAAGGTTTGATACACCACCAGAAACATGGCAATAAGGCAAGTTTTTTCTTATCCAGCGAGTTGCTTCAATAAAATCAACTCCATAATTATTATGTTCTTCAATGCCTGTAGCAACGGCAAATACGTTTGGGTCAAAAATTATGTCCTCAGGGGGGAAGCCAATTTCTTTTACTAAAATATCATAAGCATTTTTGCATATTTCAATTTTACGCTCATAAGTATCAGCTTGTCCCTTTTCATCAAAAGCCATAACCACAACTGCTGCACCATATTGATGCACCAATTTTGCGTGGTGGATAAAAGCCTCTTTTCCCTCTTTTAGTGAGATAGAGTTTACAATGGATTTTCCTTGTACACATTGCAAACCTGCTTCAATTACTTCCCATTTAGAGCTATCAATCATGATAGGAACTCTTGCAATATCTGGCTCAGAAGCAATTAAATTGAGGAATTTAATCATTGCCGCTTTGCTATCAAGCAGGCCTTCGTCCATATTTATGTCGATTATTTGTGCGCCATTCGCCACCTGATCTCTTGCAACTTCAAGAGCAGTGTCATAATCACCAGAGCTGATGAGTTTTCTAAACCTTGCTGAGCCAGTAACATTTGTTCGCTCACCAACATTTACAAAATTCATATCGGGGGTGAGGGTGAACGGTTCAAGTCCTGAAAGTCGAAGTAAACGCTGCATATTTAACCCTCCTCCTCAAAATTGGGAATTGCTCGAGGTTGTTTGCCTTTAATATTTTTGTAAATTTCTTTAATATGCTCTGGAGTTGTGCCGCAACAACCACCAACAATGTTTAGCAGTCCTTCACTTGCAAATTCCCCCAATAATTCACCAGTTGCTGTTGGGCTTTCATCATATTCACCAAATTCATTTGGAAGGCCTGCGTTTGGATATACACAAATTGGGGTGTCTATAATTTTTGATAATTGTGCAACATATGGGCGCATTTGCGTTGCCCCAAGGCCGCAATTTAAGCCAAATGAAAAGGGGTGAACGTGATTAAGCGAATTCCAAAATGCTTCAACAGTTTGGCCAGATAGAACACGGCCAGAAAGATCGCTAATTGTACCAGAAATCATAACTGGCATTTTAAGACCTAACTCTTGGCAAATTTCCTCAATAGCAAAGGCAGCGGCTTTGGCGTTTAATGTGTCAAAAATTGTTTCAATTAATAAAAGGTCAACCCCGCCTGCAATTAATCCACGCACCTGTTCGCCATATGATTGTTTTAAATCATCAAAAGTTACGGCACGAAAACCTGGATCATTCACATCAGGTGAAATTGAAGCTGTGCGGTTTGTTGGGCCAATAGCACCTGCAACAAAGCGTGGCTTGCCATCAGTTTTTTCTGCTTCACGAGCAGCTGCAACCGCAATTTTTGCACCTTCCTCATTCATTTGATATGCATAATCCTCAAGTCCATAATCAGCTTGGGCAATTGAAGTTGCGCCAAATGTATTTGTGCCAATAATGTCTGATCCAGCATCAAAATAGCTTTTATGAACCTCTTGAACAATTTTAGGTTTAGAAATATTTAAAACGTCATTATTACCTTGCAACAAAATTGTGTGATTTTTAAATAACTCATCTTTAAAATCTTCTTCGCTTAATTTATACTTTTGCAAAGATGTACCCATAGCACCATCCGTTAAAATAATGCGTGTTTTCATTAGATTCTTTAAGAGTTCAATTCTATTATTTTGCATAAGATTACCTGCTAGCGAGTCATTTTTAATTGGCATATAAAGATATCTTTATATGTTTGAATAAATAGAATCAACTGATCCGTTTGTTTCTCATATTGATTAGTGGCAAATTCATATTAATCTTGGCTTAACCAATAATGATAAAGCGAACATATTTAGTTAAAATTTTAGCTATAATGATGTATGATGTTACTTAAAATGAATAGTTATGTTGAAAAAATGAATATTTACTCACCGCTTAAATCCTTGTCTATTTTACTTATTGCCATTCCTTTGTTGAGTGCTTGCTCAATTGGCGGTGGAATGTTTGATAAAAAATCAGACATTAATAACACAACAAAATTTTCCTCCTCTGAATATGGAGTTGTAGCGTCAAAGCGTGTCACCACATCATCAAGAGTAAAGAAGGGTGGGGGTCGTTCTCAAATTGGCAAACCATATAAAATTAGGGGTAAATGGTATACTCCTGCACATGACCCAGATTATGATGCTACTGGTGTTGCGTCTTGGTATGGTCCAAATTTCCACGGTAGGGAAACTGCTAATGGTGAGATTTTTGACCAATATGCAATTAGTGCAGCGCACCCAACTTTGCCGCTTCCATCTTATGTGCGGGTAACTAATTTAGAGAATAACAAGTCCATTATGGTGAGGGTGAATGATAGAGGTCCTTTTTCTAGCAGTAGGATTATTGATTTATCTAAAAGAACAGCTGATTTACTTGGGGTGATAAAAAAAGGAACTGCTAGGGTTCGTGTGCGTTATGTTGGCAAAGCTCCACTTGAAGGAGATGATACACGTATGCTTTTGGCTAGTATGAATAAATCTAGCTCAATTGAGCGAATGGAACAGTTTGATCGCCCCGCAATTAAGGTTGCAAATATATTTACTAGAACAAACGCACCAATACCATCAATCCGCCAAAGCTCAGGTGTCAATACTGGCTACAGCCAAACCTCCCAAGGGTTTTTTATTGCTAATAGTTTTTCTTCAAACTTAAACAATCAGCAAACAACGCTTAGTGAGCCTCTTAGTCCAATCTTTTATGCTCCTAATATTTCTAATAAAAATAGTGATATTATCATAAATCAAGCATTTTTGGCTGTTGATGCAATGGCGTCAAAGTCGAATAACCTAGAGCAATGGCGAAATGCCAATGATGAAAATGCTAGAAAAATTAATCTTGAGCTTGGTGTTTTTGCAAATTTAGATCATGCAAACAAAGTTATAAGAGCGTTTTCGCTTATTGCGGCTGTTGAGCAAACACCAGTTCAATTATATAATAAACCTGCATTAAAACTTACACTTAGTTATTTAAAATCTGGGGTTACTCGAAAAGATGCAATTCTTATTGCAAGAGAGCTTGGACTTAAGGACATCATTCTGTATAATTAGTGCGAATGGGATTTAACCCAGAGGGAAAGCACATAAATGATTAAACCTACTTCATTGTTATTAAAGGGCTTTTTACTCTTTTTAGTTGTTTTTGTTTTTTCATCACAGGCAAGCATGGCGCAGCTGCAATTTGCAACAAAAGCCCCATATGCTATTTTGATGGATTATGATAGCGGAACTATATTGTTTCAAAAAAAAGCGAATGAGCGAATTGAGCCAGCTAGTATGGCAAAAATGATGACGATTGCCGTCACTTTTGATATGCTAAAAAATGGTCAACTTTCTGTTGATGATGAGTTTTTTGTTTCTGAATATGCTTGGCGTGAGGGTGGTGCATCTTCTGGTGGCTCAACCATGTTTGCAAAGTTAAATTCTAAAATTAAAGTCATAGACCTGCTAAAGTCTGTCATCATTCAATCTGGTAATGATGCAAGCATTATATTGGCCGAAGGAATTGGTGGAACTGAGGAAACTTTTGCAAACATCATGAATGAGTTGGCGCAAGAGATAGGCCTGAAAAACTCTAACTTTACAAATTCAACTGGTTTGCCAGATGAAAAAATGTATGTAAGCGCACAAGATTTAGCAATTCTTGCCAAATATATAATCAAAGAATTTCCAGATTATTATTCGATATTTTCAGAGCCTGATTTTGAGTGGAACAATATTAAACAATCTAACCGAAATACTTTGTTGAGCATGGATATTGGGGTTGATGGCTTGAAAACTGGTCATACAGAATCCTCAGGTTATGGAGAGGTTGTTTCCTCCACTGAAGGCGATCGACGGGTTATTGCTGTTTTGCATGGCATGCAAAGTAAAAAAGAAAGATCAGAAGAGGCGCGTAAATTAATCACTTGGGGAACTCGTAGCTTTGAGCTTGTTGATGCCTATAACAGCGGGGCAATTGTTTCTCATGTGCCTATATATGGTGGGGAAGAGGCAAAGGTTGCCCTTGTTGGCGATGGGGCAATTTCTCTTTATATTCCAAAGGGATCAAAAAAATGTCTTAGTGCGAATATTGTTTATAATTCCCCGATTTTACCTCCTGTAGTTGAAGGTGATAAAATTGCACATTTGCAAATTAAATGTGATAAACAGGTTATTCAAACCACACCACTTTACGCAAATAAGTCAGTTGAAAAAGGCTCTTTAATGCGTAGAGCAAGTGATGCCATTAAAGAGCTTACACTGGGTTGGCTGAAGTAATTGAGTTAGTTTTATTTGATGACAAAAGTTAAGCAAAAAGCAATAGCAAAAGCAAAACTCATGCCAAAGGCAAGGTTTATTACTTTTGAGGGTGGTGAGGGTGTTGGTAAATCTACACAAGCGAAACGTTTAGTAAATAGCCTGAAAAACAAGGCAATTATGGCTGTCCGCACTAGAGAACCTGGCGGAACTCCAAAAGCTGAAGCAATTCGCTCTTTTATTTTGCAAGGAAAATCTGAAAGTTGGGGGGCTGGGGCTGAAGCAATATTATTTGCCTCTGCACGGCTTGATCATGTAAACGAGTTAATTGCTCCAAATTTAAAAAAAGGAACTTGGGTAATTTCAGATCGTTTTCTAGATTCGACCAGAGCCTACCAAGGGTTGACTGGAGGGGTGAATGATACGCTTATTTCTGCCCTAGAGGAGCTTGCTTTAAATGATAATAATCCAGATTTAACAATCTTGCTTGATATGGATCCTAAAAAGGCTTTTCAAAGAATGAGAACACGGGATGCAGATAAGAGCTTAGCGGGAGAGGTTGATCGATTTGAGAAAGAAAATTTAGATTGGCATATAAAATTGCGTGAAAATTTTATAAAAATTGCTAATAATAATACAAAACGATTTGTAATAATTTCTGCAGATAAAAGCGAAGAAGACTTAGCGAAAGCAATTTGGCAAGCTGTTGTTAGTAAATTTCCTGAGCTTAAAGAAGAGAAGAAAACTTAATGATGGTGATAGTTAAGTGAGCGAGATAGATACTGCTCGAGAGGCCGATCAAATTGAGGGTGTTTCTTTGCCTGAGCAGACAAAAAACCTTATTGGCCACCAACAAGTTTTTTCTCAAATTGTTGAGCAAGCAAAAAACAATAAACTACCTAGTGCAATGTTAATTCATGGACAAAAAGGCATCGGTAAAGCAACCTTTGCCTTTGCTCTTGCAAAAGAAATCTTTAGTCTTTCTAACCCACAAGCTAAAAATGAAATTAATGAACAAGTGGCGCAAGGGTCATATCCTAATTTATTCATTTTAAGGAAGGCGGCCAAAAAACCTAAAGGATTTTATTCAGAAATTAGAATTGATGAAGTGCGAGAATTACACAGCAAAATGCATAAAACTCGTGGTAGAGCAGGGCATAGAATTTGCATCATAGATGCCATCGATGATTGCTCAATAAAAGCTAGTAATGCTTTACTAAAAATTTTAGAAGAGCCCCCAGCTGACAGTTTATTCATCTTAATTTCTCATCGCCATGGGTCTTTATTACCCACAATTCATTCTCGTAGTCACTCATATGGTTTGCGCATTCTTAATGATGATGAAGTTAAAAATGCTGCACTTCAAAATATAAATGATGAAAGTGATTTAGATAAGTGCGTAAGGCTTGCTCAAGGAAGGCCAAGGCGAGCAATTGAAGCTGCAATGCTTAAAGAGTTAGCACTTTTGAATGACTTGCAAGATTGGCTTGAGTTGGGTGAACAACAACCAACGATTACCCAACTAATCTTGGCTGAGGACATTGTTAAGTCAAATGAGGCTGCGCAAGCCTTTGCTAAAGAGATAATTGTTACACATATTGCAAATTTAGCCAAAATAACAACGCAAAACACCCCTGTTAGCAGAGTTTATCTTGCCTCAATTACTAAGCTGTGGGACAAGGCAAAATCTTTGTTTGCTGATATGGAGAAGTATAATCTCGACAAGAAGCAAACACTTATTTCAATTTTTGATGAAATAGTAAAACATAAACAACTTACACAATAGCAAAATAAAACTTGAAAATTATGACAAAAGAAAAATTTTACATCACAACCCCGATTTTTTATCCCAATGGCGTGCCGCATATTGGTCATGCCTATACCGCAATGGTTTGCGATGTTATTGCCCGCTTTGAACGTTTAAATGGCCGTGATGTGTTCTTCTTAACTGGCACAGATGAGCATGGGTTAAAAATGCAGCAAACCGCAATAGAACAGGGCATTTCTACACTTGAATTAGCTGATAATAATTCTGATCAATTTCGAGCTATGATGAAAATGCTCAATATCTCTAATGATGATTTCATACGCACTACAGAAGAAAGGCATCATCTTTCTTGTCAGGCCCTTTGGAAAGCTATGGAGGCTAATGGTGATATTTATCTTGATAAATATGCTGGCTGGTATTCTGTGCGCCAAGAAGGATATTTTGATGAAAAAGAAACTAGTCTTGGTGATGATGGAGTGCGTCGCGAACCGCTTGGCTCACCAGTTGAATGGGTTGAAGAAGAGAGCTATTTTTTTAAATTATCTGCATATCAAAACAAGTTATTAGCCCATATTAAAGCAAATGAAGATTTTATTTTACCGCCAGAACGCAAAAATGAGGTGGTTAGTTTCTTAAAATCTGGACTTAGAGATCTTTCAATTTCTCGCACGACCTTTGACTGGGGGGTGAAAGTTCCCGGAAATGAAAAACATGTAATGTATGTCTGGGTTGATGCTCTAACAAATTATATTACTGCAACTGGCTACCCTAGTAAGAGCGATAATAAAAACCATTATTGGCCTGCTGATATACATATGATGGGTAAAGATATTATTCGCTTTCATGCAATATATTGGCCTGCTTTTTTAATGTCTGCTGGAATTGAATTACCAAAACGAGTATTTGCGCACGGGTTTTTAAATAATAGGGGCGAAAAAATGTCCAAGTCCGTGGGCAATGTTATTTCACCTAGCTCCTTGGTTGAAAAATATGGAGTTGATGCTACACGGTATTTTTTCATGTCTGAAGTTTCCTTAGGACAAGATGGCTCGTATA
>JAMONZ010000056.1 GCA_027066315.1 Hyphomicrobiales bacterium
CACTTATGAAACAAATATGTGGAAAATGAAGACTGGCGTTGATGGGCTGCTTCAAGCAGATGAAAACGGAAAAATAATACTCGGTGTAAATGGCTATTACGGCACAACATCAACAGACATTACCTCTGCTTCTGGCAATGGCTCAATCTTCACTCAAGGTTTTGGACTTGGCCTAACAGCTACATATTTTGGTAATCAAGGTTTTTATGTTGATGGGCAACTACAAGCTGGCTGGAGCTATAGCGATCTTAACAGTGCCGCACTAGGAGCATTAGCAACTAATAACCCAAGCAATTCTTATGCTGTTAGCTTAGAGGCTGGGCAAGAAATTACCCTAGCTGATGGTTGGATTTCAACTCCAAGCGCACAGCTTACTTATTCAGCAGTGCATTTCGCTGATTTTGCTGGGCCAAGTGGCGAGAGTGTTTCATTGGATTCTGCAAACTCTTTGGTTGCACGTGTTGGAGTTATCATCGAAAAAGAGCAGGTTTTAGCTGATAATAACTCTTCAAACCTTTATGCACTTGCAAACATCTATTATGATTTATCAAGCGCAAGCCAAGTTGATGTTTCAGGCACTAAGCTAAAAACTCAGCCAAACCGCTTATCAGGTGAAGTTGGCTTAGGCGGCTCTTATGTTTGGGAAAGTGGCAAATATTCACTAAATGGAGAAGCATCAATGGCCTCTAGCCTAGAGAGTATTGGCAATAATTACCAATATAAAGCTAGCTTAGGATTTAAGGCTAAATTCTAATATCATTATTGGGAATAATGATGAAACAAGCGGGCATGAAAATCATAGTTTCATGTCCGTTTTTTTTAACGATGTTTATCTATCAAAAAAATATTAACAATGTCGGTCAAAAAGTGCTTCACCCTGCTCATCGATAATCTGACGACCCTTTTTATGGGTAAACTTTAACACTTCTTCAATTGAAGATAATCTATCCGCACGCACAAATTCTTTTACTCGAACTTCACCAGAAATTTCTTTTTCAATTCTACCGCATAGCTGAAACTCAGTTCCAGATTTCATTTCTATTGCAGAAATTATAAACCCTTTATAGTCATCTTCACCAAGCATTTTTGGCTCTAAATCTTTTGGCTCTGCCTTATCTAGTCCCAAGAATTTTTTAAAGAATGACATATAAAGTCCTTTGTTAAAATAGTAAAAATATGATTCAAAACGAGCAAGTTACCCATTATTCCCAAACCATTTTAGCTGAAGATTTTCATAAGTGCCATCTTCTTTAATATCTAAAATAGTAGTATTTATTCTCTCAAGTAATTTTGAGCCTGTTGGCAAAGCAATGCCAAATTTATCAGCCTGAAATGTTGCGCCAGCTAGTTGTACTTTGCCCCGCCCCTCATGCGTTACATAATATTTTACAATCGGCGCATCACCAATTGTCGCATCAATTTCACCATTCTCAAGTGCTGCCAAACTATCTGTAAAATCATTAAATTTAATATATGAGATATTTTTATTATCTAAGAATTTTGACATTGCAGAATTTTTGCCCACCCCAACTTTTTTTCCAGATAAATCACGATAAGAATTTATATCACTTGTTAGTTGATCTACCGTTAGCGAAGTTGTAATTTTTGCGGTAAGGGTTGAAACAAAAAACAAACTAGCAACAATCCAAAACATTGCTAAAACTCTTGATAATTTTGTGTAGGGAACTTCATTCTCAAACCCGCCCATGGTCATAATAATAAATGCCCACCAAAATGAATCCCAAATTCCACCAAAATATTCATCACGAAAATAATCATGGCGAGGGTTTTTTGTATTACGTTCAAAAAACCACAAAAGATGTGCAATTATAAGCAAGGTGACAAGAGCAAAACCAATCATTTGCAATGCACCTGAATCCCATATAATCTTAAAAATACTGACCCCATTATCTTTATTGGGAACAATAATTTGCATGCCTGAATCATATATTGAGTGTGAGAAATCTAAAATTCTTTCACGATCAGAAGTAATAGAAATATTAGCAATCGCAACATCAGCATCGCCCAATGTTACACTATCAATCATAGCAGGAAAGCTATCATGCTTTTGCCAAACATAATCCCAACCATTTCGCTTAGCAATCTCAGACCAAAGATCAGCAGAAAACCCGCTAACCTGCTCCTCATCATCAACAAAAATAAAAGGCTGACGCTCTACGGTTGAGATGGTAAGCGGTGTGTTTTGTATAGTTTGGGCAAAAGCAATATTGCTCATACCCAAAAAAACAACAATAAAAACTGCAAATATTTTTTTCATTCAAAAACAATGCAATATCGTTTTCATTTATGCAAGAAACATATCAAAAACTTCTAGTTAGCCAAGCTATAATTTATTTAATCATTCCGCCATGTACTAGACAATTGTAAACAATTTTTTTATGAAATAAGATTTCTTCTTTTCCAGAAAAATTTTCAAGGTCACCATCGGCAATGAAACGATACTCTTTGTTGTCAATTAACAAACTACTTGGCCCACGAACCGGAATTACATCATCATGCTCTTGCTTGAGTGCCTTTCTCAGAAAATCGTATATTTCTTTCTCGCTTACTTTTTCATCAAGGACAAAACCAAAGTAATTCGCTCCCCATACAGGAGCATCATTTTCATACACAATTTCCTCGCCAATAAAATTGCGTCCACCAAAATATGTATCATGGTAAATCAATCTATCTTTTTCAAAATGATAATCTTCAGATTTCAAACGTGATGATGCCCTTTTTTGCGCATCTACATTAGCGTAAGTTGCTTTCTTTGCATCTTTCAAAAATTTTGCAAGGGTTTTTATATTCATAACTTCCCCCCATTTACACGCAACCAAAACAGATTGGTGCTAGATTTCCACAAAATATAACAATCCATATAAATAACTATAACAGCTTATTAAATGCACTTAATTACTAATCATCTTCCAGCATGAAAGAGAATTCTGCAAAACGAAAAACCCCTAATTATCCAAGAACGAACGTAACTTTCTGCTTCTGCTTGGATGCTTTAACTTACGCAATGCTTTTGCTTCAATTTGGCGAATACGCTCACGTGTTACGTTAAACTGCTGGCCAACTTCTTCAAGCGTGTGATCGGTGTTCATGCCGATGCCAAAACGCATTCTAAGCACCCTCTCCTCACGTGGAGTAAGCGAGGCCAAAACCCTTGTTGTTGTTTCACGCAGGTTTGACTGAATAGCACTATCAATTGGCTGCTGGGTATTTGAATCTGGAATAAAATCACCAAGATTACTATCTTCTTCATCACCAATTGGGGTTTCAAGAGAAATTGGCTCTTTGGCAATTTTTAGCACTTTGCGCACTTTATCAAGCGGCATTTGCAACTTTATGCTCAACTCCTCAGGGGTTGGTTCTCGTCCAATTTCGTGCAACATCTGGCGACTTGTACGCACGATTTTATTAATAGTTTCAATCATATGCACAGGGATACGTATGGTGCGGGCTTGATCTGCAATTGAGCGAGTAATCGCTTGGCGTATCCACCATGTAGCATAGGTTGAGAATTTATAGCCACGGCGATATTCAAATTTATCAACCGCTTTCATCAATCCAATATTACCCTCTTGAATAAGATCAAGAAATTGCAAACCACGGTTTGTGTATTTTTTAGCAATAGAAATAACTAGGCGAAGATTGGCTTCAACCATTTCTTTTTTGGCAATAGCTGCTTCTCGCTCGCCTTTTTGTACCTTGTTGACTAAGACACGATATTGAGAAATATCAAGCCCTGTTTCGGTTGCAATTTCATGAATTTCTGAGCGCAAATCTTCAATAGTATCATATTCACGTTTTACAAATTCAGCCCAACCAGCTTCTTCCAGTTTTGAAACCTTATTTGTCCATTCAGGGTCAAGCTCACCACCATAATAAACTTTTAAAAAACTATCACGCTTAATGCCATAATTGTTAGCAAGGCGTAAAATACGCCCCTCAATACGCATCAAATTTTTATTAATAGCATAAAGCTGCTCCACAAGACTTTCAATACGAGGATTATTAAGAGCAAGTGACTTTACATGCACAATCACTTCATCATGCCATTTAGCTAATTTCTTTACCTCAGATGCTTTTAAATCTTTTGCACCCAATTTGTCTTCAGTATGCTGATCTTGGAGTTTGCGCATCTTGGTATATATTTTAGCAATAGCATCAAAAGTTTCAACCACCTGCGGTTTAAGCTCTGCCTCCATCGCTGAAATAGACAAGTTTGCTTCGTATTCTTCTTCGTCCTCTTCATCAATTGCATCTTTTGCTGACTGAGTTAATTCCCCATCAGCATTCACAATTCCTTCGCCAATTGCGTTGCTTCTAGCAATAGCAGGCGTAATAACTTGTGCAATCGGAGTGATAAGCTCACCATTTTCATCTCGGGGAGCATTAGGGTCAGCAGGTGTTGCAACTTGCTTGGCATCAGGCCCTGCAAAAGTTGCATCAAGATCAATAATATCACGAAGTAAAATTTCATCTTCGTTAAGCTGATCACGCCAAATAATAACAGCCTGAAAAGTAAGAGGACTTTCGCAAAGCCCATCAATCATAGTTTCTCGACCAGCCTCAATACGCTTGGCTATTGCAATTTCGCCCTCACGAGAAAGCAACTCGACTGTTCCCATCTCACGTAGGTATAAACGCACGGGGTCATCGGTTCTGTCTGATCCTGCTCGAGCATTAGAATTAGTCGCAACCGCAGTTCCCTTGGCTGTAGCAACTGCCTTGCTTTTTGAAGTCGTAGCTTCTTCTGCATCATCATCAGCATCAACAACATTTATTCCCATATCTGAGAACATCGACATTATATCTTCGATTTGTTCAGAAGAAACTTCATTACTAGGAAGAACTTTATTTATATCTTCATAGGTAACAACACCTTTTTTCTTTGCAGCCCTGATAAGTTTTTTTACCGCAGCATCAGACAAGTCTAGTAAAGGTGCATCAGAGGCAACATTTGCTTCTTCTGGTTTTTCACTTTTTGCTTGCTTTGTTTTTGAAGTCTTTGTTGTTTTTGCCTTGGTGGCCATTTGTTTCTCCGAAAAATCGCTATCTTTGCACTAAGCATGCTCTGTTTAGTTTAATGCCACAAATATTGGTAAATTTGGGTTAAGATAGGAAATTACTTCCTCTCCAAACGGTTCAACTATAAAAACGCACAAACAAATTAGCTAGCATAACGCTTAAAAGCTAATTGTGTTTCGTCCAGATAGTAAACCAAAACCCTCAATCAACGCCTCTGTGCCATCAATACTGGTAATTTGATTCTGAATGTCTAACAGCTTTTCGAGGTTTTCTTCGCTCAGGTCATCGCCTAGCGCTATTTCTGCTGCTTTCAACTCTTTATTTAGGGCAACAGATTTATAATGCAAGGCTAGAGCGTGTTTTAATCCCGTTTCAGCATCAATTTGGGCAATTTCTTCTTCAATTTGCCAAATTCCCTGCCTATTTAGCTGCTCTTGCATAATTTTAATTGATTCGCCAAATCCCTTCTTAATCAAATTTTGATTTAATTCCTTAGTATCAATTTGCTCATTTGCCGAAATTATATCAATTATCAAAATAAGTAACTCACGAGCCTTAGAGCTTTCAAATTCGATTTGCGCCAATGCCTCAATTCGACTTTCAACTAAATTTGGGTGGTTTATAAGCGAAATAATAATCACAGATTCACGAGAGCTAAAGCCAGATCCCAAACCAGATTTAAGTAGTTGCGAGTTTTTTAAAGCATTCGAAATTGCTAAAGGCGAAGAATTTCTTTCTTGTTTCTTCCCATAAGGAGTTTTTTTGTGATATTTATCATTTTGCTTATTCGCATTCTTATAATATCGAGAACTCGCTGGCGCAAAAAGTTTACGTAATTTTTCATCAAATGCCTGAACATAATGACGGCGCACGCTTTGGTCAGCAATAGAATTTGCCCTTTGTCGCAATCGCATCTCAAGTGCCGCTCTAGCTTCAGGCGTTTGTGGCAAAACCCCACCGCTTTCAATTCCAAAGGCCATTTCAGACAAAACAATAGCTTCATCGATAACTTTTGCAAAAGCATCACGACCTTGTTTTGAAATTATATCATCAGGGTCTTGCCCCTGCGGCAATGTTGCAATTCTTACAGATTGCCCTGGTTTTAATAGCGGCAAAACAATATCTATGGTGCGAGCTGCTGCTTTTTTGCCAGCCTCATCACCATCAAAACAAAGCACTGGTACATCTGCCATACGCCAAAGCAAGGCCAAATGATCTTGCGTAAGCGCAGTACCAAGTGGGGCAACTGCCCCATCAAACCCTGCCCCAACCAGCGCAATCACATCGGTATAACCCTCAACTACAATTAGCTCCTTGCCCTGATATGCAGCTTGGCGAGCTGTTTGCCCATTATAAAGAGTTTTCCTTTTATGAAAAAGCTCGGTTTCTGGCGAATTTAAATATTTTGCAGGCACATCGCTTGATAATGCACGCCCACCAAAAGCAATAATTTTACCACGAAAATCTTGAATAGGAAAAATTACCCGATTGCGAAATCTATCATAAGGAACAGCAATATTTTCACCATGTACCACAAGCCCAGTTGCAATCATGTCAGCTGAACTTACGCCATTACTAGCTAAATATTCCTTCAACCCGTTGCGGCTTTGGGGCGCAAACCCAATGCGAAAACGACTTTGAACCTTTGGGGTAATATTGCGTTCATGCAAATATCCACGTGCCTGCGCCCCAATATTTGCACTAAGCGCACTTTCAAAATACTTTGTTGCCATTTCCATCACATCATAAAGCGAGCGACGTTGCATATCTCGTTTTTCGCTTTGTGCATCACGTTTTGGCATTGGCACGCCTGCCAAATTTGCTAGTTTTTCAACCGCTTCAGGAAAACTAATCCCTGTCCGCTCAGATAAAAACCGAAAATGATCGCCAGATGCCTGACAGCTAAAACAATGATAACGTCCCCGCCTATCATCAGCATGAAAAGATGGAGTTTTCTCGCTATGAAAAGGGCAACAAGCCCACATATCACCCTTACCAGGTTGGCTTTTACGCTTATCCCAAACCACATGTTCGCCCACCACCTGCGTTATCGGCAGGCGGTTTCTAATCTCATCTAAAAAAGCATCTGAAAATCGCATAAAGTTTCTTTACAACAAAGTTGGGGCGGGCTTCAATTAGATTATTGGAAAGAGGAAAATTTTCTCTAATAAAAACCAAACAATACCTTTTTAGGAGAAGCTAAAAGGAATGCACAACTAAGGTTGAAATTTCACAGCTGCTATTTATGACTTTGCGACCTTGAAAAATAACAAAAACAAAGCATAATGTCTTAAAAAAAGTTGCAGCATTTCAATCATATTTTCACTGGAACGTTACTAATGAGAAAAATTATAGGAATAATTGGCAAATGGATTTCATATTTAGTATCAGCTAGCTTCGGCCTGCTATCCGTTGGATTATTAGTTTCATTCACTTTAACGGGGTATAAAAATAACGATCTTTCTGGAGGATTTTTACTTGTTGCCATTTTAATATTTCTATTTATTTTTTTACTTGCCCCTATCTATGAGTTAGCTCATCAAACTAAGCCAACAAACCTTGATTTGGTATTGTCATTTTTCAAAAAAGGCAATTTAAAAGAGTATGATATTCATGATAGAATATGGGGATATTCAGTGATTGGAAGTTTACTTGCACTACCAATTTTACTAATTATTGCTAGCTTAATTCAATATTTCAACATTGCCAAATTTTAAGAATAAAAGATAATTTTATACTTGCTAAACAATAATATTAAACAAATCTAATTGATCATAATCAATGCAATAAATATTGTTTGAGTTAAACTTTTTATCTATTATAAAAAGAGATAAGCAAAATGCAAATCATCAAACTCACAGAAAAGAACATCACCGATGAGCATATTTGTTGTGCTTTTAGCGATAAAAAATGTGCCGCTGGTTATCAAAAGAAAAAGGACTGGCTGAAAACCGAATTTAAGAACGGCTATAGTTTTCAAAAATTTGATGTGCGTGGCAAGGTATTCATTGAGTATGTTCCGATAGAAAAATCATGGCTTCCTCTAAGTGGCAAAAACTTCATGGTGATAAATTGTTTTTGGGTTTCGGGGCAGTTCAAAGGTCATGGAAACGGCAAGAAACTGCTTGAGCAATGCAAACAGGACGCAAAAAACATGGACGGAATTGTTGCAATTTCCAGTGATAAAAAACGCCCGTTTATGTCTGACCCTAAATTTCTAAAACATGCTGGATTTGAAATAATTGACGAAGCACCGCCATTCTTCAAACTATGGGGATTAAAAACCAATCCTAAAGCAGATTTTCCAAAAATCTTGGAGAATGCAAAAAAAGGCGTTTGCGAGAATAAAAAAGGCATCGTCGCTTATTATTCTAACACCTGCCCTTTCACAGATTTTTATGTCGGACAGCTTTTACCTCAATATGCTAAGAATAACAATATTCCAATAGAAATCCACCATATTGACAGCAAAGAAAAGGCACAAAAAATGCCTATTCCTTGGGTTATCAATAGCATATTTTATGAGGGCGAATTAGTAACGCTTGAGATGAAACCTGATCGGCATTTGAATAAGTTGATTAAGGCTTGAGAGGCTTTTATGAAAAATAACCTAGCCACCCAGTTTTTCTTTAACCAACTTAGAAGCCTTGCCAAAATCAATTCGGGCTGGAAATTTAGCTTTTAATACACCAACTACTTTGCCCATATCTCGTAAACTTTGCGCCCCTGTTTCTTCAATAGCCAACGCAATTTCGCTTGCAACTTCTTCCTCGCCCAAAGGTTGCGGTAAATAATGCTCAATTATTACAACTTCGTCACGCTCTTGTTGCTCAAGATCATCACGCCCAGCTTTAGCATAAATCTCAATAGATTCAGCACGCTGCTTCACCATTTTTTGCAACAATGTCAGAATTTCCTCATCAGAGATATTCTCTTTACCCTTGCCTCTAGCTTCAATATCACGGTCTTTAATTGCCGCATTTATTAAGCGTAAAGTTGCCGAACGGCGTTTGTCTTTTGCTTTAATTGCCACTATCAAATCAGCGTTTAATTTATCACGCATAATACACCCCAGAATTATTAAATATAAAAAATTGAACGCCACCCTATAGCAATAAGTTATCCCTTTGCCAAGATTTCTGATAATAACTTTTTAACCCATTGTTTTTACTCAATTTTATAACCACTCTTATTGTTGACCAAAAGAGTTTCTTGCAATATTCTCGCAAAAATTCTCTAAAGGAGACAAAAATGTCAGGCTGGCAAATCAATCCAAAAACTGCAATTCTAATTCTTGAAGACGGCACAAAGCTAGAAGGATATGGCATTGGCGCAATTGGCCAAGCAGCTGGCGAGGTTTGCTTCAACACCGCCATGACTGGTTATCAAGAAACACTAAGCGACCCCTCTTATTCAGGACAAATAATTACCTTTACATTTCCACACATCGGCAATGTTGGCACAAATGAAGAAGATAACGAAACTTCAAACTTAAAAGCAAATTCTGGGGTTTTAGGCTGTATCATAAAAGCAGATATAACTAGCTCCTCAAACTATCGTGCAACACAAGAACTTGACTCTTGGCTAAAAGCTAGAAACATCATCGGTATTACAGGAATAGATACAAGAGCATTAACGTCATATATTCGAGAAAACGGCATGGTAAACGGCATTATTGCTCACTCAAGTGATGCCAAATTTGATGAAAATTCACTAAATGCAGATCTCAAAGCATTTCACGGCCTTGTTGGCTTAGATTTAGCAAAACAAGTAACCACTCCCAAATCCTATATTTTTAATGAAACATCATGGGAGTGGGAAAAAGGCTTTGGAGAAAATACTAATCCAGATTTCCACATAGTTGCAATTGATTATGGTGCAAAGACAAACATCTTACGTTGCCTTGCCTCTGAGGGTGCAAAAGTAACAATCGTTCCTGCTTCAACTCCAGCGAATGAAATTTTAGCCCTAAGCCCCGATGGAATTTTCCTCTCAAACGGCCCAGGTGATCCTGCGGCAACGGGCAAATATGCAAGCCCCATAATTCAAGAATTAATAGCCTCTAACCTACCGCTATTTGGCATTTGTTTAGGGCATCAATTGCTTGGCCTTTCACTTGGTGCAAAAACCATAAAAATGCACCAAGGCCATCATGGTGCAAACCACCCCGTGCAGGATTTAACAACCAGCAAGGTTGAAATAACCTCAATGAACCACGGCTTTGCAGTAGATGCTAGCACTCTACCAAAGGGCATTATTGAAACCCATAAATCACTATTTGATAGTTCAAACTGCGGCCTTGCAATTGAGGGCAAACCTGTTTTCTCAGTGCAGTATCACCCCGAAGCATCACCGGGCCCGCATGATTCACATTATCTCTTCACCAGATTTATCAATTTAGTAAGAGAACAAAAAGGCTTGCCTTTAGTTCCTGAAAATGAATTAATCAAGACAGCTTAAAAAAGGATATAAACATGAAAACCACACCAGAAAATTTCTCAAAAACTCAAATTTATCTTCATTGGCTTGTTGTAGCTTTGGTAACATTTCAGTTTGTTTTATCTAAGGGTATTGAGGCAATTTGGGAAAAGAGAATGGACGGACTTGTGCCAAATGAGCCATCGGCTAATCCACATGTTATT
>JAMONZ010000057.1 GCA_027066315.1 Hyphomicrobiales bacterium
GCCTTCTTGTGGTTTTGCTTTTACAAGAGCCTTCATTGAGTTTAATCTTACACTCATTTGATTACCCCCACAGCTTTCCCAATTTTCTCAAACGCTTTAAGTGCATATTCCAAATCTTCACGACTTAAAGCTGCGTTCATCTGAGTGCGAATGCGAGCAGAATTCTTTGGCACAACAGGAAAGAAAAACCCTGCCACAAACACACCCTCATTAAATAATTGCGCCGCCATTTCCTGCGCTAATTTTGCATCACCCAACATAATTGGTACAATCGGGTGTTCACCTTTTACGAGGTCAAAACCTAGTTTTTCTAATCCATTGCGCCAAAAGACCGTGTTTTCAAACAATTTAGTGCGCAAATCATCGCTTTGTTCAACCAAATCAAGCACCTCCATTGCTGCTGCAACAATCATTGGCGGCAATGAATTTGAAAATAAATAAGGTCTTGCGCGTTGCCTAAGCAAATCTATCACGGGTTGCGAGCCAGCAATATATCCGCCAATTGCTCCACCCAATGCTTTGCCAAGCGTGCCTGTTAGAATATCCACCTTATCAACCACATTAAAATGAGCAGGAGTTCCACGCCCCTGCGGCCCCATAAAACCTGTTGCATGGCAATCATCAACCATCACAACTGCATCATATTTTTCTGCCAAAGCTGTAATTTCTGGTAATTTTGCCAAATGCCCGTCCATCGAAAACACGCCATCTGTTGCAATCATAATAAAACGTGCGCCATCGCTTTTAGCTTCAAGCAACTTTGCCTCAAGTTCCGCCATATCCGAGTTTGCATAACGATAGCGTTTTGCTTTGCACAAACGAATACCATCAATAATTGAGGCGTGGTTAAACGCATCAGATATAATCGCATCATCAGCACTTAACAAAGGTTCAAACAAACCCCCGTTGGCATCAAAACATGCAGCAAATAATATGGCATCTTCTTTGCCTAAAAATTGTGCCAGCTTTTGCTCCAAATTTTTATGATTATCTTGCGTGCCACAAATAAAGCGCACAGAAGCCATTCCAAAACCTTGTGTTTCAAGCGAGCTTATTGCAGCTTTAGTTAAACGAGGGTTATCTGCAAGACCAAGATAATTATTAGCACAAAGATTAACGACCCGCTCATGCAGTGTGCCATCTAGCTTCACGTCAATGCGCCCACCCTGAGGCGAAACAATTTGCCGCTCGTGCTTATAAAGCCCATCAGACTTGATTTCGTGCAAACTATTAGTGATGTGATTAAGAAATTCTTTGCTCATGATAAGACCTCAATTTTAAGTCTTACTATTCAAAGCTTTATTTTACAGAGTCAATATATAAGATTTTTATCCTGCAAAATAGATTTTCCTTATAAGCATTTTTTTAAGCAATCGAAAAGTGTCAAACTTATTCATATATTTTATTAAAAGGTAAAACTAAAAAACACTCAATTAAATAAATGCTACAACATATTTTTTTATAAACCTTGTAATAATAATCATAAACAAGCAAAAGTAAGTCATTGTAAATTGTTCTGAAATAAAATTGCTTCATGCCTAAGAATAAAAAATCCTCACACCAAAATAACATCAAAAATCCTACCAATATTGGAGTTTTACTGCTTAATCTTGGCACTCCTGATGCTACTGATTATTTTTCTATGCGGCGTTATCTTAAAGAGTTTTTATCAGATAAAAGGGTTATTGAAGCTAACCCTATCCTTTGGTGGTTTGTTCTTAATTTTATTATTCTAACTTTTCGTCCAAATAAAAGCGGTGCGCTTTATGCCAAGATTTGGGATAAAGATAAAGATGACAGTCCCCTAAGAGTGATTTCAAATTCGCAAGCAAAAAAACTTCAACAAAGTATGGGGAAAGACGTGATTGTTGATATTGCTATGCGTTATGGCAATCCTTCAATAAAAGATAAACTTAAAACACTAAAATCCAAAGGTTGCGATCGCATTTTATTGCTGCCGCTTTATCCGCAATATTCTTCCCCAACAATGGCCAGTTCTTACGATAAAGTATTTGATGAGTTGAAAACCATGCGCTTTCAACCTGCCATTCGTACCACTCCTGCCTATTTCTCTAATTCCACATATATTGAGGCATTAGCAAACTCACTCCTTAAGGGGATTAAAAAAGCTGGGTTTGAACCTGATGTCG
Organism: Hyphomicrobiales bacterium; assembly: GCA_027066315.1. Taxonomy (GTDB): domain Bacteria; phylum Pseudomonadota; class Alphaproteobacteria; order Rhizobiales; family Devosiaceae; genus S141-66. Next base: position 2,151 of record JAMONZ010000057.1, read on the forward strand.
TTATAACCACTTATCATGGTATGCCAGAAAGTTATCGTGATGCTGGA
>JAMONZ010000058.1 GCA_027066315.1 Hyphomicrobiales bacterium
AAGAGCGAAGCAAAGCGGGCAAATAATAAAAATTCAGAACGAAAGACATCTTCATTTAATTTTTCAAATAAGGAGTTGCGAAATTCATCACGCCCAGCTTGAGTAATTGAGTAGATTTTTTTGGCAGGGCGGCCTTGTTGGGCTTGGGTGTGCGAGGTTACAAACCCAGCTTCTTCTAATTTTGCAAGGGCAGGGTAGATTGATCCAAAACTTACTTCTACAAAATAGGAACATTGGCCATTTGTACAAAGCTGGCGTATTTCATATCCTGTAGCGTCACTCTCAAAGAGGATTGAGAGGCAAAGGGTTTTTACATTCATGTTAATTACTGCTATATTCTGTTTAAGTATATGCTTGTTAAGAATATACTTAAACAGAATAGGTCTGTCAAATATTATAATCACATATTGCTGCCATTTTTTTTGCAATATCTTTCCCAAGCTGCTCGTTTGCACAGGCAACAAAAAACGGATTGAAATAGTTATTTTTGCTTTTGTTATATTTTAGCGGTAGGCCATCAAGCGTTAGAACAACTCCGCCACTGGCTTCAAGAATTGCTTGACCTGCTGCGGTGTCCCACTCACAAGTTGGCGTGAAACGAGGATAAAGAAGAGCCTTGCCTTGAGCTAGCATGCAAAATTTTAAAGATGATCCAACAGAAATATCCTTATAATTTTTTAGTGTTTGGCATAGGTTTTCTAAATATTCACTGCCATGTGAGCGAGAGGCAACAATATTCATTTCTTTTGTTTTTGTCGTAAAAATTGGAATGAATGAATTGGCTTTATTATTTGTTATTTCAAATGAAAAAGCCCCTTTATTGCTGCCAATGAACCCTTTTTTTTGAGTTGGTACAATAATAACGCCAATTGTGGGGCGCTCTTTTTCTATTAAGGCAATATTGATGGTGAACTCGCCATTTTTTTTTATAAATTCTTTAGTGCCATCAAGCGGATCAACGCAAAAATACTTTTCATTTAAATTGGGTATTTCCCCAATAGATGCTCCTTCTTCAGCAAGCACTGGGATATTAGTCTTGGCTAACTGCTCTAGAATGATTTCTTCAGCTTTTTGATCTGCAATAGTTACGGGTGAGCCATCGGATTTTTTTGTAATTGAAAATGGTTGCTCATATATTTCAAGAATTTTTTCTCCAGCCTTTAGGCAGGCTTTAATCATGATTTTAAGTAATTGCTCATTGCTCTTTTCACTCATGAGATATTCATTCCTCACCAAATTGTCTAATTGTCTTTGTTTACATATTTTACGATAGAGCTAAAATTTCATTTATCAAGATTGCACTTTAGGTTTACTTGCTCTACTCTTAGGCTTGAAAGAGTAAAAAATAGCTTATGGCGCATGATTTGATTTATTTATATTTGCGACGAAGCTGAATTTAAGGAATGTAAAGTGGCCGATGAAAATCGGTTCGCCTCTGCCTCACTTCCAATAAAGGAAGGGGTGCAAAAAAATAACCAAAACGAACATATTTCTAAGACATCTCTCTTAGAAAGTCAGCCTGTTGATAATGAAAAGAATCCTTCTTTACAGGCAAGGCCAAAGTCAAATGTTGCTAAGGTTAATAATAAATGGCGGACAAAAAATAAAAAAAACACACCTAACCATAGCCAAAATGGAACAATTTTTGCTGCATTAGATCTTGGCACAAATAATTGCCGCCTGCTTGTTGCACGTCAACGGGGTAATGGGTTCTTGGTAATTGATGGTTTCTCACGCATTGTTCGTTTGGGCGAGGGTGTATCATTAAGTGGGTTGCTTGATGAAAAAGCAATTGAGCGCACCATAAAAGCTCTATTAGAATGTAAGACTAAACTAAATAGGCATCAACCAAAACACATGCGTTTAATTGCTACTCAGGCATGTAGGGGAGCTAGTAATTCGGGAGATTTTTTGGATAGGGTGCAAAAAGATGTTGGGCTTGAATTAGAAATTATTGACCAAAGAATTGAAACTGAGCTTGCGGTAGCTGGTTGTGCTGATTTAATTGACAAGAAAGCTCATGGTGCTTTGATGTTTGACATTGGCGGTGGTTCAACCGAATTAGCATGGCTTGACTTTAGGGGAGGTCGTCCAAAATTACGCTCCAAAATGCCTAGCGCAATTCGTTCGTGGCAATCATTACCTGTGGGTGTTGTTTCAATTGCTGAAAAATTTGGTGGCAAAAATGTTAGTGTTGAGAGCTTTGAAGAAATGGTGGCTTTTGTTTCTGAAAAGTTAAAGGCTTTTAAGGGTCGAAAAAAACTACAAGAAATGATAAAAACCCATAATGTGCATTTGATTGGTACATCAGGAACGGTGACAACACTTGGTGGCTTACACCTTGGTTTGGAGCGTTATGAGCGAGCAAAAGTTGATGGACTTTGGATGCGTAATGATGATGTAGTGGATACAATGCGAGTTTTGCTAAATATGTCATATGAGCGAAGGGCTGCTAACTCGTGTATTGGGGCGGATCGAGCGGATTTAGTGCTTCCGGGTTGTGCCATTTTTGAAGCGATTAGGCGTGAATGGACTACAAAGAATATTAGAGTGGCAGATCGAGGATTGCGTGAGGGTATGCTTGTTTCAATGATTGAAAAAAATAGGGTTGAGATGAATCGTGGGCGAGTGAATAAAAGCTATAATAAAAAACAGAATTTGGATAATAAAAATGGCTAAGCCTAAAAAAGGATCAGTGAAAATCATTGGTAAGCGCGCTAAAATTGCAAAAGCTAAAACTGTTGCCAAAGAAGCAAGTAATAAAGAAAAAGCCAACAAAGAAAAAGCTATTAAAACTGGTACAATAAAACCAAAGAAAAAAAAGAAAAAAGATGGTTTAAAAATTCGAGTGAAATCCTCAAAGGGAAGAAAAATATCATCAACCCTTTGGCTGCAGCGTCAGTTAAATGATCCGTATGTGATAAAGGCGAGAACGCAAGGATATAGATCTCGAGCGGCTTTTAAGCTGGTTGAACTTAACGATAAATACCAATTGCTAAAACCCAAAATGAGAGTTGTTGATTTGGGTTGTGCGCCTGGTGGTTGGCTGCAGGTTGCATCAAAAGCTGTGCAATCATCACATAAAAACCCTGCGATTGTTGGTATTGATTATCTTGAAATGGGCGCAATAGCTGGTACAATAATTTTGCAAAAAGATTTCAACGATGAAGATGCACCGCAAATGTTAATTGATGCACTTGGTGGGCATAAGGCAGATATTGTTCTCTCTGATATGGCAGCCCCAACAACAGGGCATCGCCCTACCGATCACATTAGAATAATTGCATTGGTTGAGATGGCGGCTCTGTTTGCAGTTGATATTTTAGCACCTGGGGGAACATTTGTTGCCAAGGTTTTTCAGGGTGGAACAGAGCATCAATTATTGAATGAATTAAAGAAAAATTTTGAAACCACATTTCATGCAAAACCACCTGCTTCACGCAAAGATTCTGCTGAAACATATTTGATTGCAAGAGGGTTTAAAGGTTAGAATTTAACAACTTGTCTTTGAGGGGTAAAGGGAGCAAGAAATTATATCTCACTCCCTTATTAAAAACTAAATAACCAGATATTAAGCAACATGCCTTTGAGCATTTGAAGATGGTTTTGCATCAGTTTTTGATTGCGGGCTTTGTAATTTAAACTTTCGCATTTCATTTTCTAAATCAATTGCTTGAGTGCTTAATTCGCCAGCTTGTTTTGTTGTATCTTCTGCCATTTGAACATTTTGCTGAGTGATGTTTTCAATATCACCAATTGCTGCGTTAACATCATTAAGTCGATTAGATTGATCTGTGGTGTTTTGAGAAATATTGGAAACAAGATCGGCAACTTCGCCAACATTCTCTGTTATTTGATCTAACACCTCACCCGTGCTTCCAACAATTTTAACACCATCTTCTACTTGATCTCGGCTAACGGCAATAAGGCCAGAAATTTCTTTAGCGGCTGTTGTGCATCGTTGAGCTAATTGACGAACTTCTTGCGCAACAACGGCAAAACTACGCCCAGCTTCTCCAGCCCTTGCAGCTTCTACGCCAGCATTTAATGCAAGTAAATTGGTTTGAAAAGCAATTTGATCTATAACACCAATGATTGAGCTAATTTCTTCAGATGATTGTTTGATTTTGTCCATGGCTTCAACTGCATTAGTAACAATTGTTCCAGCTTTTTGCACGTTTGATGTAGTAGCTTTAGTCACCTCAGTAGCTTTTGATGCAGTTTGTGCTGTTTGAGAAATACTGTTTGTTAGGTCATTCAAAGTTTGCGAGCTTTGTTTTAATGAAGATGCTTGTTGTTCAGACCTTTGAGAGAGCTCTTCACTTGATTGAGCAATTAGTGATGAACTGTTCACAATGACAGAAGAAGTATGCTTGGTGCGACATAATGTGTTGCTTAGTGATTTGAGAGCTGAATTATAATGCTCTGTCATCTCTTTAAATTCTTCGGGTAAGTCATCTGGGAGTTGCTTTTGCAAATCTCCATTTGCTAAATAGCTTAGCCCTTCACTTAAAGTGTCTAATGCTTGGCTTTGTTGGGCATTAGCAAGGTTTTTTTCTTCTTCAATTTTTTTTCGCTCATCTTCAAGTTTATCAAGATAAACAGTAATAACATAATCCATATCAAGCATAGCGGCTTTGATTACAGATGAAAACTCTAAGCTGGTTTCTTGTGGGGTTGTTTTTTTCTTTCTAATATCATTCCATTTTGCATCAACCATAGCAATGATAAGCTGCTCCATAACCAGAGCATAACCACCAATATACCAGCGAGGCTCAAGCCCGATGCGAGCATGAATTTCTCCAATTGTCGTTGCTTTTTTTATATAAGCATCATCAAATTTTGCTTGCCCAACTGTTACCCAGTGATTTCCTTGGGTTTGTTTTGCTGCTGCAATATGTTCTGCATCTCTAAAATTTGCAGCTAGATGGGGGACATTAACAGCTTTTGCATATAGTGCATCAAGCCCAGGGCCAACAGCCCCTAATAAAACTGGATAAACCCTATTGATTGCATCACTTGCCGCTTGGTCAAATCCTAAAAAATCTAGTCGTTCTTCAAGTTCTTTTGACTTATCTACCATTTCGCTCATAGCTAATTCCTAAACATTCTTGCTTTAAAAAATCACACTTCATATTTCACATTCACGTTATCTCACTTTATAGTTTATAAAATGATAAGTATTTTTACGAATTATGTGATGTTCTTCTAGCCAAAGCTACTTTGAAGTGATAGAGGAACTCGCCAACCTCAATCTGTTATGATTCTTAAATTATGACAGTGAGAAAATGATAATTCCAATAGCTAAAAAGCACGGAGGTCTGGCCATGGCTAAGATAATTTCATCAATAACTGGAGATAATGCGCTCACTTTTGACGATGTGTTATTGCAACCTGCAAAATCAGAAATTTTGCCAACAGATGCAAATCTATCTACCTTTGTTACAAAAGATATTGAATTAAAATTACCCATTTTATCTTCTGCAATGGATACTGTAACCGAGAGCGCAATGGCGATAGCTATGGCGCAAGCTGGTGGTTTGGGCGTTATTCATCGCAACCTTACTCCAGAGCAGCAGGCTAAAGAGGTTAAAAAAGTCAAGATTTTTGAAAGTGGTATGGTTGTTAATCCCATTACTATTGGCCCTGATGCAACACTTGCTGATGCACTTGATTTGATGAAGCATTATTCTATTTCTGGAATTCCTGTGGTAAAAAATGGCGGTACTGGTGGTAGGATAACTGGGGAATTGGTTGGAATTGTAACTAATCGTGATGTGCGTTTTGCTACTAAAAGAGGGCAAGCTATTTCTGAGTTGATGACTTATGAAAATCTTATAACGGTAAATCAAGATGTAAGCCAAGAAGATGCAAAGCGTTTGCTTCATACAAATCGTATTGAAAAACTACTTGTTATTGACGAGAATAATATCTGCATAGGTTTAATCACCGTAAAAGATATGGAAAAAGCCAAAGCTAATCCTGATGCAATAAAAGATGAAAGCGGAAGTCTTAGGGTTGCTGCTGCTTCGACAGTTGGAGATAAAGGGCTTGAGCGATCATTAATGTTGGTTGATGCTGGGGTTGATCTGGTGGTGATTGATACGGCGCATGGTCATTCAATTCATGTTATTAATGCTGTTATGGAGCTTAAAAAATTAAGACCAAAAGCTCGAATTATTGCAGGAAATGTTGCTACTGCTGAAGCAACTAAGGCATTGATCGATGCTGGAGCAGATGCTGTGAAGGTTGGAATAGGTCCGGGGTCAATCTGCACCACAAGAATTGTTGCAGGGGTTGGAGTGCCGCAATTAGCTGCTATTATGGCTTGTAGTGAAGAAGCTGCAAAGCACAATATTCCTATTATTGCAGATGGCGGGATTAAATTTTCTGGTGATATGGCAAAGGCATTGGCGGGGGGAGCAGCGTGCGCTATGGTTGGCTCGCTTTTGGCAGGTACAGATGAGAGCCCCGGAGAAGTTTACCTTTATCAGGGACGCTCGTATAAGTCGTATCGTGGCATGGGGTCGGTTGGGGCAATGGCTCGTGGCTCGGCTGATCGTTATTTTCAACAAGAAGTTGATGACCAAATGAAGTTAGTTCCAGAGGGCATTGAGGGGCAGGTGGCTTATAAAGGGCCTGTTTCAAATGTTTTGCATCAATTGGCAGGTGGGGTGCGTGCATCAATGGGTTATACTGGGGCTGCAAATTTGAAGGATTTTACAAGCAGAGCAGAATTTGTAAAAATTTCAAGTGCTGCACTGCATGAAAGTCATGTTCATGATGTTTCAATCACTCGTGAAAGCCCAAATTATCGTGGTGGAAATTGATGGATAAAATTTTACTTTTTGCCGTTATTGCACAACTTATCCTTACATTTTTTTTGATGTTTTTGATGGGGAGTTTGCGAATTAATTCGGTTAGAAAAAAAGAAGTAAAGATAAGTGAAATTGCGTTAAACACAGATGCTTATCCAAAGAAAGTTAGGCAAGTCGCCAATGCTTTTAACAACCAGTTTCAAATGCCAATTTTATTCTTTTTTGGGGTAGCTTTAGCTTTATTTTATGGGAGTATAGGTTGGTTAGAAATCATTTTTGCTTATGGTTTTATTACATTAAGATATATTCATGTTTTTATTCACATAACGAACAATAACCCTGTTCAGCGATTAAATGCTTATTTTGTTGGGGTTTTGTTTTTGATGGCATTTTTATTTACAGTTTTTTATAAAGCTATTTTTTAGGATTATTATTATGCGATTAGCAGGAAGAATGGCGGCCGCCATTGAAATTTTACAAGATATGGAAGAGCGGCATCGCCCTGTTTCATTAGCATTAAAAAATTGGGGCTTGGCGCATCGTTTTGCTGGCTCTGGTGATAGGGCGGCAATTGGTAATATGGTCTATGACGCTTTGCGACAAAAAGCCTCGCTTGCCTATATTATGGGGAGCGATAGCCCTAGGGCTTTGGTGCTGGCGGTTGTGGTGCGAAAATGGGGGCAAGATATTTCTGAGTTGCAAGCGATTTTTGCAAGCGATAATTTTGCACCAAGTGAAATTACAAAAGAAGAAATTGAACGATTAGAAGCAGAAAAACCGCTTGTTGATGCGCCAGATGTTGTGATTGCAAATATCGCTGATTGGCTCAAACCAAGTTTTGAAAAAGCCTTTGGAGAGAATTGGATAGATGAGGCAAAGGCTTTTACCAAACGCCCTCCGCTTGATTTGCGCATAAATGAATTAAAGTTAAAAACTGATAGAGTGCAAAAAGCATTGAAGCGTTTTAGCCCTGAGATAAGTGAGATATTACCTTTTGCTTTGCGGATTGAAGCAGGGGAAGCAGCTTCTCGTACGCCAAATGTAACTTCGGACGAAGCATTTAAAAAAGGCTGGTTTGAGGTGCAAGATTTAGGCAGCCAAATTGTTGCGGCTCTTATTGATGCGCAACCTAAAGAGCAATTGCTTGATTATTGTGCGGGGGCGGGTGGCAAAACGCTTAGCCTTTCGGCGCAAATGAAAAATAGCGGGCAGATTTTTGCCTATGATATTGATAGGCATCGCATTGCGCCTATTCACGAAAGAATAAAACGTAATGGTGTTCGCAATGTGCAGATTATTGAGCCAGAAAGCGAAGCCTTAAAAGCTAAGTTAAATAAAATGGATAAAGTGGTTGTTGATGCACCTTGCACTGGCACTGGCACATGGCGACGTAGGCCTGACACTAAGTGGAAGTTAACACAAGAACAGCTTGAAAATCGCCTAAAAGATCAGGCAGAAATATTAGATGCGGCGGCAAAATATGTGCGCCCCGGAGGGCAGCTATCTTATATTACTTGTTCGATTTTACCGCAGGAAAATGATGAGCAGATAGAAAATTTTCTAAGTAAGAATAAGAATTTTAAAGCCATTGCCTCGCATTCATTATGGCAAAAAAAGTTTGGATCAACTAATAAAGCACGCCCATATTTTGGGAAAAATGGTATAACGCTAACACCCGCTAGCACACAAAGTGATGGATTTTTCATTTCTATTTTAGAGCGAGATATTATTAAATCATGACAAGTGTAGAAAATCAAACTAGATTGCATGAAAGCATTTTAATTGTAGATTTTGGCTCGCAAGTCACTCAGCTTATTGCAAGGCGATTGCGTGAGGCAGATGTTTATTGCGAAATTCACCCATTTTCAAATGCGGCTGATGAATTAGAGAGGCTTTCACCAAAGGGGATAATTCTCTCTGGTGGCCCTGCCTCTGTTTTAGATGAAAATGCACCAGATATTGATGCTCGTTTGCTTGATGCTAATGTGCCGATTTTAGGAATTTGTTATGGTCAGCAAGCCCTTTGCATTGCACTTGGCGGCAAGGTTGAGGCTGGGCATGATCGTGAATTTGGTCGTGCTAATGTTACGCCAAAAAAACCATGCGCCCTTTATGATGGTGTTTGGGATTTAGAAAGCGAACATCAAGTTTGGATGAGCCATGGAGATAGAGTTACGAAATTGCCAAAAGGTTTTGAGGTTGTTGCAACTTCCCCCGGTGCGCCGCTTGCGATTATTGCCAATGAAGAAAAGCAAATTTGGGCAACGCAATTTCACCCCGAAGTTCATCATACACCAGAGGGAGCAAAATTGCTCTCGAACTTTGTGCATAAAATTTGCGGCTGTTCAGGTGATTGGACAATGGCGACTTATAAAGAGCAAGCGATTGAAAAAATCCGTGAGCAGGTGGGTGATAAAAGAGTTATTTGTGGGCTTTCTGGTGGGGTTGATTCATCGGTTGCCGCATTACTTATTCACGAGGCTATTGGCGATCAATTAACGTGTATTTTGGTCGATCATGGATTGATGCGTCAAAATGAGGCTAGTGATGTTGTTGCAATGTTTAGCGAGCATTATGACCTTAAATTAGTGCATGTTAATGCGGTTGATACATTTATTGAGGAGCTTGAAGGCGAGAGTGACCCTGAGACAAAACGCAAAATCATTGGACGTTTATTCATAGAGACTTTTGAAAAAGAGGCAAAAAAACTTGGGGGGGCAGACTTTTTAGCGCAAGGCACGCTTTATCCTGATGTGATTGAAAGTGTTTCTTTTACGGGTGGCCCTTCGGTTACGATTAAATCACACCATAATGTTGGTGGTTTGCCTGAGCGTATGAATATGGAATTGGTTGAGCCGTTGCGTGAACTTTTTAAAGATGAAGTGCGCACATTAGGCCATGAGCTAGGTCTGCCAGATAGCTTCATCGGTCGTCACCCTTTCCCCGGTCCTGGTTTAGCCATTCGCCTACCAGGTGGTATAACAAGAGAAAAATTAGAAATTTTACGTCAAGCAGATGCAGTATATCTTGATGAAATTCGTAAAAGCGGGCTTTATGATAAAATTTGGCAGGCATTTGCGGTGTTGCTTCCTGTGCAAACAGTTGGCGTGATGGGCGATGGCCGCACTTATGAATTTGTTTGTGCGCTTCGTGCTGTAACATCGGTTGATGGCATGACAGCAGATTTTTATCCCTATGATATGGAATTTTTAGGCAAAGCCGCAACTCGGATTATCAACGAGGTTCGAGGGATAAATCGGGTAGTTTATGATGTGACGAGTAAGCCGCCTGGGACTATTGAGTGGGAGTGATTTATGACTAGGAGAACTATTGAAAGTAATTATGCGAGATTGATAGGACTAAGAGAGGCTGTAGCTTCTGAGCAGAAAGCATATAATCTTTCTACAGATTTTGCAGATGACTATAATACGATTCTTAAAAACCTTCGAGATAAATGTGATGATAATTTTTCTGGTTTTGACCTTCCTCAACACGTTTGGAATAACCATGATGACCAAATGTATCAGGTAAATAAACCTCCTTTACGATCAAAAATATTTCAACTCATCAGCTATCTGGAGAACGTTCATTCTGCTTCTAATAGAATTGTTGAGATTGGAAGTGTTTATAATCTTATTAAAGATGAAGAGCTTAAATCACGTTGTTCAGACTTACTATCTGCTAAAGATCATTTTGATCGAGTTATAAATCAAGCAACTCAAGTTCTTGAAGAAAGATTGCGTGTAAAGTTGCCTTCTTTGAATAAATATACTGGTGTGCCTTTAGTAGGTAAAGCAATGAACAAAGAACCAGAAAATAGTTTAATAATTTTTTCAAGTGAGAAAAGCGAACAAGGAGGCTATGTAGCTTTATTCCATGGTATTGTGGGAGCTTTTAGAAATACGAGTCATCACAGGTTTATGGCTGATGTATCTCGTGAGCAAGCGTTGCAAATCTGTGCATTTATAGATACTCTTTTAACGGCGCTAGAAAAAGCAGAAATTGTTAAAGAGGAAATATAATTCTTTACTGCTCGATGTCATTGCGGGCTTGACCCGCAATCCAGTAGCCTCAAATTTTGTTATATAAATGTCCATCGGGGTAGATATTTTTTGCTTTTAGGGGAGCTTTATGCGTCAAGGACTTGACGCTGCTGGATTGCGTTTTTCAACGCAATGACAGTGGTGTTTATCTCATTCCCCGCTCAGTTTTATGCCCGAACCACCACCCTCAATCCCTCCCCGCAAGGGGGAGGGAAGTAAGATGGTGCGAATTTTATTTCTAGCTAGACAAGTGATTAGCTACTAATTTTATGTTGCTTTATTTGAGGTTAGATAGATTGTTCTTAAGTCCACCTCCCCCTTGCGGGGAGGGGCTAGGGGTGGGGGTTATGCTAGAAGAGTGAAAACCTATAATTTACTCTCCAACCACCTCAACCTCATCTAACCTTACAAACTCAAAACCCTTTTCAACTAAAGCCAACAATCCTTTAACAACCCCAGCCCCTGCGGCTCTTTTTGGCTGGTTAATATGCGCAATAATCACATCACCATTGTTAGCATTAGCAATGCGAAAAGCGGTGGCTTTGGCAGAGGCAGAAGCACCTATGTCACCATTTAATGAAAAGCCAGCAATAAAATAGTTATGTTGCTCAATCAGTTCTATTGCATCATTTGAATAAAGTGCCGTTGCACCACGAAACCAAACCGGTTCAGAATTTGTGCTAAGTTTAATAGCCAATTCGCCACCAATCAATTCATCAAGCACAGCTTTGGCAGTGCCAGCTGGTTTTATTCCATAGGGGCGTTTTTTGCCAATAATTGCTGGAACATGATTTGCACCATGATTTTCTATTTGAAACAAATCAGAATTCTGGTTTAGCAACTTCACTGCTTTTTCATTAGATTTAATCCAGCGTCCTGTGATAAAAATTGTTGCCTTTATCCTGTGCTCAATCAGCGTATCTAATATTCGCATATCAATGCTACCAGAGCAGGCATCAAGAGTAAGGGCGACTTGGGGTGATGAGGAGTTGCTAACAGCTATGCGCATGTGTGGTTCGTGCAAGGTCTGTGCATAAGCACCAACTGTTACAAACAGACTTAGAGTAAAAAATATTATCAGCCTAATCATGCCTTCAGTTGCAATTTTAAGCATTTTAGATACCTAAGTTTTACTCGCCAAAGCCAAACGCTCAATCACCAAGTCATAATAGGCTTCGCTATCAAGATCATAGAGCATATTGGTGTTGATTGGTAAATTCATTTTCCCCCACCAATCTACTACGCTCATACCTCGGGTTAATTCATAATCTGTTGAGATTGTGACATTGACTTTTTTGCTTTTAAAAATTTCTGGTTTTAGCAAATAAGCAATGGTTGTTGGATCATGAAGAGGCCCGCCGTCTAGGTTCATTTTTTCTTGGTCAAAAATTCTATTAAATTTTAAAAGATGATAAAAGGCTTCCATATGAGGCGTGCCAACTGCTCTTAATTTTTCTAGACGAGCATCGGTTGAAAGGGCTTTATGAGTGCAGTCGAGCGGTATCATGGTGATAGGCGTGCCAGAATTAAAAACTATTTCAGCTGCTTCTGGGTCAACATAAATATTATATTCAGCTGCAGGTGTTACATTGCCGCCTTCGCTTCGTGCCCCACCCATCAGCACGATTTCTTGTAGCCTTTTTGCTAATTTTGGCTCTTTTTGCATAGCAAGAGCTATATTTGTAAGTGGTGCAATGGCGCATATTGTTATCGAATTTGGCTCGTTTTCCATTACTAATTCAATAATTTTATCTGGAGCAAACCCGCTTTTTGCTTTGGCTTTGGGTTCAGGTAAATCATATCCTTCAAAGCCAGTGTTTCCATGCACCTCCTCTGCTGTTATGAGATCTCGCTTAATTGGTCGATCTGCCCCCATATAGACAGGAATTTCAGTCCGCCCCACAAGTTCCAGTGCTTTGAGAGTGTTTATTGTAGTGTTTTTGAGAGATACATTGCCGCCCACCGTTGTTAGTGCCAAGACTTCAAGCTCATCGGGTGAGCCAAGTGCCATTAAAAACGCCGCAGCATCATCGGGGGAGGGATCTGTATCAATAATAATTGACCTTGGCATGTCTTTTGTTCTGGGTTTGGCTTTTATCATGAAATTCACTCAATACTTTTTCAAAAAAGAGACCTTCTAGTTGTTATGGTTGAGTATGAATTGATCTATATCATTTTTGAGGCTTTTAATCAAAAAACAAAGTTTGCTTGTTTGGGAGGAGCAAAAATTTTTAATAGATGAAATGCGTTAAAATAATTTTGTAGCGATTTTTAATAAAGCAGATTGCATTAAGTATACTAGATCACTATTATGCATCAAAATTCCTTTAAAACTTTTAGGTTATTATGTCAGAAGAAAATATTTTTAGTGAAGTAGACGAAGAATTGCGCTCGGAGAGAATGCGTAACTTATGGCGTAAATTTGCCCCTTGGGTGTTTGGTGCTATAATTCTTATTATTTTAGCTGTTGCTGGCAAAGAAGTTTTGACTTGGTATAAAAACGATATTTCTGCAACTTCCTCAGATCAATTTTATGCAGCTGTTGAAATGGCAGAAGATGGCGATATTGCTGGTGCTCAGCTTGCTTTAAGCCAAGTTATAAGTGATGGCTCTGGCCAATATCCTATTTTAGCACAATTTCGTGTCGCCTCGCTTTTATTAGAAGATGGCAAGGTTAAAGAAGCTATTGCGGCTTATGATGCTCTTTCTGCTAGTCTTTCAAACCAGCGATTGCGTGAGTTGGCGTTGGTCTTTGCGGCATTTGCACTTGTTGATAATTCTGAAGTAAGTGAAGTTGAGGGACGTGTTTCTGGTTTGCTTGGGCTTGATAACCCGTTTCGAAATATTGCACGTGAGGCAATTGGTCTTTCTCAATTTGCGAATAATGATATTAATGCTGCACGACAGACCCTAGAATTGATAGCTTTAGACCCTTTTGCAAATAATGAAAGCATGGGGCGTGTTCAGATTTATATTGCACAATTAATTTCATTAGGGGCTGAAGCTCCGCAGGTTATTAGTGATAGTGATCCGATAACCAAAGTTCAATAATCTTTATTATTTAGGCCAAAATTATGAGTGTAACTGTTGCTATTGTTGGCCGTCCTAATGTCGGCAAATCTACATTGTTTAATCGTCTAGTTGGCAAAAAAATTGCGCTGGTTGATGATACCCCCGGAGTTACACGAGATAGGCGTGAGGCGGAGGGGCGAATTGCTGAACTTAAATTTCGACTTCTAGATACTGCTGGTTTTGAAGATGTGACTGATAATTCACTTGAAGCAAGAATGAGGGCGCAAACTGAAGCGGCTATTCTTGAGGCTGATATTATTTTATTCATGGTTGATGCACGATCAGGAATTGTGCCGCTTGATAATGCATTTGCACAATTACTTAGAAAGGCAGATAAGCCCGTTTATGTAATTGCTAATAAGGCCGAGGCAAAGGTAGCAGAGGCTGGAATTAATGAAGCATGGTCGCTTGGTTTTGATGAGCCAATTGCACTTTCTGCTGAACATGGCTTAGGCATTTCAGACCTTTATTCAATTATTGGTAACGCAATTGACAAGGCGGCATTAGAAAAACAAGAAGATAAAGCTGATAATTTAGATGCGCTTCCTTTGGTTGATATTGATGTGAGTGAGGAAGTTGAAGGCGATGAAGATGTAATTCGTTGGAATCCAAATCGCTTTTTAAATGTTGCAATTGTTGGGCGACCAAATGCGGGTAAATCAACTTTGGTAAATCACCTTGTGGGTGATGAAAGAGTGCTTACTGGCCCAGAGGCAGGTATCACTCGTGACTCAATTCTTGTTCCGTGGGAATGGGAGGGTCGTGTTATTAATCTGGTAGATACTGCTGGTATTAGGCGGCGTGCTAAAGTGCAGAAAAAACTAGAGAAATTAGCTGTTTCAGATGCGCTTCGCTCAATTCAATATGCTGAAATTGTTGTGCTTATGCTTGATGCAACAATGCCGTTTGAAAAACAAGATTTACACTTGGCAGATTTAGTGGAGCGTGAGGGTAGGGCGTTAGTTATTGCACTGAATAAATGGGATTTGATTAAAGATAAAAATGCCACTCTCTCCATGTTAAAAGAAAAATGCGAACGGCTTTTACCGCAACTTCGTGGTGTTCCAATGGTTACAATTTCTGGCCTGACGGGTAAAAATCTTCCAAACTTGATGAAGGCAATTTTTGATATTGAAAAAAATTGGAATATTCGGATTTCAACTGCCCGCCTAAACCGCTGGCTTTCTGGCATGACACAAAGCCACCCACCCCCTGCGGTGTCTGGCCGCCGCCTAAAAATGCGCTACGTAACCCAAGCAAAATCACGTCCACCAACATTCATTGCCTTTTGTTCAAGACCAGAAGTGCTACCAACATCATATAAAAGATATTTGGTAAATGGCTTGCGAGAAAGTTTCGACATTTGGGGAACGCCAGTGCGTCTTTGGGTTAGAGGTGGTGAAAACCCTTATGATGATAAGGGCAAGAAGAAATAGTATTTGTAACTCCTCGCATTATTGTCACCCTGAACGAAGTGAAGGGTCTAGGAGGCAGCATAAGATGTTTCGGCTTCGCTCAACATGACAGTGTTGTGATGGCAGAGTGTTATTTCTTACAGTGTAAAAATTGCGTTATCTAGGTCAGCCCCTTTTCCTTGCTTACGGATTAGTTTTGTTTTTCTTGGTCTTTTTTTGAGCTTTTATACCATCTGCGAGACCTTTTATATTTGGCTCATCTGATTCTGATAAATCTTTTATTACTTTATCATCAGTAATTTTTAATCCAAGTCCCTCTGCATAACCACTATCATATCTTTCCTGATCATATTCGTTATATTTTTCGCATCCTTTAGATAAAATAGCAGCACTTCCAATTGCAGTTACTCCTGATAAAGGGAGAGAAGAAATTGCAGCTCTTATGACAGCAGGAATAACATATGCAGGTAGTAATGCTAGATGTTCAACATTTTTAGCACCGTTCATTGCTTGATCAAAATCACTTGACTTAGATAAATCAACGTTAGTAATATTTGTTATTGCAATTTTATCAATATTATTTAGCATTAGAATTCTCCAAATAAATAAAAATTTTCCTGCAGCTTATGCCTTGTAAGTTATAACCATCCTATCCGTATTAAATACTTAGGAAATTCTATAAAAATCTAGGGGCTGTTTCAGATAACGCAATTTTCATACTGTAAGAAATAATACTCTGCTTTCACAGCAATGTCATGTTGAGCGAAGCCGAAACATCTTACACTGATTGCTAAGACCCTTCACTTTCGTTCAGGGTGACAAGCTCAGAAAATACGGGAAAATACGATGGGAATACGGTGGAAATACGGTGGTGAAATACGGTGAAAATACGGTGACAGTTACCGAATTAAATCATTTTATTTGCTTAACCCCCACCCTCAATCCCTCCCCGCAAGGGGGAGGGAAGTGCGATAGCCAAAATGCACTTGCCAAAATGCACTGCCAAATCCCCCTCTTCCTTGCGGGGAGGGGCGCTAGGGGTGGGGGTAAGAGTGTAAGAGAAGAGTGCAAAAGTGGGAGAGTGTTTTGAAGAAATTGGGCGGAGTGCTCGTCTATTTTCAAAATTTACAAGCAAACTGTAAACCCATAATGTTATGCTTTATGGTTTTAAGATAGGCTCTAAATATCACGTAGCTCTTTGCCTCTCATATCAAAAATCTTACCATTTTCATTATAATCAGGTGCAATCATGTCTATGATGAATGGAGCAATTTTGTTTGGGTGGGGTAGGGTCATTGGGTCTTCACCCGGCATTGCTTTTGCTCTCATTGCAGTGCGTGTTGCTTGGGGGTAAAAGATATTTGCTTTTACAGTTGTTTTCTCAATTTCACCTGCATAAGATTTTACCATGGCATTTAATGCGGCTTTTGAGGCGGCATAAAGTCCCCAATATGGTTTAGCACTTTGTGCTGCATTTGACGAAATAAAGACTATTCGGCCATTTTCTGATTTTTTTAGGGGTAAGTCAAACGAGCGAAGTAGCCGATAATTTGCAGTGAAATTTACTGCCATTACTTTATCAAATTCTTTGGGTGATAGATGAGCAACTGGGCTTAGTGTGCCTAACATACCAGCATTGCCGATTAAAGCATCTAGCTTGCCAAACCGTTCAAAAATTGCAGCTCCAAGGCGATCGATTGCGCTGAAATCTTCTAACTTCATTGGTACAAGAGTTGCACTTGCGCCAAGTGAGCTTATTTCATCATCTAATTCTTCAAGTGCGCCTTGGGTTCGCCCTAAAGCAATTATATGCGCCCCTCGTTTGGCCGCTTCAATTGCTATAGCTCTGCCAATTCCTCTTGTTGCTCCAGTGATTAATACTTGTTTATTTTTGAGTTTCTTAGAATTTGTCATTAGCCTGCTTCTTTTAAAAGCGATGTTTTATTATGTTTGCTTTTATCAAGATTTTTTAAATCTTCTAATGGGGTTGGGTAATCACCAGTAAAATAATGATCGGTGAATTGTGGCTTATCATTATTTCGCTTATGTCCGCAAATTGCATCATAAAGACCATCAATTAATAGGAACTCAAGTGAATCTACCCCGATATATTGGCGCATCTCATCTAGGGTTTTATATTGGTTTGCAAGGAGTTTTTCTGGGTCTGGGGTATCAATTCCATAATAATCAGAAAATTTAATCATCGGGCAGGCAACTCGAAGGTGAACCTCTTTTGCGCCTGCATCTCTTACCATCTGAACTATTTTTAATGATGTTGTGCCACGCACAATACTATCATCAATCAGCACAACTCGTTTTCCCTCAATCTGCTCACGATTAGCAGAAAGTTTTAGCTTTACACCAAGTGCCCTGATTTGTTGCGATGGTTCAATAAAAGTGCGCCCAACATAATGATTGCGAATTATGCCATACTCAAATGGAATGCCAGAGGCTTGTGAAAAACCAATGGCAGCAGGTGTGCCACCATCAGGAACAGGCACGATTACATCTGCCTCTAATGGGGCTTGTTTGGCGAGGTTGATGCCCATTCTTTTACGGGCAGTATAAACACTTCTGCCGCTAACTACTGAATCAGGGCGGGCAAAATAAACATATTCAAATAGGCATAGACGCTCATCTTTTTTTCCAAAAGGAAAAGACGATGTTACAATAATAGACCCGTCTGCTTGTAATTCACAAACTATTACTTCGCCATTTTTTACATCTCGAACAAATTTTGCTCCAATAATATCAAGGGCGCAAGTTTCAGATGCAAAAATTGGCTTGCCATCAAGCTCGCCATATACCAGAGGGCGAATGCCATTTTTATCACGTGTAGCAATTAGTTTTGATCGTGTCATAGCAACCATAGAATAAGCACCCTCAAGCTGGGTGATTGCATCAACAAAACGCCTTGGTGCTTTTTCTTGCTTTGAGCGAGCAATAAGATGCAACACAACTTCTGTATCCGAGGTTGATTGGCAAATAGCACCATTTGCTATTAGCTCTTCTCTAAGGGTGAGGCCGTTGGTGATGTTGCCATTATGGGCTATGGCTATGCCGCCAACTGTTAACTCAGCAAAAAGCGGTTGCACATTTCGCAAAACGGTATCGCCAGTGGTTGAATAACGCACATGACCAAGGGCGGAAGTGCCTGGTAATTTTGCTAAGGTTTCAGGGTTAGTAAAATGATCGCCAACTAAGCCCATGTGTCGTTCGGAATGAAATTGAGTTTTGTCAAAACTTACGATACCTGCAGATTCTTGGCCACGATGTTGCAAAGCGTGCAGACCAAGAGCAGTTAGGGCGGATGCATCGTCATGCCCTAAAATACCAAATACTCCGCATTCTTCATGAAGATTATCTTCGTCGAGGCAGAAAGTGTTTATTGAAGTAGTTTTTGAAGGCATAAGATTTTCTTCTTTTTAAGATAGATTATCTAAGAATTTAGAGGTGTTTCTCCAGCGTCCGTTCCCTCTTCGTTGGGAATGCTATCAGGCAAAACATCGTTTTTACTATCCCCTAAGAAGTTTCCTATTGTGCTTTCTACATCTTCAGGTAAGGCACGAATAAGGCTTTCACCAAGTGAAGCAAGTGGCTGTTCGGTTTTTGAGCCTTCTATATAACTGCCAAAACCACCCCATTGTAGCCATTGGCCAAGAACAACAATTACAACCGCAATTAAAATGCCTCGTAAACCGCCAAATACAAAACCAAGAGTTCTATCAAGTGGGCCAATTTTACTATCAACAACAAAATCAGCAATTCGCATGGTAATTAGATGTAGGGCAATTAAAGAAAGGATAAACGCAATAATCACGGTTGCTATATCTGCAACTATTTCTTCTCTGATATACCCTCGAGCAATTTCTGGGTGATATTGCCAAGCCCAAACTGCAATGGCAGCTGAGCCTGCCCAAGTTGCCAAAGATAAAACTTCACGAGTTAAGCCTCTCGCTGTTGCCAATATTGCTGAAATAAGAACCAAAATTCCTACGACTACGTCAAACGCTGTGAGCATTATTATTCCACCTATATAAAATTATTTAAAAAAATTATTGCTACTCTTTAAACGCTAATACTGCTTGAGCCAAGCGTTTGATTGATGTTTCGTTAATCTTTCTTAGAATTTTGATGTATATTTGTTGCAATCTTACTCACTAAAGAAGTTAAGTCGCTAAATTCGATTAGTTTAATGTCATTTTTTTTGTCTTTTGTGCCGATTCGACCAGTATAAGCATTATCAAAACCAAGTTTGGAGGCTTCTTTTAAGCGTAATGCCCCATGAGATACGGGTCGAATACCGCCAGAGAGGCTTATTTCACCAAAAAATACTGCTTTTGGAGGTAGTGGAGAATTTGTTGCAGAAGAAATTAAAGCCGCAGCAACCGCTAAATCTGCCGCTGGTTCGCTTATTTTTAGGCCACCTGCAACATTTAGGTAAATGTCATTATCGCCAATTTTTACTCCGCACCTTGTTTCTAAAACGGCTAGGATCATTGATAATCTTGATGTGTCCCAACCTACAACTGCTCGGCGTGGTGTGCCGAGTGGTGAGGGGGCAACAAGGGCTTGAATTTCAACAAGAACTGGGCGAGTGCCTTCAATACCAGCAAAAACTGCTGAACCAGCTGAGCTTTCATCACGTTGATCTAAAAATAGGGCAGAAGGGTTGGTAACTTGTTTAAGTCCAAGTTGGCTCATTTCAAAAACGCCAATTTCATCGGTTGCGCCATAACGATTTTTTACACCTCGTAAAATTCGAAATGTATGCGAGGCATCTCCTTCAAAATACATTACTGCATCAACCATATGTTCAACAACTCTTGGCCCTGCAATTTGGCCATCTTTTGTTACATGGCCAACTAAAACCACAGCAGAGCCGCTCTTTTTGGCAAAGTGAGTTAATGCTTGGGCGCAAGTTCTTACCTGAGTTACTGTGCCGGGTGAGCTATCGACTCTATCTGTCCAAAGTGTTTGAATAGAATCAATAACGACTAAGTCTGGCGTGTCTTGAGCTTCAAGGGTTGCAAGAATTGTTTCAACATTGGTTTCACTAGCTAATTTTACTGGTGCGTTTGCTAAGCCAAGACGTTGCGCCCGTAATTGCACTTGGGCAATGGCTTCTTCACCAGAAATATAAATTACATTATTCCCTTTATCGGCCATTGAGGCAGCGGCTTGTAATAAAAGGGTTGATTTGCCAATACCAGGATCGCCACCGACTAAAATAGCTGAACCTTTTACAAAACCGCCACCCGTTACTCGGTCAAGTTCTTTTATTCCGCAAATAAAGCGAATAGCTTCTTGTGCAGTGCCAGAAAGTGAAGTTAGGGGAGCTGCTCGACCCGATGCTAACGCAGATTTTGGCCCTGCTCCAACTCCGCTATTGCTTAGCTCTTCAACTATGGTGTTCCACTGCCCGCAAGTTTCGCAACGACCAGACCATTGGGTTGATTGCGCATTGCATGATTGACAGATAAATGTTGTTTTTCTTTTTGCCATTAGGTTTTAGTAGAATTTGGGGGTGGAATATAACAGCGTTTATAACGCCCTTTAAGTGAGGTTAAAATCTCATAGCCAATTGTTCCTGCAAGGTCAGCTTGATCGTCAACTGTTATGGTTTTGCCCAATATCTCAACCATATCGCCTGAGTTTGGTAACTTGCCATAAAGATCGCTTACATCAACCGCTATTAAATCCATTGAAACACGGCCAACAACAGGTAAAATTTTGCCACTTATTAGCACACGTCCGCCATGCCGTCTGTTTGTACCAGAAAGAGAGCGTAAAAACCCATCGGCATAACCATGAGCTAAAATAGCAATTTGGCTATCCTTTTCAAGAGTATAAGATGCACCATAACCAATCGTGTCATTAGTCTTGCCTTCAATTATTTGCAAAAGCGGTACTTCTAGTTTTACAACCGGTGACATTGGGTTTTTGCGCCCATTAACTGCCCGCCCACCATAAAGAGAAATCCCGGGGCGAACGAGTTGGAAGTGGTTTTCTTGCCCATTCATTAGACCTGCTGAATTTGCAATTGAGGCTGGAATGTTAGGGAAATGTGTGATGAGAGATTTAAAAAATGCTAGTTGAGTGCGGTTTTTTTCATGCGCTGGTCGATCAGCACAGGCAAAATGACTCATAATCATTTGTGGGGCAAAGCCAACTTTTTCAATTAGGTTTTTTACTCGCTCAATATCGCTCATTCTAAAGCCAAGCCTGCCCATTCCAGTATCAAAATGAAATGCGGCTGGAATTGCTTTTTCCTTAGAAATGCAAAATGCTAACCATTCTTCAAGCATAGAAAGTGAGTTAAGCACTGGCATAATATTATGGTGGGCATATAGTTCTGCAGCTCCCGGATAAAGGCCGTTAAATACAAAAATGTGAATATTTTTTAATTCTTTTCTAAGGGAAATTGCCTCATCAGGCGTTGCAACAAAAAAGAATTTTGCACCATTATTATATAGTGCAGTGGCAACAGGTAGCATGCCTAATCCATAAGCATCGGCCTTGATAACTGCCCCTGTCAAAGCATTTGGGCTTATCATATCAAGTGCTTTGTAATTTTTTACAATCGCCCCTAAATCAACGGTTAGACGGCCTTTAAGATTGATGGAAGTAGTTGCCATTATATCTTACTCCATGCGCTCAGGAAGATAGTCTTCTTTTGCTAAATTAGTAAAGCGGGTGAATTGTGCTTCAAAACCAAGCTGAACGCTTCCTGTTGGGCCGTGGCGTTGCTTACCAATAATAATATCGGCCTTGCCAAAAACTTGTTCCATTTCATTTTGCCAAGTTAGATGTTCTGGAGTGTTTTCTTTTGGCTCTTTATTGCGTAAATAATATTCTTCTCTATAAACAAATAATACAACATCGGCATCTTGCTCGATTGAGCCAGATTCACGTAGATCAGCTAATTGTGGACGTTTGTCATCACGGTTTTCAACTTGGCGAGAAAGCTGAGAAAGAGCCAAAATAGGCACTTCAAGTTCCTTTGCTAAAGCCTTTAAAGATGTGGTGATTTCGGTTAGTTCTTGCACTCGGTTTGCATTGGCAGATTTTGATGAGCCAGATAGAAGCTGGAGATAATCAATAATAAGAAAATCAAGGCCTTTTTGGCGTTTTAGTCGCCTTGCTCGAGCAACTAATTGCGCAATATTAATGCCACCAGTATCATCAATAAAAAGCGGTATGGTGTTCATTTTATTTGATACATCAACCAGCTTTGAATATTGGCTTTCGTGGATTTTACCTCGCCTAATATCAGAAGATGAAATATTTGCCTGCTCAGCTAAAATACGAGTTGCCAACTGCTCAGAACTCATCTCAAGCGAGAAAAAACCAACAACTCCGCCATCAAGAGTTTTTATATGGCCATCTGGGGTTGGCTCTGACTTATAGTTTTTGGCAATATGAAAAGCAATATTTGTTGCAAGAGCGGTTTTGCCCATTGCTGGACGAGCCGCAAGAATTATTAAATCAGAACTTTGTAAGCCACCCATTAGACGATCAAGGTCAATCAGACCTGTTGCAGTACCAGAAAGATTTCCATCTCGTTGATATGCAAGTTCTGCAAGATTTATAGAATTGGTAAGGGCCTTGTTAAAGCCTTGAAAACCAGAATTATTGTGACCTCGCTCAGCAAGGTCATAGAGATTTTTTTCAGCCTCTTCAATCTGCCTTGAAGGGGTGGTGTCAACATCAGCCTCATAGGCGGTTTCAACTACTTCTTCACCAATTAAAATAAGGGCTCGGCGCAACGCAAGGTCATAAATCGAGCGGCCATAATCATAGGCATTAATCACTGTTGCTGCTTCTGCTGCAAGGCGGGCAAGATATTGTGCCATGGTTACATTTTCTAGCAACTCATCAGGTAAAAAAGTTTTTGCAGTGATTGGAGTTGCAGCTTTTCCTGCCTGAATAATTTTGCCAAAAACACCATAAATTTCACTATGGATTGGCTCAAAAAAATGCTCAATTTCTAAAAAATCAGAAACACGATGATAGGCTTCATTATTGACAAGAATAGCACCCAATAAGGCTTGCTCGGCTTCCACATTATGTGGCGCAAGACGGTAGTTATCTTCTTTATTTGGGTGAAGTTGAGTAACCTCTGCCATTTCTTATCCTTTTTGTTACTTGAATTGTATTAAGCATGGATAAGTCAATCAATGTAATAATTTTTCAAAACTTTTTCTAAATGAATAAAATTCTTGAACTAGTTGGAGTTAGTGGGGAAAACTATTAGTATTTTTGAAAATAAAAAAGGTCGGGAGCTAACCCGACCTTGCAATTATTTGCAAAATAGAAGTGATTATTCAGCTTTATCTGATTCTGTTTCTTCTTCTGCTGCTTCAACTTCAGCATCTTGTGAATCAGTTTCTTCAACTTCGCTATCTTCTTCAGATTTTACTATTTCAACTTCTTCTTCATCATAGTTAACGATTGTCATATCTTCGCCAGTTGCTTGACGTTCTGCTTCGTCTGGTGTGCGAGCAACATTAACTTTTACGCTGATCTTAACTTCAGCATGTAGGTTAAGAGAAATGTCGTGCAGGCCAACTTCTTTAATTGCAGTTGTTAAATCAACTTGTGAGCGAACTACACTAAAGCCATCAGCAACTAGTGCTTCTGAAATATCACGAGAGCTAACTGATCCATAAAGCTGGCCAGTTTCGGCAGCTTGGCGGATCATCACAAGTGAATGTCCGTTTAGGCCAGAAGCAATGCCTGCTGCAGCTTCACGACGCTCTTCGTTGCGTTTTTCAATTGCTTCACGCTGTGAGGCAAATTTTGTACGGTTTGCATCGGTTGCTCTTAAGGCTTTGCCTTGAGGAAGAAGGAAATTACGAGCAAAGCCGTTTTTTACATCTACTTCTTCTCCAATTGCGCCGTAACGACCAACACGTTCAAGTAAGATTACTTTCATTTTATTCTCCAATTGCTGTCCCGCTTAAAAATTAAACGGTTAGGAATGTAAAACCATTTTCCATTCCAACTGCGCCTCAAAATTTGAGGCAATAAATTATTTAACTGCGAATGATAAAAGACCAAGAAAACGAGCTCGTTTAATTGCTTTTGCTAATTCACGTTGTTTTTTTGCTGAAACTGCTGTTATGCGGCTTGGCACAATTTTGCCACGCTCAGAAACATAACGAGTTAATAGGCGCACATCTTTATAGTCAATTTTTGGTGCTTTGTCGCCAGTGAATGGGCAGGTTTTACGACGACGTTGAAAAGGACGACGAGCCTGCGCTGCTGTAAGATTACGAATTGCCATTGTTCATGCTTTCCTTAAATTAAAATCGTTTTGGACCACGGGAGAATTTCTCACCACGATCAGGTCGATCATCACGCTTTTGCATCATTACAGATGGCTCGCTATCATGTTCTTCAACTTTGATGGTCATGAAACGCAATACATCTTCGTTGATACGCATTTGACGCTCTACTTCAGCAACTGCTGCATGTGGTGCATCAATGTTTAGCAATGTGAAATGTGCTTTGCGGTTTTTATTCATACGATATGCAAGTGGTTTAACACCCCAATATTCGTGTTTTGTAACAGAGCCACCATTTTCTTCAAGCATTTGAGTGTATTTTTTAGTTAATTCTTCAATTTGGGCTACGCTAAGATCTTGTCGTGCCAAATAGATATGTTCATAAAGAGCCATAAGACGCCTTTCAATGTTAAGTTTCACTTCCTCATTCATCTAGCGCAAAGCCTAAAGTGAAGCCTTTTAAGGCGTCAAAGAATTCTTCAAAAGAGTGAGGACACGGTAGGCCGAATTTTACTAAAATCAATTTAGAAAAACCCTATTGGCAACAGCCAACCCTACGTTCAGCCCTCAGCCAAACGAATGATTAGATGCTCACTAGAGCTAAACTGGTTCTAGTTCAAGTGAATTGTTTGTTTTTTGAGAAAATTTTGAG
Organism: Hyphomicrobiales bacterium; assembly: GCA_027066315.1. Classification (GTDB taxonomy): domain Bacteria; phylum Pseudomonadota; class Alphaproteobacteria; order Rhizobiales; family Devosiaceae; genus S141-66. The sequence continues at coordinate 25,291 of JAMONZ010000058.1, forward strand.
AAATTGCAAGAAATTATAAATGTAAAATCAAAAACTAAAAAAATTTTATAAAATGGAGGTAGCTTTATGAACATAGAATAAATGAGTAGTTCGAATTTAATTCATTTAGCTTGTGAGATAAGTCTCCAATAAATTTTAATTATTTAATATTTTTGGAGAAAAAAGTGAAACGTATTCTTATAAACATTATTACAAGCCTAGTTCTTACCTTTACAATTGCCGTTCCTAATGGTTTTGCTGGCGATGTTTCACCACTAGGAAGTTGGCAAACAACCAGTGGTGAATCTCGTTATGAGGTCACAAGCTGTAAAAATGGCAAAGCAATTTGTGCCAAACTGGTTTGGTTGCGTTCAGATGCTCGAACTCCTCGAAATCTTAAACATTTAAATAAAATAATATTATCTAATGCAAGGGCAGTTCAACAAAACAAGTGGCGTGGCTCGCTACGTTATGGCGGAGAAAATCTAAACGGAAGCCTTACATTAGTAAATTCAAATAAGCTGCAATTAAACGGATGTAAATTTGTATTTTGCAAGACAATAAATTTTAAGCGGATATAGCGGTTATTTTTTGAAATGATAATGGTAGCTTGTTGCCAAAGGTATTTTGAGCTTCCTAAAAAATTGCTTTGACTATTAAGCCTTAAGTCTGCCAAAATACCAAATTATTACAGCTGGTAAGAAAGTGATATAATGGATTTTTGGCTTAGTGGATTGCTTTGGGAAATATGGTAAAATGGTTATTTGATGTAATTGTCAGCACCATTGGGTTGATTTTGCTTAGCCCATTGTTAGTGCTATTGTTTATTCTTGTTCGTTTTAAAATGGGGTCTCCCGTATTATTTCGTCAAATACGGCCTGGAAAAGATGCTAAGCCGTTTGAAATAATAAAATTTCGCTCGATGAAAGATGATTATGATTCAAATGGGCAACCTCTTTCTGATGCGCAGCGAATAACTTCATTTGGCAGAATGCTCAGGTCAACATCTCTTGATGAATTGCCAGCACTTTGGAATGTGCTTAAAGGCGATATGAGTCTTGTTGGGCCTCGTCCATTATTGATGGAATATTTGCCGCTTTATTCACCTAAACAAGCACGTAGGCATGAGGTGCGCCCTGGCATAACAGGCTGGGCGCAGGTAAATGGACGTAATTCTTTGAGTTGGGAAGAAAAGTTTAAACTTGATCTTTGGTATGTTGATAACCGTACATTTTTATTGGATTTAAAAATTATCGCCCTTACAGTAAAAAAGGTAATGAAGCGAGACGGAATTGCTGCAGACGGCCAAGCAACAATGACAAAATTTAAAGGCTCAAAATGAAAAATATAATGCTTATTGGGGCTAGTGGACATGGAAAAATAGTTGCTGAAATTGCTCAATTCAATGGATATTCAAATATTTTATTTATTGATCAAGCATATCCGAAAAAGACTAAAAATGGAGCATGGTCAATTGTTGAAAAGCCTGATAGAAAAATATTATTGGCTACAAAAAATACTGATTTTTTTATTTCAATTGGAAATAACAAAATAAGAGAAAAAATCTCAGAAGAGCTAAAATTAACTAACTGTCCCATTCTATCTCATTCTAGTTCGATAGTTTCGCCTTATGCTCAGATAGGTAAAGGCACACTGATTTGTGCAGGTAGCATTGTAAATATTGATGCAAAAATAGGAAAATTTGCTATAATAAACACAGCTGCATCAATTGACCATGATTGTGAAATAGGTGATTTTGTTCATGTTTCTCTAGGTGTAAGGCTTGCAGGAGGTGTAACAATTGGCGCAAGAACTTGGGTTGGAATTGGTGCAATGATAAAAGAAAATATCAAAATTGGTAAAGATGTGATAATTGGTGCTGGTGCTGTTGTGCTAAATGATGTTGAAGACGGGGAAACCGTGTTTGGAATTCCAGCAAAACCAATTAAGGGATAATTATGACAACTAATCCACCTCTCCCTACCTCTTCATGGCCAAATTTTACTCAAGAAGAAGCTGATGCGGTTTCTAGGGTGCTTTTATCTAACAAGGTCAATTATTGGACTGGTGAAGAGGGGCGGTTATTTGAAAAGGAATTTGCAGCCTTCGCTGGAACTAAACATGCAATTGCTCTGGCAAACGGAACGCTTGCAATCGACCTTGCCCTTAATGGTTTAAAAATTGGCTCGCATAATGGAGGCTCTGAAAATGATGAAGTTATTGTCACTCCTCGCTCTTTCATCGCCTCTGTTTCAGCAATTATAAATGCAGGCGCACGGCCCGTTTTTGCTGATGTTGATAGAAATAGCCAAAATATCACCCCCAAAACTGCTGCACCACATATCAGCAATAATACACGTGCAATTTTATGTGTGCATTTAGCAGGTTGGCCGTGTGATATGGATGGATTTAAAGATTTAGTTAGAAACAAAAACATCAAGCTAATTGAAGACTGTGCGCAAGCACATGGTGCAAAATATAAGGGACGCCCTGTTGGCAGTTTGGGCGACGTTGCTGCTTGGTCATTTTGTCAAGATAAAATAATGACTACTGGTGGTGAAGGTGGAATGGTTACATGTAATGATGAAGATCTATGGAAGCGCATGTGGGCATTTAAAGACCATGGCAAGAGTTGGGACGCTGTTTATAATAAAAAACACCCATCTGGATTTCGCTGGCTGCACGAGAGTATTGGTACTAACTGGCGATTAACTGAAATGCAGTCTGCAATCGGTCGCATTCAATTAAAAAAAATGCCTGATTGGCATAAATCTCGAGTGCAAAATGCTAAAAATCTTAGTGATATGCTTTCGCCTATTACAGGGGAAAGTGGCTTGTTGCGTGCACCCGATTTATTTAAAGCTAGAGATAATGGAACAATTCACGCTTATTATAAGTTTTATGCTTTTGTGCGTCCAGAAAATTTGCCTAAAAGCATAAGTCGCAATGATATTATTAATAATTTTATTTCACAAGGGCTTTCGTGTTTTCAAGGGTCATGTTCTGAAATATATTTAGAAAAAGCATTTGAAGAAACAGAATTTCGTCCTAAAGAACGACTGCTAGTTGCAAAAGAGCTTGGCGAGACTAGTTTGATGTTTCTGGTGCATCCAGGTGTTAATAAAGTCGATATTTTATTGCCTAAGAAATAAATTGATTGAACAGTTTTAAGTTATCTTATTCATCATTGTTATTCTTTACTTTAATCAGACTTATTAGAAACTGCTGCCTCTTCAAAAGTAGCCATGTTATTGTGTAGGTGTAGAGCCGTTTTTGCTAACACTGCTGCTAATGCTGCGCCTGAGCCTTCTCCTAATCGCATGCCTAAGTTTAGCAATGCGGTTTTGTTCATTCTTTCAAGGGCGGTTTTATGAGCAGCTTCATTAGAGGTATGGGCAAAGATGCAATGATCTAAGGAAGCAGGATTAACCGCATAGGCAATTGCGGCTGCTGAAGTGGCTACAAATCCATCAATTATTACTGGGATATTCTTGTGGCGTGCCGCAATTATTGCGCCAAGCATGGCCGCAATTTCACGTCCACCAAGCCGTGCCAAAATTTCTAATGGGTGAGTGTTTTCGTCTAAGTGAAGCGCAAGGCCTTTATCGACCACAGCAATTTTACGCTTTAATCCCTCATCATCAACACCGGCACCACGGCCAACCCAGTCCTTACCACTTCCACCAAATATTGCGCTATAAAGTGCGCTGGCAACCGTTGTGTTGCCAATTCCCATTTCGCCAATGCATAATAAATCTGGATTGCCAGCAATTGCTTCCATTCCATAAGCAATGGTTGCTGCACAATCTTTGTCGCTAAGGGCTGGCTCAAGCGTAAAATCTTTTGTTGGAATTTCTAAGGCTAGTTCAAAAACTCGCAAATTTAATTCATGCATGGCGCAAATTTGACTAATTGCCGCCCCGCCAGCTGTAAAATTTGCTACCATCTGCACGGTAACTTCGGCTGGAAAAGGCGAAACTCCTTGTGCAGTAATTCCGTGATTTCCAGCAAAAACTGCGACCATTGGGTTGTTTAATGTTGGTGAGTTTTTTCCTTGCCAGCCCGCTAAGTGACGAACCAAGGCTTCTAATTGTCCAAGTGATCCGCTAGGTTTTGTTAATTGAGCATCATGTGCTTTAACTGCTTTAACTGCGCCCTCATTTATCTCTGGAACAGATTGAAGCAATAGGTCAAACTCTGTATAAACTTGATTTAGGCTTGATATGTTTGACATATTTTTGAACTTTCTATTGCTGATAAATAATTATTATAAAGGAAATTATTTTGAATGAAGATAACTCGCAGACTCGCATAGACTTTGGCAATGATAATGATAAAAAAACTGTGAAAAGAAGTTTTTTAAGCAATTTTATTATGGGTTTGCAATTTTATTCTCGCCTGTCATTTGGTGCTAAAAAATATGAAACACCAAACCTTTCAAGAATTGCGCCAGCTCTTGCTTTTGTCAGCATTATCATTGCGATATTTCCTGCAATTTTATTATTTGCTGGTGTGACTATTGGCCTGCCAACACTTTTTAGCGCAGGGCTTGCAATTATTGCTTGGGTTTTAATTACTGGAGCAATGGCAGAAGATGCAATTGCTGATAGTGCTGATGGTTTGTTTGGAGGGCATAGCGTTGAGCAAAGGCTAAAGATTTTCAAAGATTCTACTCTTGGGACATATGGAGTGAGTGCATTAGTAATTTTTATTGCTATGAGAATTTTTGCTTATGCTGGCATTGCAACTTCTTCGCCATTAATGGCTGCATGTTTGTTTATAGGGGTTAGTGTTCTTGCTCGCTCATCTGCTTTGTGGTTAGTGATAAAGCTCCCCCCAGCAAGAAGTGATGGGGTTTCTGCCTCCATTGGTCAGCTATCTAAACCTGCTTTTTATATAGGTATGGCTTTTGCGATTGTAGTTAGTTTTTCTCTAATTATACCTTTTGTTGAGGTCACATATTTTATCGCCGCAATTGCAGTTATATTAGTGATTAATTATGCTTGGTCTTTGCTTTGTAAAAGCAAAGTGAATGGGCAGACGGGTGATTTAATAGGTGGGTTGCAGGCATTAACAGAATTAGGAATTCTATGTGTCTTTTTAGTCGCCACTTAAAAAAGAAAGATGATATATGTTATTCATTGGGATAGCTTTATTAATTGCTGTTGGTTTGGCATTGGTTATAACGGTTGATGCTGGCTCACTTGTTGGCCTTAGCCAAGAGCAAACGGGACAGATTATTCCATTGCTCCTTATTTTGATATTAGTTGCAGGGGGTGCATTTTCTCGTCGTATAAAATTATCTGAAATGATTACCAATATTTTATTATGGGTTGGGGTTTTTGCTGTTATAATTATTGGCTATTCCTATCGTTTTGAAATTAGCTCAATTGCTAATCGGGTGATGGGTGAGGTTTCGCCCCAAAGCGCAAATGTTTCATCTGATGGTAGTAGCGCAAGTTTTAGGCGATCAAGAAATGGCTCGTTTTTGCTTAATGTCAGGGTTGAGAATGTTAAGCTAAAAATGATTTTTGATACGGGGGCTAGCGTTGTTGTTTTGAGCCATGAAGATGCAAAGTCAATTGGCATTAAAGTAAATAATTTGACTTATGATGTAAGAGTGCAAACGGCAAATGGCATTAGCATGGCATCAACAGTTGTTTTAAATGATATTGCAGTTGGTGATATTGAGCGGCAAAATATAAAAGCGTTTATTGCAAAAGAAGATGCGCTTAATACATCACTTTTAGGAATGAGTTTTTTGCAAACTCTATCAAGCTATTCAGTAACAGGTGATAAATTAGAATTTGTTAATTAAATGATTAAACAGAATGGCTTTTTAAAAATTACTTATTTTCATTAAGCATATTGTTTATTTGAGATTGAGTTTCTTTTGCATGGGATAATATATCATTTGCATTTTCTAAAGATTGCTTAGCATCTTTTAACATTGTTTTTTGAAAATCAGTAGTAATGTAAAATGGGCCAACTTTTATTTCATGCGATAGCTCTTTTGCCTCTGAAACAACTACCTTTGCAGAATCAGCTGAATTTTTTGCTGTGTCAACAAGCTCATTTGTTTCTTTTATAAGGTTTGTTTTTGCGGTTTTTTTATCTGTTTCGTTGCTATCTTTCCAGTTGGAAATTGCAACAGAAACATCATCAGCTTGCTCTGCTAAACTATCTCCTATCTCATAGTGGTTGTATAAAGATATAATTACGCTATTTGTTGTATCTAAGCTACCCTCTTTAACAGGAAGCAGAAGTTTAATAGTATCGTTGTTATTAAATCTTTCTATATCTTCTTCTTTACTTTGCACCAATTTGTTCGCCACTGAGTAACGACTATCATCTGTAACTACAGCTTCATTAGCTAAATTCGCAGTATCAGTTGCCATTTTAATGGCTTCACTCAGGCTTTTTTCAAAACTAGAAGAATCTATTTGAGAAGCGGGGCTTTTAACGTTAATATTTTGATCCGTAGATAAAGAAGTCATGGTTTTCTCCATAATTAAATTATATATACGTTTTATGTGGCTTTTTATTTGAAGTATATCCGCATTAAATACTGAGTTTTGAGAAATTAGAGCTTGAATATAATATTAAAACCCTTACATTAGTATTTACTAATATATTGGATTGGAAAATTTTATATGAATTATAGTTTTAATAAAATTCTTGACCTTGAATTTGATGCTGCAATTGAAAAAGTCACCAAGGCTTTAGCTAATGAGGGTTTTGGTGTGCTTACAACAATTGATGTAAAAGCAACTTTAAAGAAAAAAATTGATGCTGATTTTCGCCCCTATACTATTCTTGGTGCATGCAACCCAAAGCTGGCTCAAAGTGCAATCTTGGCAGAGGCTAATATTGGTACAATGTTGCCGTGTAATGTTGTGGTTCAGGTTAATGAGAATGGAAAAGTTGAGGTTAGTGCAATTGATCCTGTCGCCTCAATGCAAGCGGTTGGCAATGATGAACTTAATGCAATCACCAAAATTGTTGGTGAAAAACTTCAAAAAGTTATTGATAGTCTTTAATTGGCCATTGGCATAATTAGCTGCTTTTAAGGGCATTAAAAGCCCGCTCAATAACATCTACTCCTGCTCCATCAAGGCAAGAATCAACGGTTAGAATGCGCCGAAATGTTTTTGCTCCTGCTTTGCCATGTGCTAAGCCAAGCATGTGGCGGGTAATTTTATTTATGCGCACACCCTTAGCTATTTCTGCCTCTGCATATTTTATCATTGGCAACATTAAATCATTTATATCGCTTATCTTATCCTGTTCGCCAAAAATCTCACTATCAACCTTGGCCAATAGCATTGGGTTATGATAAGCGGCTCGACCAAGCATAACGCCTGAGCAATTTTTTAGATGGTTTTTAGATTGAGCTAGTGTTTCAATTCCACCATTTATTATCACAGGAATAGGGTTTAACCGCTCGGCTAAAGCATAAACAATGTCATAATCTAGCGGGGGAATGTCCCGATTTTCTTTGGGGCTTAATCCCTTTAACCATGCCTTGCGAGCATGAACAATGATAGAGCTTACTCCTGCAGTTACAATTTCATCGGCTAACTCATTAAGTGCAGTTTGAGGGTTTTGTTCATCAACCCCAATACGGCATTTAACGCTAATTGGAATATCGCAAACATCAACCATAGCTTTTACTAACTGCCCAACAAGTTTTGGCTCTAACATTAAGCAAGCCCCAAAACTGCCTGATTGAACTCTATCTGAAGGGCAACCAACATTTAAATTTATCTCGTCATAGCCATATTCTTGGCAGATAATAGCAGCTTTTGCTAGTTCATCTGGGTTTGAGCCAGCTATCTGAACAACCAAAGGGTGTTCTTCTTTATTATAACCAAGCAGGCGATTTTTATCACCATGAATAATAGCGGCACTTGTCACCATTTCGCTGAATAGCACAGCCCTCTTACTAAGCAAGCGATGCATAAAACGGCAATGGCGATCACTCCAATCGAGCATAGGAGCGATTGCGAAGATTTTCTCGTTATTGTTCAATTTTTAAATCACTTTTAGTTCACATTAAGAGGGTTTGAGAATTGTTGTTTTTGTAAGAATACTAAATTTTTCTAACTTAAAACAATATATTTTACAATTTTAACATCAATCAAAGATATTAGCTAAAAGGCATTTCTCCTATTTAGAAAGACCTAATTTAAGTGCTTTTCTTGCGCCATATGTGATGATAAATTGTGCGCCAGCTCGATGAAAAACCTGCCATGTTTCAAGCAGGGCTTTGTCAAAATTTGTTAACCCTTCACGAGCCAAAAGGGCAAGTGAGGCATATTCACCGCTTACCTGATATACTCCAACTGGCAAATTAGTTTGTGTATGAATAGGTGCAACAAGGTCAATGCTGCTCATTGCAGGTTTAAGCATTAACATATCCGCCCCCTCATTGCTGCACCGCAGGCTTGAGTTAATTGCGTCATTGCGGTTTCTTACATCAATTTGATATTGCTTCCTATCTCCAAAAGAAGGCTTGCTATTTGCCGCCGCTCGAAAAGGGCCATAAAACTCACTAGCAAATTTGGTTGAATAAGACATAATTGGAATATCTATGTGGCCATTTTTATCAAGCTGGTTGCGAATAGCAGCAACCCGTCCATCCATCATATCACTAGGGGCAATTCCGTCTGCACCTGCATTAGCATAAGAAAGCGCAAAGCTGCTTAAGGCATTTAGTGTGGCTTTTAAATTAATTTTATTTTTATCCTCTTCATAATAAATACAGCAATGCCCATCATGAGAAGATGAGCAAAGGCAAGTATCAACCCATAGATGAATATCAGAGCCAAATTTTTCTTTTATTGTTCTAATTGTATTTGTGCCAAAATTTGCTTTCATGTCCTTATCTGCTGGCACATTAAACAACATAAAATTGCGAACCTCATTGCTTAAGTCTTTTTCAATTTGATTAAGAGTGGCATCAATCCCCATACGATTATTACCCTTTAGCCCAGAAATTTTTTCTTCCCCAATCAAGCCCTCAACGACGAATAATGGCTGGATAAGTTTTGAGATTTTCAACCCATCTTGAGCCAATAACTCACGTATATGTCGGTTTGCTCTTTGGCGCATTAAATGTTGCATTTGCTTATTTCCTCTAACCAATTTTCTTCATTTAAATATGGGGTTATCTTAGCACCTTCTCCAAGAATTTCTTTAAGAATAATATAGGTCTGCCCTAGACCGCAAGCATGGTTTTTATCTTTAATTTTAGGATCTAATTCTAAGGCTCTCTTAAAAGCAGAGCTTGACCTCCAATAGAAATATTCTTCATCACCAATTGATATTTGTTCATTTTTTGGGATTAATTTATATGTAGCAATTGCAGGTGTGGAGGGGCTATCTGCATGAGTTAAAGTAAGCCAGCTGGGTGATTTATCTAACAAAATTTCTAGGCCTCTATCTTCGTTCGACCCAAAATTGTCATCAACCCCATTTACCCAAATATTTTTAGCCGCCAGCTTGAACCAGCTTTTTACACCGCTTGCCCAAATAATTTGCTTTTCAATTTCTGCCAAATAATCATTGGGAATATGAGTGCTTGCTAATAATAAAACATCGGCATTAGCCATTTTTTTTAGACTTTTTGCAGATGGTAAAATATCTTGCCTTAAAAACATATTGGCATATCGGTTGGGGTGAAAAATATCCTTTAAGGATATTTTTTTAGAAAATTGATTAGTGTGGGTTAGGTTAAATTGTTTGAGCTTTATGCCAGCATCTGTTTCACCTTGGACTGATGTAATTTTTCCATATTTGAGTGTTTTTACCCAAACGCCAATTTTTTGATGGCAGCCTCCACCATGTGAGGCAAGTATTTCGCGTTCTGCCTTAACATCATCAAAAGTTTGCTGGCAGTTAATTGTTGCAAGAATTTTGCCCAACTCTTTGCTACGCTTCTTTGCAATCTCAACAACAAGTGCGCCTTGTGCGGCGGCTGGGGGGTTGTGACTAGCTGGCAAAACCATAAATTCGCATTTATCAAGGGCTTTTTTAATTGCTAAAACACTATTATCAAAATTATCATTTGTTTGATTAAATTGATCTGCGTTTAACAGCCGATCTATGGCAGCTTTTGCAACTATTAAACCATCTGCATCAAGTGATAATAATTTATCCAATCTAGTTTGAATATTGCCTCTTACATCTTCGAATTCAACTTTGTTTAAACCATTAGGAAAAGCATTTTTTAAAAAGCCTTCAAGATTATACATTCTACGAGGTGATGATGATAATATCTTAATGGCTTTTTGTTGCTTTATGCTCTTTATGGCCGTTTTTTTAACCAGCAACAAATCTTTATGATCGGCTCTTGGTAAAGTTGCTGCTAAAATTGTTGAGCCATCATTTTTTGTAGGTAAATCCTTCCAAGAATGCACCACCATATCCACCTTGCCTTGAATTAGGTCATTGCGAAAGTCTTGGGTGAAAACGCCTTGAGAGGGCATTTTCCATAAAGGGTCATCTTGATTTTGATCACCAAGCGAAGAGCGAAAACTATACTCTATCTTTAGGGAAGAGTTTTTTTCAATTAAAGCTGCACCAACCATATAGGCTTGAATGCGGGCAAGGTCGCTTTTTCGTGAGGCAATTATTAGGCGCATATATTTTCTTACTAAAAGGTCAAAATGTAGAATAAGAAATCTTATCCGTGCAGAGTTTTTAATATGTAGCTTAGCATTATTTATTTCAATTTGAAAATATTTAGAAGGCCTTTAATCTTTGTAAATTGCTAGCTTTTTTTGTTTACTTTGTTGTGGGATAAATCTTTAAGTTTTTAGCCAGCCTCGCAATTCTTTATGCGCTATTTCTTCAATCACGTCCATGCCAGCCTCACTATCATTTAAGCATGAAATATAGGCATATTTTTCACCCCCATTTTTTAGGAATTCTTCTCTTGCCTCTATTGCAATTTCTTCTAATGTCTCAAGACAATCTGCAAAAAATGCCGGTGCTAAAATTGCTATTTTTTTAATTCCCTTATTTGGCAGGTCTGCTAAAATTTCATCTGTATATGGTTTTATCCACTCACCTGCGCCAAATCTGCTTTGAAAAGTAACAATAATCCTATCCTTATTCCAGCCAAGTTTTTCTCCTAATAGTCTGGTTGTTTCATGACATTGTTCATAATATGGATCTCCAGCATCACGATAACTTTCTGGCATACCATGATAAGAAGTTATAACGACATCAGGCTCAAACCCAGCTTTTTTAATCCCCTTAAGGAGTGAGTTTGCTAATGCCTCAATATATGTGGAATTAGAGAAATAGGCAGGAGTGGTGCGAATGGCAGGTTGAAAGCGCATGGTTTTCAACTCATCAAATACTTT
>JAMONZ010000059.1 GCA_027066315.1 Hyphomicrobiales bacterium
ATTTTAAAATATTACTTTGTAAATGAGCTTTATTTGGCAAGCCCGTTAATCTGTCAAAAAAGGCTAATTGATGTAGCTTTTTCTCTTGTTCAATACGATCAGATATATTTTGAGCACTAAAAGCTGCTGCATAAACTTTATTGTCTTTATTATACATAGGTGCGGCGGAGATTGAAACGTCAATTAATGAGCCATCTTTGTGTAAACGTTTCCCCTTCGTATCTTGCACGCTCTCACCTTCAAAGGCTTTCTCAAGTATTGATTTGCAATCACGGCTGCTTTTCTTTCCCTTTGGTAAAAGTTTATAAGGTTTGCCTAAAACTTCTTTGGCTTTATAGCCAAATAATGCCTCAGCTGCTTGACTCCAAGAAACAACCACTCTCTTTTTATTAAGCACAAAAATAGCAACTGGTGCAGAATCCATAACTGCTTTTAACGTATCCTTGGCGTTTCTTACACGCTCCTCAGCTTTCTTTTTTTCGCTTATATCACGAATAACAGAAACAGTAATTTTCCCTGACTCTGTTTCCAATGGGGCTAACATTATATCAAGCGGAAAGCGCGTGCCGTCTTTTCTCTCTGCCTCAAACTTTATTCCAGTGCCAATTTCTCGTCCATGCTGAGACTTTAAATGTTCGTGACGTTGACCAACATGTTTGGCACGATATTTTTTTGGCATTAAAACTTCCATGGTTTTACCCACGATTTCAGATTTAGTATATCCAAACATATCCAAAAGCATACGGTTTGAATCTTCAATTCTGCCAGAATCATTCACGATCAAAATTGCATCGGGATATTGTTCAAACAAAAAATCCCCAGACCACATCTTGCGCATTTCACCAGTCTTGATTTTTGACTTGTGAGCTTTTGATTTTTTAGATTTTTTTTGCATATTTTGCATAGTGAATAAAATAACCTACTAGTTCCCTATATTTTTATATAGGGCATGTAAGTTAATGCTAGTTTAAGTCTGCAAATGAAATAATTATATATATTTTAAAATTTTTAACTTGGCTTTATGCTCTAAATATGGTTTTTCTCTAAAAAAATAGATGAAAAAACATCTATAAGTAAAAGTTGGGAGGCTTATTACTTGGATATACTTCAATTGCTAATTTCTGGCCTTGCAAACGGCTGTGTATATGGTCTGATTGCGCTTGGGTTTGTGTTAATTTATAAGGCTACCGAAGCTGTTAATTTCGCTCAAGGCGATTTTATGATGTTTGGGGCATTTATTACAATTTGGCTTACAAATGCTGACTATATGGGTATAAATTTCTACCTTGCAGTGCCTTTGGCTATTTTAATTATGGGCATTCTTGGCTATTTGCTAGATATGCTTGTAATAAGGAGAATGTTTGGCCAGCCACAAATTGCTGTAGTCATTTTAACAATTGCTATTGGCTTTATTCTTCGCTTTATTGCAGGGGTTATATGGGGGCATGAGCCTCATTTGCTAGAAACTCCATTTGCTGGAAAAGAATTAAAAATTGGCTCATTAGTTTTAGGCTTTGAAGAGATAGCAATAATCATTGTAACGCTTTTACTTACTTTATTTTTATTTTTATTTTTTAGAAAAGCTAAACTTGGCCAAGCAATGCAGGCCGCTTCACAAAATCAGCTAGCCGCCTATTATGTTGGCATTCCTGTTAAAAAAGTTCAAAGTTTGATTTGGGCATTAGCAGGAGTTGTTGCCGCAGTTGCAGGAGCATTATTTGCCTCAAAAGGTGCAATTGACCCCTCTACTGGCCTGCTCGGCATAAAGGCTTTTGCTGCCGCCGTCATTGGTGGTTTTGGATCATTGCCAGGGGCATTAATTGGCGGGCTTATCATTGGGGTTGTTGAGCCATTTGCAGCCTATTATTTACCCGCTGGTTATTCACAAGTTGCTCCATATGCAATTATGTTATTGGTATTAATTCTTCGACCTGCTGGCCTTTTTTCTCAAATGCAAAACAAGAAGGTTTAAAGAGGTGTGACGAAATGAGATTTGTTTTTAAACGCTCCTATGATGATGACATTAAACTTTTTAAGCATCGCCAGCAAGCCGGCTATTACGTGCTTTTGCTAGTATTAATGATGGCACTTCCTTGGTTGGTTGATGATTTTTTCTTGGGCGAGGCAACAAATGTTCTAATTTTGGCAATTGCTGGCATGGGTTTAATGTTGCTAACTGGCCAAACAGGGCAGGTCAGCCTTGGTCATGCTGCCTTTATGGCTCTTGGGTGCTACCTTAATGTAATATTAATGCAAAGAGGTGTCCCCTTTATTATTTCTTTGCCCCTTGCTGGAATTATTACTGGTATTGTCGGGGCAATTATTGCAATGCCAATCCTGCGTTTGCATGGCATTTATTTAGCTATTGGAACGCTTGCAATTTCAGTGTTGAGTGAAGATATTATAGTTATATCAAAAAAATGGACAGGCGGCGTAATAGGGCTTGTTGCCGAGCCGATTAATATTTTTGGCCTTGATATTGATCGGTATGGGACACCTATTTTATTTTATTTTTTGGTGCTTTTTGTCACTCTTTTTGTTCTGTTAATTTTCCGAAATATTTTACGTGCCCCGCTTGGTCGTGCTTTTGCAGCTATCAGAGATTCAGAGGTATCGGCTCAGGCTTTAGGAGTGAATGTTACAAAAACTAAAATAACAGCATTTGCACTTTCTTGTGGCATAGTTGGTCTTGCTGGCGGCTTGCTTGGTCATTTTGCAGGCGCATTTAACCATGAAACATTTAATTTGGTTTTATCAATTCAGCTATTGTTGATGATTGTTATTGGTGGGCTTGGGTCAATCCACGGTGCTTTTTTTGGTGCAGTAATTGTTGGCTTTTTACCGCAATTAATTGCTATTTCACGTGATGGTATTTCTTCAATTTTCAACCTTGGCTCATTACCACTACCTGGAATTGAAACGGCATCTTTTGCATTCATATTAGTTATTTTTATAATGTTTGAACCAAGGGGAATTTATGGTGTTTGGATAAAAATTCGCACCTATTTTGAGCTATTTCCTTTTTATCGTAAAAATATGTTCAAGCGACAAAAATCTTATCTTAAAACGGAGCGCATGAAGTGAGTTTTATTACCCTTGAAAATGTCACACTTCGTTTTGGCGGATTGGTTGCTGTAAATGATGTTTCTTTTCATGTTGGAGAGGGCGAGGTATTTGCACTTGTTGGACCAAATGGAGCTGGCAAATCTACTATTTTTAACCTTATTTCTCGTATTTATAACCCTGCAAGTGGTGATATTCGCTTTAAGGACAAATCAATTTTAAACCTTCGTCCCGATCAAGTCCCGTTTTTAGGCATTGCTAGAACTTTTCAAAATATTGAATTATTTGAGCAATCAACCGTGTTGCAAAACCTTTTAGTTGGCCGTCATAGACATCGCAAAAGCAATCTTTTAACTGAGATGTTTTTTGCTCCAAATGTTCGTGATGAGGAACGCCGCCACCGCCAAGTTGTTGAAGAGGTTATCGACTTTTTAGAACTGCAAGCCTATCGGGATAAATATATCGCTGGCCTGCCTTATGGTGTGCGAAAAGTTGTTGAGTTAGCTCGTGCTTTGGCCACCGAGCCAAAGGTTTTATTGCTAGATGAGCCGGCTTCTGGCCTTTCACTAGAAGAAACCAATGACATGATTTTTTGGATTGAAGACATTAAAAAACAAATGGGCATAACGGTTTTAATGGTTGAGCATGATATGAATTTGGTTAGCTCGGTTTCTGATAGGGTGTTAGCACTTGCTGATGGCAAAGAATTGGCCATTGGCACGCCAAGCCAAGTGCAATCACACCCAGCAGTTATTGAGGCATATCTTGGCACTGGGCAAAGGATTTCATCTTGAGCAAAACCCCAGTTTTAAAAATAGAAAATCTTGAGAGTTATTACGGTCCAATAATGGCAATTAGAGGCGTAAGCCTTGAGGTGCGAGAGGGGCAGATTGTTACTATCTTGGGAGCAAATGGTGCGGGTAAAACGACCCTTTTAAAAACTATTTCAGGTGTAATGACCCCAGCCAAAGGCACAATTGAGTTAAATGGTGAAAATATTCAAGGGCAGGATGCCGATAAAATAGTCAAAAAAGGCATGGTGCATGTGCCTGAAGGGCGAGAGATTTTTCCACTTTTAAGCGTGAAGCAAAATATTGCTATTGGTGCTTATGTAAGAAAAGATAAAGCCTCAGTTAAACGTGATTTAGAGATGGTTTACTCTTATTTCCCAATTCTAAAAGAGCGCAATAATCAGCAAGCAGGAACGCTCTCTGGCGGTCAGCAGCAAATGCTTGCAATTGCACGAGGCCTAATGGCAAGTCCAAAAGTCATGTTGCTTGATGAGCCAAGTCTTGGTCTATCTCCCCTTTTAGTACAAGAGATTTTTACAATTTTAAAACGCTTAAATAAAGAGCAAAAAGTTACCATGTTATTAGTTGAGCAAAATGCAAAAGTTGCGCTTGATGTAGCTGACTATGGCTATGTTATGGAATTGGGACGTATTGTGATGGCTGATGATGCTAAAGTTTTAGAAAATTCCAAAGATATTCAGGCTTTTTATCTTGGTGTAAGAGAAGAAAATGAACGTGGACAGCGTCGCTATAAACAAAGGAAAACTTGGCGATGAGTGAGAAAAACGCTAAAATTCCAAACCAGACAATAATCGATGGCGTGTCCTCTAATGAGGATTTATTCAATGGGCCATTTTTTGTTGATGGTTGTGATACAATAGTAAAATTATTTGCCGCTCGTTGCAAAGAGCTGAATAAAAAAACTGCGCATCGTGAAAAACATCTTGGTATTTGGCATGATTATTCATGGCATGATTATTTTAGTCATGCCCAAAAAATTGGTTTGGGGCTTTTATCGCTTGGCCTTAAGCGAGGCGACGTAGTTTCAATTCTTTCTGAAGATAATAAAGAATGGCTCTATTGCGACATGGGAATTCAATCAGTTGGTGCAATTGCATCTGGTGTCTACACCACAGATTCCCCCTCTCAATTAGCATATTTAATTACCGATTCTGGTTCAAAATTTTTATTTGTTGAAAATGATGAAATGCTCGATAAATTTATTGAGATAAAAGACCAAGTGCCAACAATAGATAAAGTCATTGTTTTTGATCGTGATGGATTGCACGACTTTAAAGATGAAAAAATAATATTTTTAGACGAACTTTATGATATTGGCGAAAAGTATCATCAAAATAATCCGTCAGCTTTTGATGATGCAATTGCAAATTCAAAACCTAGTGATATTGCTCTGTTAATTTATACATCTGGCACAACTGGCAAGCCAAAAGGAGCAATGTTAAGTAGTGAGAATATTATTTTTGCAGTTTCCTCTTCGCTTAGAGTCTTGCCATATTCAGCAGGAGATGAGCAGCTTTGCTTTTTGCCTCTTTGTCATGTTCTAGAGCGTTCCAGTTCAGTTTATTCTCCCATAGCCAGTAAAACGATTGTAAATTTTGTTGAAAGCACCGAAACAATATTTGACAATTTACAAGAAGTAGCACCAGATGTTTTTACTGCTGTTCCAAGGGTTTGGGAAAAGGTTTTCTCTCGTGTCACTCTAATGGCGCAAGATGGTACTAAATTTGGAAAATGGGCATTTGCTAGTGCAGTTAAACTGGGCTTGAAGCGGGCAGAATATGTAATAAAAAATGAAAAACCTCCCATTCTGATTGAAGCAAAATACCGCTTTTGGAATTTTTTTATCTTTACAAATTTACGCCGCATGTTGGGCATGAATAATATAAAGCGTGCTATAACAGGTGCTGCACCAATTTCGCCAGATTTGCTAAAATGGTATCGTGCAATTGGCGTTAATTTGGTTGAGGGTTTGGGGCAGACAGAAGGGGCGGGCATCACGGCGATTAACACGCTTAGCAATAATAAAAATGGCACAGTGGGCCCAGCAATTCCAGGCACGCATATTCGCATAGCGAAAGATGGAGAGATCCAATTTAAGGGCGCAAACGTTTTCCCCGGATATTGGCAAGCACCAGAGAAAACCAAAGAAACTATGACGAGCGATGGTTATTTAAAAACAGGTGATGTTGGCCATTTAGACGAAGATGGATTTTTAACTATCACGGGTCGCTTAAAAGATATTATCATCACAGCAGGGGGTAAAAATATCACCCCATCAGAATTTGAAAATAAATTAAAGGCCTCAGCCTATATTTCAGATGCGGTGGTTATTGGTGATAGACGCAAATATCTTACTTGTTTGGTGATGATTGACCAAGAAAATGTAGAAAAATTTGCGCAAGACAAAAAAATACCGTTTAATGACTTTGCATCTTTATGTGCGGCAAAACAGGTGCAAGAGCTAATAGGCTCAATTATTGAAAAAACTAATGAAGATTTTGCTCGGGTCGAGCAGATAAAGAATTTTGCTCTTATTGACATTATTCTAACCGCAGAAGACGATGAGCTAACCGCTACTATGAAGCTAAAACGCTCATTTGTAGAGAAAAAATATAAACCACTAATTGATTCATTATATAAATAACAAATTCATAAAGGGAGAAAAATATGAATATTTTGAAAAAACTAACCGCAACATTAGCAATATCTGCTTCAATGATTGCAGGTGCTTATGCTCAACAAGGTGTCACCGATACCGAAGTTGTCATCGGCTCAAGCACAGATTTATCTGGCATTTTTGCAGCCTTTGGTGCGCCAGCGGCAAAAGCTGCACAAATGTATTTTGATGATGTAAACGCCAATGGCGGTGTGCATGGTCGCCAAATTAAATTTATTGTTGAAGACCATGGTTATTCACTGCCAAAATCTACTCAAACAATAAATAAACTTGTTAATCGTGATAAGGTTTTTGCAACTTTCTTACAAGTTGGCACTCCAATGAATGTTGCAGGTTTTAAACTTACCGATTCTAAGGGAATTCCAAATGTTTTCCCACTAACAATGGCAAGACAGATTTTGCAAGACCCACTAAAATATCACTTCTCACCGGGCGTGTCTTATTATGAGCAAATCAAACAAAGCGTTACCTATTTGAATAAAACAAATGGCGGCACAAACGTTTGCGCAATGTATATTCCATCTGATTTTGGTAAAGAAATTAAAGAAGGTGCATTTGATCAAGCTGCAGAATTGGGTTTAACCTTTGCAGGCGAAACAACTCATAAACCAGATGATGCTGATTTTGTTGGTGCTTTGAGCAAATTAAAAGACGCAAATTGCGATATTGTGGCAATGGCTCTTGGTGTGCGCCAAACAATTACAGCTTATGCAACAGCACAAAAAATTGGCATGACAGAGGCTAGCTTTGTATCATCTGCTGCAGGTTTTCATTCCGTTATGGCAAAAGTTCCAGGTGGAGTAACCGAAGGGCTTTATGCAGCTGCTGTATGGTCTGATATTTTGCCACGCCTAAGCAACCCAACAGTTGGTGCATGGTTTAAAGCCTATACTGAAGCAACAGGCGAAAAACTCCCTGGGACAGGCGCAGTACTTGGTCGTGCAGGTGCTGAAAGTTTGGTTCGTGCGCTTGAAGCTGCAGGTAAAGATTTAACTGCTGATAGTTTCATTGCTGGTATGGAAAGCCTAAATTACATGGATGAAATTCTTGATACTCAAGTGACTTACTCAAAAGAAGATCACGCAGGTGTTGATGAAGTTGTTATCTCTGTGATTGAAGCTGGAAACTGGAAAGTAGTTTCTAGAGACTAGGCTATTAAAAAACTATAATTAGACAAAAGGCACTTCTCTAAATGGAAGTGCCTTTTTATTAAATATCATTACCCACATTAAAAATCCTTAATTATGACATTTATCAAAGCTATTATATGCTTTTGATATTCTATGAAGCGGGATAAAAATGACACTCACAAAATCAACATTAAACAATAGATTTGGTTATGGTATACAGCCTAATATGACAAATATGTCGTCTGTTTCTAATGTTTTATCAGACCTTGCAAAGCCCGATTTTTTTCAAAAGCAATTTAACCGTCCATCATTCAAGCAGCGTTTAAACCTTTTCAATAAATTACAAAAAGCAAGAAAAGATGAGCAGCAAAATAAAACAGGCAGCATGCAAAGTGTTAAGGATATTCAAAAAATAATTCGCACTTGGGTTATCAAAGATGTGCATGCTTTTATCTCAAAAGCGGCTTTGTCTGAAAATGGCTTTAAAGAGCGTTTGGTAGCGTTTTGGAACGATCATTTCACCGTAAGTGGTAGAAATCAAGAATTAATGCTAGCCCATGGTGCATATATCGATGAAGCTATTAGGCCAAATATTGCGGGTAAATTTTCTGATATTCTAAAAGCCAGTGCAACCCACCCTGCAATGCTATTATATTTAGATCAACATAACTCAATTGGTCCTAATTCTATTGCAGGCAAAAAACAAAAACGAGGTCTAAATGAAAATCTTGCCCGTGAAATTTTAGAACTTCATACGCTTGGAGTTGGTGGTTCATACTCACAAAATGACGTGCGCCAATTCGCTGAGTTACTGACGGGTTTAACCATTGGCAAAGTTGGCTCTCAATTTAATCCTCGCTTTTCAGAGCCGGGTAAAAAAACTATCCTTGGTAATAGTTACGGCACGAATAAGCCAAACCTCCAGCCAATATTAGATTTTCTTGATGATCTTAGTATCCATCAAGAAACCGCTCATCATATTGCAAAAAAATTAGCCATTCATTTTGTGTCTGAAAATCCCTCAAAAATTTTGGTTAAAGCAATTCGAACCGCTTTTATTAAATCGGGTGGTGAGCTTATGGCATTATATGAGGCTATGCTTAATCACCCCGATAGTGCTATGCCATTGGGCGACAAAGTAAAATGGCCAATTCAATATGTTATATCATCAATCAGGGCATTAAACTTAAGCCAAGGGTTGAGCAAAGCCAGCGATAAAGAGCTTATAGATATTCATTCTGCAATGTTGAAAATGGGGCAAGATTTATTTCGCCCCTCTGGTCCAGATGGCTGGTCTGAGGCTGCAAGCTATTGGATAACCCCGCCAAATCTTGCCGCACGGATAGAATGGGCAGGAGGTTTAGCAAATGAGCATGGGCAGGGAGTTGATCCACGCATTTTAATAAAACAAGTATTGGGGGATAGTGCATCTGAGCAGTTAATTTATGCGGTAGGTGATACTGAAAGTAAATGGGAGGGCGTTGCACTTCTGCTCATCTCTCCAGAGTTTAACAGGCATTAAAGGTGAGGATAAAAAATGATTACACGTCGCAAATTACTCAATAATTCCCTCATTCTTGGTTGCAGTGCCGCCGCAAGTCCATTCATCACGCCAATATCTTTGCTAGCTGCCCCAACAGATAACCGCTTTGTGGTTATTGTTTTACGGGGTGGAATGGACGGGCTTGATGTTGTTCAACCAATTGGTGATAAAAATTTTTCTTCTCTTCGCAATAAAATAAAAACAGGCGAAGCAGCAGGGGCGCATGATCTAGATGGCTTTTTTGCCCTACACTCTGCGCTTGGCGATTTAATGCCATTATATAAGGCTAACCAGCTTGCTTTTGCCCATGCTTTATCGACTCCATATCGTGATAAACGTTCTCATTTTGATGGGCAGGATTTTTTAGAAAATGGTGGTTTTGCAACAAATGGTGGCCTAACAAAACAGCGAGATGGTTGGCTTAACCGCTTGTTGTCTTTTATCCCCAACAGCTCAATTTCAACTGCCTTTTCTGTTGGTCGACAAAGATTAATGATTCTTGATGGTAAGCAACAAACTTCAAGCTGGTCGCCAGATAGTGATCTTGATCTTTCACCACAGGCGCAAATATTGCTTAAAAAACTATATGAAAATGATAAGTTATTTGCCTCTTCAGCTGATATTGCACTTGATTTATCAGGAAAAATGGACAGCTCAATGGGTGCAGGTCGTGCTGCAAAAGCAAAGGCACTGGCAGCTTTTGCGGCTGATAGATTAAATGAAGAAACTCGCATTGCTGCTTTTTCAATTGGCGGTTGGGATACGCATAGAAACCAAAGCGCAACCCTGCCACGAGCATTAAAAGAATTATCTGCTGCAATTTTAACCCTGAAAAATCGCCTTGGTGCAAATTGGGATAGAACCGCCATTTTAGCAATGACCGAATTTGGCCGAACTGTTAGAGAAAATGGCTCAGCTGGAACAGATCACGGAACGGGCGGTGCAATGTTAATGGCAGGCGGGGCGGTCGCTGGCGGTAAAATATATGGCGAATGGCCGGGCTTGGCGACAAGTGATCTATATGAAAATCGGGATTTAAACCCAACATCAGATGTTCGATCCTATGCCGCCTCTGCCATTGCTGATTTATTCTCTATCAAAAAATCAACCCTTGAAACAAGTATTTTCCCGCAACTTGATATGGGTGAAAAAAAGCGGATTATTTTATAAGCCTTATAATATCAAATGCCTTGACAATAATTGTTGGTGTGTTATTGTAGTGCTACACTAGCAAGGTAGCGCACATAATGATATGGAATGATAAACAGCCAATATATATTCAAATTAGACAAAGGATTATTGATTTAATTTTGTCTAATTCAGTAAAAGCTAACGAGGCTTTGCCATCGGTGCGTCAAATTTCAACTGACTTATCGGTTAATCCTCTTACTATCACAAAAGCCTATCAGTCTTTGGTCGAGCTTGGCATAATTGAAAAAAGGCGTGGGCTTGGCATGTTTTTGGCAAAAAATGCCCGTAAAGAATTACTTAAACTTGAGCAAGAAAAATTTATCAATCAAGAATGGCCACTTATTACCAAGCAAATCAAAATGCTTGAATTGAATATTGATGATCTCAAAGACAAAAAGATTAGAGAGAAATAAAATGCAATTAGAAGAGACAATTGTAAAAGTAAAAGGCTTGAGCAAAAAATTTGGCAATAAAGAAATATTGCACTCAATTGATTTTAGCATTCCTAAGGGGCGAATTTATGGGTTGATTGGGCATAATGGGGCGGGCAAAACCACTGCAATAAATGCGCTTCTTGGTTTAACTTCTTATCAAGGTAATGTGAGTGTGCTTGGGCTTGAGCCATTTAAAAACCGTGCAAAATTAATGCAAAATATTGCCTTTATTTCTGATGTTGCAAGCCTGCCTCGCTTTCTTAAGGTCAACCAAATATTAGATTTAATGGAAGATGTTCACCCTAAATTTAGCCGTGAAAAAGCTAAACAATTTTTGGCAGAGAGTGACATTGTTGGAAATGTAAAAATTAAAAGTCTTTCAAAAGGCATGCTAGCACAACTTCATCTGGCTATTGTTATGGCAATTGATGCTAAACTTTTGGTGCTTGACGAGCCAACACTTGGCTTGGATATTACCTTTCGCAAAAAATTCTATAAAAGACTAGTTGAAGACTATATGGACGAAAATCGCTCTATTCTCATCACTACTCACCAAGTTGACGAAATAGAATATTTACTTACTGATTTAATTTTTTTACGTGATGGAAAAATTGTCTTAGATGCAAATATGGACGAGATTGCAAATAAATATACTCAGGTTTTAGTTTCTCCTGATACGATAAAAAAAGCAAATACCAAGAACCCAATTTTTAAAACAACTCAAATGGGACAGAATATTATGATTTTTGAGGGTTTAAACATCGAGGAAGCTCAAAATTTAGGACAAATAAGCACCCCCTCTACCAGTGATTTATTTGTAGCATTGATGGAGAATAAGAGTTCAAATATAGGAGAAATTAAATGAGTAATTTCAACCTAAAAACAATCAAAGCTCTCTTAAAAAAAGAATTCATTGAACATAAAGTGGCATTTTTTAATGTCCCTGCAATCATTATTAGCATTGTTACGATAACCATTATTTTTGGAATTTTGGTGAATGGAAATGAGTGGCGAGTAAAAACTAAATATATATCAAATATGGATATAAGTGGTTTTGATCTATTTAATACCATTTATGCTTTTTCAATTATGGGCTGGCTTGTCTTTTTGCTCTTGATGTTATTCTTTTATTTTGCGTCTAGTTTTAGCGCAGATAGAAAAGATAACGCACTTTTATTTTGGAAGTCATTGCCAATTTCAGACTTGCAAATTATGAGCGTAAAAACATTAGCTGGGTTAATAGTTTTCCCCCTCACTATTATGCTCTGGTCATTAGTTGCGGCTTTATTTACTTTTATTATTTTTTTGGTTTTAGGTGCTTTTCTTCCTGTAATGAGTGACATTGGATCACAAACCAATTTTGTAACTTTATTAAATATACAAGGCTCAGCACTTGTTTTTATTGCCATAACATTATTGTGGTATTTACCCCTATTTGGTGCGGTTGGCTTGCTTGGAACATTTGTGCGAGGCTGGGCCGTGCCAGCTTTTATTTTATTACTTCTCTTGGGTAAAATTCTAGAATCTATATTTACTTTAAGTAATGGCGGATATTTTAGTGATTTAATGAGTGAGCGATTTGGCGCACCTTTTGAAGCCATTTCCAATGTGTTTTCAAGCCCTAATTTTTCTACTAATGTCGATGCTGGTGGCTTTAGTTTTATAGGTAATTTTGTGCCAGCTTATATTGCGCAAATAAACTGGATTGGCATGGTTTCTGGCTGGCTAGTTGCCGCTATTTTTATATTCATAGCAAGTGAATATCGCCGTCGTAGAATTCAGGCTTAAAGGGCAAAATCATAATATCAATAGTTTGGCATCTCAAAGATTTAGTATAGCTGAAAATTTAAGAGTTAATTTATAGTTTTTTTAAAATAACATTACCAACAGAATAACCAGCGCCAAACGAGCAGATAATGCCTATTTCGCCTGCTTCTAAATCATCACTATATTGAGAAAAAGTGACGATTGAGCCTGCTGATGATGTATTGGCATATTCTTGTAAAATATTTGGCTGTTCTTTTTCGTTTGGAACTCGCCCCAAAACCTTGCGGCCAATCATATCATTCATTGATTTATTAGCCTGATGCAACCAAAGGCGAGAAAGATTGCTCACTTTTATATTATTATCATTTAAATGCTCTAAGATAAGATTTGAAACCATTGGCACAACGTCTTTAAAGACTTTTCGCCCATTTTGCATAAATTGCATATCCCGTAGATCTTCCATTCCATTAGGATAAGATCGACGCAAAAAGCCTAGATTATTTCTAATATTGTTAGAAAATTCAGTGACGCATTTTGTGGCGATAATCTCAAATTGATTTGAGCTATCTGCTGTTTCACTATCTTCAATCACCATGGCAGTGCCAACATCACCAAAGATAAAATGACAATCACGATCTCGCCATTCAACATGGCCAGAGCATATCTCAGGGTTCACCATTAAAACAGTTTTTGCTGAACCTGATTTAATCATATCTGCCGCCATTTGCAGACCAAAAGTAGCACTAGAGCAAGCAATATTCATATCAAAAGCAAAACCTTTAACACCAAGTGCTTTTTGCACTTCAACCGCAATAGCAGGGTAAGCCCGCTCGAAATTTGATGCCGCAACAATTACGCAATCAATATCTTTTGCGTCTTTACCAGCTTTTTCAAGCGCAATTTTTGCCGCCTTTACTCCCATTTCAGCCATGAGGGAAAGCTCATCATCGCTTCGTTTGTTAAAAATAGGATACATTATTTCTGGATCAATTATACCAGATTTATTCATCACATGCCGATTTTCAATGCCAGATGCTTTAACAATAAACTCTTCAGATGAATAAGGAATTGGCTCACGCTCCCCCGAGGCAATTTCTTTAGCAAATTTCTTATTTTGCAAGTCGGCATATTCATTAAATGCTTTCACTAATTCTTGGTTGCTAATTACTTCCTTTGGAGTAAAAACGCCGCTTCCACTAATCACCACTTTTGACATTTTATAATCCTTTAATCTTTAAAAATTTAAATCAAAAATTCTTTGAGCTGCTTTGCAAGCAATTGATTTTTTAGCGTAACATAATCTGGCAATCCGTTTATATATGGCGGATAATCCTCACCCATAATTAACGGCAATAAATATTGGCGGCAGCTTGGCGTAATATTAAACCCATCACTCGAGATAAATTCTTTTGGCATCATTTTTTCAACATTTGCAACTTTGCTAAGATCTGCTTTGCCAATCTTCCATTTGTATGGATTATTTGAAACCCGATCAATAATAGTCATAATTGAACTCTCGCCATCAAGTGCCATTTCAACAGCCGCCTTGCCCACAGCATAGGCCTGTTCAACATCGGTTTTTGAGGCAATGTGGCGAGCCGAGCGTTGTAAATAATCCGCAACCGCCCAGTGAAATTTATAGCCTAAAGCCTCTTTCACCATGCCTGCAACAACGGGTGCTGCGCCGCCAAGCTGGGCATGTCCAAAGGCATCTCTTGTGCCTTGTTCAGCCAAGAATTTGCCATCTTCCCATTGCGCACCTTCTGAAACAATGATTGTGCAATAACCATGTGATTTTACTTTTTCATCAACAAGTGCCAAGAATTTTTTTTGATTAAAATCAACTTCTGGGAATAAAATTACAACCGGAATGTCGTTTTTTTCATCTGCCGCAAGCGCACCTGCCGCCGCAATCCATCCAGCATGCCGCCCCATAACTTCTAAAATAAAAACTTTGGTTGAGGTTTTTGCCATTGAGGCAACGTCAAATGATGCCTCACGAGCTGAAAGTGCAACATATTTTGCAACCGAGCCAAAGCCAGGGCAGTTATCGGTTATTGGTAAATCATTATCCACAGTTTTAGGAATATGAATTGCCTGCACAGGAAAACCAAGATTTCTAGAAATTTGCGAAACCTTATAGCAAGTATCAGCACTATCGCCGCCACCATTATAGAAAAAATAGCCAATATTGTGAGCCTTAAAAACTTCAATCAGCCTTTCATATTCACGCCTATTTTCGTCAATGCCTTTTAGTTTAAAGCGGCATGAGCCAAACGCTCCAGATGGAGTATGACGAAGAGCTGCAATATCGTTATCGCTTTCTAGTGAAGTATCAATTAAATCCTCTTGCAGCGCACCAATAATGCCGTTCTTGCCCGCAAAAACATTACCAATCTTATCATTATGCTTGCGAGCAGTTTCAATCACGCCACAAGCAGAGGCATTAATAACAGAAGTAACGCCGCCAGATTGTGCATAAAAAGCATTTTTCACCATATTAAAAAATTTCCCTAAAAAGCGTGTTTCAACTAAACTATCTTAAACAGTTAAAACCCATTTTGGCTAAACTCTCAACATTAATGAGTAGTTTTTGTGTTTTTTCTTTTTTTTTGAAAAACTGGTGCTAGACGTGAGGCAAAAAGACACATAAATAGGACAGTTGTTTTTTTAAAGTGAATTATTCCCTGAAAGGAAAATATTATGGCAATCCGTGTAGCAATCAATGGTTTTGGGCGTATTGGGCGTTTGGTTTTACGCTCTTATATGGAAGCAGGTCGTAAAGATCTCGATTTTGTAGCAATTAACGATCTTGGCTCAACAAAAGACAATGCTCATCTGTTAAAATATGACAGTGTGCATGGCCGCTATCCGGGTGAAATTTCAGCGACTGATGATAGTATCACAGTTGATGGAGATACAATGAAAGTCCTCTCAGAGCGTGATCCATCAAAATTGCCTTGGAAAGAATTAGATATTGATATTGTGCTAGAATGCACAGGTATTTTTTCAGCAAAAGAAAAAGCAATGGTGCATATTAATGCAGGTGCAAAACGTGTGCTTGTTTCTGCTCCATCAAATGGAGCAGATAATACAATTGTCTATGGTGTTAATGATGACACGCTTAAAAGCGATCAAATAATTGTTTCAAACGCTTCTTGTACAACCAATTGCCTAGCTCCTGTTGCTTCTGTGTTAAATGAAAATGTTGGTCTTGTGCAAGGCTTTATGACTACAATTCATGCATATACTGGCGATCAAAACACGGTTGATACTTTGCACAATGACTTATTTCGTGCTCGTGCGGCGGCGGTTAATATGATCCCAACCTCAACAGGCGCAGCAAAAGCGGTTGGCCTTGTTTTGCCAGAATTAGCAGGTAAGTTAGATGGTGTATCTATTCGTGTGCCAACTCCCAATGTTTCGCTTATTGATCTTACATTTAATGCAAAACGAGCAACTTCAGTTGAAGAGATTAATCAGTTGATGAAAACTGCAAGTGAAGGCAAGTTAAAAGGTATTCTTGGATATAATGATGAAAAGCTAGTTTCATCTGACTATAATCACTCGAGCCTAAGCTCAACATTTGATTCAACTGGCACAAAAGTTATTGATGACACATTTGTTCGAGTTGTTGCTTGGTATGATAACGAATGGGGTTTTTCAAATCGCATGAGCGATACTGCAATTAAAATTGGCAACCTTATTTAATATTTAAAAAAGTTAGGATTTAACCATGGCTAGAATTTCTTTACGACAATTGCTCGATCATGCTGCCGAAAATGACTATGGCATGCCAGCTTTTAATATTAATAATATGGAGCAGGTTATTGCGGTTATGGACGCAGCAAGCCAAACTGGCTCACCAGCGATTATGCAAGCATCACGTGGGGCAAGAAATTATGCCAACGATATTATGCTTGAGGCAATGGTGAGTGCGGCTGAAAAAATCTATCCACATATTCCTATTTGCCTTCATCTCGATCATGGTAACAACGTTGATACTTGTGTGAGTGCAATTCAGCATAGTTTTTCTTCTGTTATGATGGACGGCTCGCTTGAAGCAGATGGCAAAACTCCAGCATCATACGAATATAATATGGAAATTACCAAAAAAGTAACCGAAATTTCTCACATGGTAGGTGTTTCTGTTGAGGGCGAACTTGGCGTTTTAGGCTCGCTCGAAACGGGAGAGGGTGAAAAAGAAGATGGGCATGGGTTTGAAGGTAAGTTAGATAAAGACATGCTGTTAACTGACCCAGACCAAGCGGCTGATTTTGTTGCAAAAACAAAATGTGATGCTTTAGCAATCGCCATGGGAACATCGCATGGTGCATATAAATTTACCCGCAAACCGACGGGCGATATTTTGGCAATGGACGTGGTAGAAAAAATCCATAAGAAGCTACCAAACACCCATTTGGTTATGCATGGCTCAAGCTCTGTGCCACAAGATTTGCTTGAAATTATCAATGCGCATGGCGGTGAAATTCCAGAAACTTATGGCGTGCCTGTTGAAGAAATTCTAAAAGGCATTAAACATGGTGTTCGTAAAGTCAATATTGATACAGATTTACGCCTAGCAGCCACTGGTCAAATTCGTACTGTTTTAGACGAAAATAAGGCCGTGTTTGATCCTCGCACTTATCTTAAGCCCGCACGTATTGCGATGCAAAAACTTTGCGCTGCTCGTTATGAAATGTTTGGCTCAGCCGGTATGGCGCAAAAAATAGTGCCGATTGCTTTAAGCGAAATGGCAAAACGCTATGCTTTGGGTGAGCTTGACCCCAAATTATCTTAAGAGGTTTTTAAGTGACAAAAGAAATTCTAATCGCACCCTCAATCCTTTCTGCCGATTTTGCAAAATTGGGCGAGGAGGTGCAAGCAATTGATAAAGCAGGGTGCGATTGGGTACATATTGACGTGATGGACGGGCATTTTGTTCCCAATATCACTATCGGGCCAGACGTGGTAAAAGCACTTCGCCCGCATACAAAAAAAATATTTGATACGCATTTAATGATAGAAAATTGCGATGCTTATATTGAAGCATTTGCAAAAGCAGGATCTGATTATATTTCAGTGCATGCAGAGGCTTGCACTCATCTTGAGGGTTCAATTCAGCTTATAAGGTCAAATAATGTTAAAGCAGGTGTGGCAATAAATCCGCATACGTCGTTAAATGTACTAGAATATTTATTGGATAAGATTGATCTAGTAATAATTATGTCAATAAATCCAGGGTTTGGCGGGCAAAAATTTATTCCACAAACCTTGCAAAAATTACGCAATTTAAGCGCAATGATTGGTGAGCGAGATATAAGGGTTGAAATTGACGGTGGTGTAACAGCACTTAACGCAGGTGAAATTGTAAAAGCAGGGGCAAATGTTCTAGTAGCAGGCACTGCAACTTTTAAAGGCGGTAAATATAAAGAAAATATCGCCGCAATTCGAGCAAGTGCAAACGCAGGAAAATAAGTGCTAATTTGAGTATAAATAGATATTGGCTTTAGGGCTATGAAATGAAAAAATCAAATTCAGATATTGCTAAGCAAGCTCTAGAAGAAGCCAAAGCTCGTAATGAGCAAAAGGCCGCTTCTAAGACAAAGCCAGTAAAAGAAATAATGGGTCATAAAGGGCTTGAGCCTACCCGTTATGGTGATTGGGAGAAAAAAGGCCTTACTTCGGATTTTTAGACATTATTTTAATAATGTCATTCTATCTACCAACAAGCTACCATCTTCAATCTTATCATTTGGGTGCAACACGACTTGAGTGTTTTCTTTTATGCCCTCTTTCACCTCAGCAAATTTAGAATCTTGCGCTCCTAATGTTAGGTGCAACAATTTTGCATTTTCCCCCTCAAGGCTAAAAACTGCCCATTGGTCTTTGTCACGAAATAATGCTGATGAAGGAACTAATAAGGTATTTTCAACCCTTTGCTCTTCAATGCTAACAAACACCTTATAGAGGTGGCCAAGGTTTTGCCAAAGCTCAGGTTCGCTTAAAATTTCAAGATGTACCCGCACTCGTTGTTCTTCAATACCAAGGGCTGAAATTTTAGTAAAACCTATCGGCTCAATTCTTTTAACTTTTGCTTCTAATTCAATATCTTGCCCCCAGCCACTAAGAATTGCAGGCGCACCAACTTTAATGCGAACCGCATCACTAGATAAAAGCGCAACAATCACTTCAAGATTAGCAGGGTCGCCAATGGTTAAAAGATGCGAGCCAGCGGGCAGGCTTCTTGCACTTTCATTGGCAATTTCTAATACTTGCCCCCCAACAGGTGCTTTGATTTTATAACTTACAGCCCTATCTTTTGATCCGTTAGGTTCAATCAATCTGGCCTGTGCCTGCTCAAGCTGGCGTTTGCGCAATTCTAATGTGGCTTCAAGTGTAGCTAATAAAACCCCCTGACGCTTTAGTTGGAATAAAGTTTGCTCATATACTTGCTCACTAGCCAAGCCACGATCCATTAATTGCTTAGATCTGTTTGCTTCCCCCTGCCAATGCCTAAGCTCGCTTTGCGCACCTGCAACATCGGTTTTTGCAGAAGTAACAGCCGCCTCTGCGGTACGCACTCCTGCCTGAGTTTCAAGCAATGTGCGTTCGTCTAAAAATCCACTAAGTTGTGGCTCAATGCTTGCAACAATGGCATTTTTTTCAACATGATCTCCAATGATAAATGGTATCCTTTGCACATCACCGCCAATTGGGGTTGATATTTGATAGGTATCTTTTACCCTAACAATCCCCTCATCATCAATTGTGACAACAAGTGTGCCTTTTTCTACCTTAGCAATATCAACTCCAATTGGCTGTGGTTGAAATGCATAATAAGCCCCAAAAGCACCTGCCCCAACCATTATTGCTATTATGAAAATTTGCTTCCATTTCATTTCATCAATCCTTTGTTTTGGTCACTAGTCTCTGGTTTTTAACACGGCTATCATATCTAAATTTGCTATGCGACGTTGTACGAAATATGCTGATATAATTGTTGCGATAAGCACTATTAATGCAGCAAATACATAAGTTGAATTCTCTATTAATAATGGCATTCTGAATAATTCTGTCTGAAATCCAGCAATCATTGAAACCGCCATTCCGTATCCCATAAGCCAGCCCAGAGGAATTGCGAATAAAGTTAGAATAGCTAATTCACTTAACAAAATTACTGAAACTTCGCTTTTTGTAAAACCAAGTACTCGCAAGCTGGCTAATTCTCTTGCCCTTTCAGAAAGTTGAATACGCATTGAATTATAAACAACACCAAACACAATGATAACCGCAAGGGCAATATAAACAACACGGCTCATGCCCATGCTTTCACCAATTGTCGCTCTAAGCATTTCAAGTGATTTTCGTTGTAAAATAATTCCTGCAATGGCAGGGGTATGTTTTATTTTATTAAAAAGACGTTTTTTCTCTAACGTATCAAAGCGAATATGAGCCCCATTGGAGAGAGTGCCTTCCCCCATTGCTCTATTAAGAGCCCCAATTTCCATATATGCGCCAAGTCCCATGTATTGTTGAATAATTTGTGATATTGGAAGATGGATTATTTTATCACTTCCATCAAGTATTTCAATCTCAACAATATCGCCAACTTTTACATCAAGAATATCAGCTAGCATTGTAGATAGGGCAATGCCATGCTTGGGTAGAGTTATTGGCTCAAGCTCTAAATCAATAACTCGGCTAAGATCAGCATTGGCTGGTTTACCAGTTAATGAGCTACGTTTTTTGTGTAACCCATTTGAGATGCTTACCCCGACTGAGCGAAAAGGCTCAGCAGAAATAATCCCTGGTAATTGTTTAATGGATTGCATGCCATTTGGAGTGAGGGGGCGTGCCGAGATAATTGTCGCTTGTTGCCTATCGGCTCTAAAATATGTTGCATCAATCATATACTCAAGTGAATCTTGGGTGAATAAGCCACCAATTAATAAACCAGTTGAAAGCGAAATTCCAAGCACGCTAAGAATAGCGCGCACTGGACGGCGAGAGAGATTTCTAATTGCCATTGTAAGCCATTGCGGCATATGACGGGTTAGGCCGATTTTATCAAGAAAAAATCTTTTATAAGTTGGAGGGGCAGGAGGAGCCATGGCAACGGCTGCAGATAAGTTTATGGTTGATTTTACTGCCTGTAAACTTCCAAGAACAGCAGAAATTATTGCCGCCATTCCAGATATAGCATATACATCTGGCCTGTCTTGGAATAATAAAAATGGGAATTTAAAAAACTCTGCATAGATAGTTGCCATGCCCCGTGCTGCCCATGCACCAAAGCCCCAGCCAAGCAAAGTGCCAACGCTTGCAATCAATAATGAGAGTTTTACATAATGCCAAGCAATTGCCCATTCGCCGTATCCAACTGCTTTTAAAAGGCCAATTTGCTCTCGCTCAAGTGCAACTAATCTAGCCAATGTCATATTGACCAAAAAGGCTGCAACCCCTAAAAAAATTGGTGGTAAAACATAAGACATAGCCTTTAAACCGCTTAATTCTGAATCAAGAAATGCGTGTGATGTCTGCCCGCTCCTATCGTAAGCCCCGCTTGAGCCATAGGGCTTTAGTAATTTATCTAATTCATCAATTATTGCCGCTTTATTTGCACCTTTTTCAACTTTCACGCTTACAGAGTTAAACGCCCCAACAAGATTAAAAGAAGCCGCAACATCAAAATAGCGCATCCAAATAATGCCAAATCTTTTATCATCTGGAAAAATATCACCAGGGCGAACCGAATAAATAAATTCAGGCGATAAAGCTATGCCAGTGATAGTGAGGGTGCGGTTAACTCCCCCCATGATAGCCGATATATTATCACCAATTTTAAATTCATGCGCCATTGCAAATGCTTGCGAGATAACTATTTCGCCCGATGTTTTTCCATCAGGTAACCTGCCCTCTTTTATGAATAGCCTGTTTAATTTTGCCTCGCCAGTGTCAGGAATGGACTGAATAAGTCCACTAGCAGGATCATTCATATAAGGGATATTAAGCACTGCAGATTGTACAATCCTAATATCTGCTCTAACAATTCCCTTAATAGAAAGAATGTCCTTTAATTTGTAATTTGGAGCTCTTGTAATATTTGCAAAAATATCTGCAAAATTATATCGCTCATAATAGGCCTGCTGAGTTTCGCTTAAAGCTCGATATGTGCCTACCCCAAGCAATAGGGTCATAACTCCAACAGCTGCCACCAGCGCAATTGCGCCAGCTTGCGCCCAAAGTCGTTTAAAATCCCGCAATAGCTTTTTATTGAGTATTTTCACCAAGACACCTCAGATGGTCTTACTCGATGCTTGTTAATTTTTTCGTCAATTATCTGCCCATCGGCCATGAATAATACCCGATGTGCAATTCTTTGAATTTCAACATTATGAGTGATAATAAGCGTTGTTGTGCCAAGTTCATCATTTATATGGGTTAATGCCTCAAGCACCGTAATGCCAGTTTGGCTATCGAGCGCACCCGTTGGCTCATCGCATAAAAGCACATTTGGCCTTTTTGCAATTGCACGAGCGATAGCAACACGTTGCTGTTCACCGCCTGATAGTTGTGAGGGGAAATGATCCATTCTTGGAACTAAGCCAACCCTTTCAAGAGCCTCTTCTGGGCGCATAGGGTTTTTAGAAATTTCAGTAACCAAGGCCACATTTTCTCGTGCAGTAAGACTTGGAACAAGATTATAAAATTGAAAAACAAAACCAACATGATCTCGTCTGTATCTGGTAAGGCCACGCTCTTTAAGCCCAGTTAATTCAATATCTTTAAACCATGCCTTGCCCGAACTAGCTCGATCTAAACCGCCAAGAATATTCATCAAAGTAGATTTGCCTGAGCCAGAATGACCAAGCAAAACACTCATTTCACCACTAGGAAGCGATAAATCAACCCCACGCAACGCATGCACAGCAGTTTCACCTGATCCATAAACCTTAGTAAGTTTCTCACATCTATAGGCAATATTGCTCATGATTTTATACCTAGCCGATTGAAAGGCATCTAAGCATAAAGGTAAGCAATTGCTATGATTTATGTCAAGGTTAGAGCTAGTTTATAAAAAAGTGAATAATCGCCAAAATTACCAGCATGCACCGCCCGCAGCAAATTTTAATTTGTGAGGACGTGCCAAGGAAAGTTCCGTTTGGCGGCATTTTTTATTTATAAAAAATGGTGGAGCCAGACGGGATCGAACCGACGACCTCTTCACTGCCAGCGAAGCGCTCTCCCAACTGAGCTATGGCCCCATATATGCCGATATAAATATCGGACTTATCTAGCCGTTTGAGTAAGTCTATTCGTCACCCAAATCCGCAGAAACTCCAAGATCTACCTTAGTGCCATCATCATCTTCTTCTTCCAAGAATGTATCTTGTTGGTCGGCGTTTACATCATCATCAACTTCAACACCATCAACATCAGGAATGATTTCATCGGCGTTTTCTTCATCTTCAGCCTCATCTAATGAAATAACATCGGGGTTATCTTCAATATTACTTTCAGCAACTTCTTCTTTTACTTCTGGTTTTTTATTTTCTGTTGTCTTTGCAACAGGTGCTACTTCAGTAACAAAAACCTCGCCACAACTGGGGCAGACAATTGGATCTTTATTAAGGTCATAAAATTTAATTTCGCAGCTTTGACACTGACGTTTTGTTCCTCTATCAAAACCAGCCATTTTATTCCCTTTATAAATTTATTAATTAATTAGATTTTGTTACCAGAAAAAGTGAAAGAGTATTTTTCTAAAACAACTTAAACAATTCGGTTAGAGGAGAATACCTTATTATGTCAAATATAAAATGCTTTTTTTGGCTCAATTTTACTATTTTTATGGGCTTAAGCTAAAATATTGTTTATGATATGAATAATTATCCTCTTTAATAAATGTGAAAAACAATGATTATTGCAATAGATGGTCCTGCTGCTTCGGGGAAAGGTACGATAAGCAAAGGAATTGCCAACCATTATAATCTTCCCCATCTTGATACTGGGTTGCTTTATCGTGCAGTTGGTTATGCAATGCTTGATAAAGAAAAAAATGAAGATTTTGAACAAGTGGCACTGGACTTTGCGCTTTCTTTAGATAAATCCAATCTTGATCCCAATATTTTAGGCTCTTTAGAGGTGGCGAACGCAGCAGCCAAGGTTGCAAAAATAGAAAAAGTTAGGCTAGCCTTGCGTGATTATCAGACAGCTTTTGCAAAGCAACAAGGCGGTGCTATTCTTGATGGCCGTGATATAGGCACAAAAATCTGCCCCAATGCCGATGTAAAATTATTCATCACAGCAAAGCCGCAAGTTCGAGCAAGGCGGCGTAGCCTGCAACTTTTGGCCAAAGGGGGCGATGTTAGTGAAAGTGATATTTTGAGCCAAATAATTGCTCGAGATGAAAGCGATAGAGCAAATAAAGCTGGAAATTTTTATAAAGCTGATGATGCGCACTTGCTAGATACGTCAAAATTAGATATAGAAGCGGCACTTCGTGAAGCAATAACGATTGTTGATGAGGTTATGGCAACAAAATCTGAATAGTTTTATTTTTAAAAATATTCAAAATCAAAATTTTGTTGAGGCATAATCAAAGACAATTTACTATTTTAGTCGTAATTCTTTACAAATAAAATCATTAAAATTTATCAAACCTATTTGTCTGGCTTTCTTTGCGCTGGGTCGTTTTTTTAAACGCAACCTTTTTAGAATGTTCTGATTTATAGAGATTTTTTCAAACTAGCCCAGCGTAAAATATATGGAGTTTATATGACACAGCAAACTGTGAATGTAGAAGATTTTGAAGCCCTTTTGATGGACTCATTCGTTGATAATGAGCCAATTGAGGGTGCGGTTGTAACTGGCACAATTGTAGCGATTGAAAAAGATCTCGCTATTGTTGATGTAGGACTAAAAACCGAAGGGCGTGTTCCGCTAAAAGAATTTGGTGCTGCTGGCCTTGATGGAACAATTAAAGTTGGCTCAAAAGTTGAAGTCTATATTGATCGTGTTGAAAATGCCTATGGTGAAGCAGTGCTTAGCCGTGAGAAAGCGCGCCGTGAAGAAAGCTGGATACGCCTTGAAAAAATGAGTGAAAAAGGCGAGCGAGTAGAAGGCAAAATCTTTAATGTTGTTAAAGGTGGCTATACTGTTGATCTTGATGGCGCAACGGCATTTTTGCCCCGCTCACAAGTTGACATTCGTCCAATTCGTGACATTGCACCTCTTATGAATGTTCTTCAGCCTTTTCAAATTCTTAAAATGGATAAACATAGAGGCAATATCGTTGTTTCACGTCGTTCAATCCTAGAAGAAAGCCGAGCAGAGCAAAGAGCAGAAATTGTTCATAAACTCGAAGAAGGTAAAGTTGTTGAGGGTGTGGTTAAAAACATCACTGATTATGGTGCATTTATTGACCTTGGTGGCATTGACGGCCTGCTTCACGTAACAGACATTGCATGGCGACGAGTTAATCACCCATCAGAAGCTCTAACAATTGGTGAAACAATTAAGGTGCAAATTGTTCGTGTTAATCAAGAAAGCCATCGTGTTTCATTAGGCATGAAGCAATTGCATTCTGACCCTTGGGCAGAAATTGATGCTAAATTCCCAATTAACAACAAGTTCACAGGCAGAGTTACAAATATTACTGATTATGGTGCATTTGTTGAGCTTGAGCCAGGTATTGAAGGTTTGATTCATATTTCTGAAATGAGCTGGACTAAGAAAAATATCCACCCAGGTAAAATTGTCTCCACTTCGCAAGAAGTTGAAGTTAAAGTTCTTGAGGTTGATCCTGAGCGTCGTCGTATTTCACTTGGTCTTAAACAATGCATTGATAACCCATGGGATAGCTTTGCTGAAGACTTCCCTGTTGGCTCAGTCATTGAGGGTGAAGTTAAGAATAAAACCGAATTTGGTCTATTCATTGGCCTTGATGGTGATGTTGATGGCATGGTTCATTTATCTGACCTTGATTGGAATCGCCAAGGCGAGGAAGTCTTAGAAGACTATAATCGTGGTGATATGGTTAAAGCAAAAGTGCTTGATGTTGATATTGAAAAAGAGCGTATTTCGCTTGGTATCAAACAGCTTGTATCTGATGCAGCAGCTGAACAAGCAGACAGCACTGGCGTTAAAAAAGGTGCAATCGTTACTTGTACAGTTTCAGCAGTTAACGATGGCGGCATTGATGTTCAAATTGTTGACACAGAAATGAATGCTTTCATTCGTCGTGCTGACCTTTCAAGAGATCGTAACGATCAACGCCCAGAGCGTTTTGCTGTTGGTGATAAGTTGGACGCTCGTGTAACTCAGTTTGATCGTAAAACTGGTCGCATTGGTCTTTCGATAAAAGCACTTGAAATTGCTGAAGAAAAAGAAGCAGTGAAACAATATGGCTCATCTGATAGCGGAGCTTCACTTGGAGATATTCTTGGTGCTGCGTTAAAAAAAGATAAAAAAGAAGACTAAGTCTTTTTATTGTTCAACTTTAAGATCCGCATTCTTTTTCAAAGAGTGCGGATTTTTTCTAACTTTTATTTGAAGCGCACTTGTGTTTTTTTTTGACAGGCTTTAAGATTTTTATAAATTAATTCATAAATGAAGTGATCTAAAATTGCCCCAAACACCACTTTCCTCTGACCCTAAAGCAACTATTCCTGTTGCCTCAGTTTTACGTAAATCTCGCTGGCGTTGGCGAACAATTGCTATTGCTGCATTGGCGATAGCAATTTTATCTTTGGTGGGGCGGTTTGGTGCAGATAATAAAAAATTTTCTGAAGATCAAATTGCAAGGATTCTTATTGAAAATGTAATAACTACTGATCCAGATCGACTAAAAATACTAAGCGATTTAGCCGATGATGAAAATGTTAAAGCTGTTATTATTTCAATTAACTCACCAGGTGGAACAACCGCTGGTGGAGAAGAGCTTTTTGAAGTTATTTCATTGCTAAGAGAAGAAAAGCCAGTAGTTGCTGTTGTGCATGAAGTGGGGGCATCTGCGGCTTATATGAGCGCAATTGCAGCAGATCGCATTTTTGCCCGCCGCCTCTCAATTGTTGGCTCAATTGGGGTGCTTTATCAGCATATGAATATGGGTAAATTGCTTGACACCGTTGGTATTGATTTTGACAAAGTTCAATCTGGACCTTTAAAAGCCGAGCCTGATATTGATGATCCATTATCTGGTCCTGCACGGGTAAGTTTGCAAGAATTGGTTGATGATAGTTTTAATTGGTTCGTTGATATTGTGGCTGAAAGGCGTGATCTTTCACGAGGTAAAACCCTTGCTTTGGCTGATGGGCGTATTTTGACTGGCCGTATGGCATTAAAAGAAGGTTTAATTGATGAAATTGGATCGGAAGCTGAGGCAATTGCTTGGTTAGAAAAAAACAAAGAAATTGAAGAAGATTTATCAATTGTTACAAGGTTTCCTCTTCCTGAAGATGAGCTTGAACAAATATTACGCTATGTTGGCACTCAGATTTCTGCTAGTTTAGGTTTAAGCTCAAGATCAAAAAACCTTGATGGCCTTGTTTCTGTATGGCAAGCTGATCTATAGTGATTTAATATTTAAATACCCAATCAATGGGTTGGCGTAAAAAACTTTTATTCGAATGAAATGGGGTGGTAGAAATGTTAAAATCCGAATTAGTTCAAAAACTTGCTGATGAGAATCCGCACCTCTTCCAGCGGGACATAGAAAATATAGTCAACGCAATTTTTGGTGAAATTAGTGATGCCTTGGCTCGTGGTGATCGGGTTGAATTGCGTGGTTTTGGTGCATTTTCAGTCAAAAATCGAGATGCACGAATTGGCCGTAATCCTCGCACTGGTGAAAAAGTAAGCGTTGGAAAAAAGTTTGTTCCTCAGTTTAAAACTGGCAAAGAAATTCGTGACAGGCTCAATAAATAGCCCTTTGATTATTTAGTATGGATTTTATTTATGATTAAGCGATTTATTGGTTGGTTTATTTTAGTGCCGATTTGTGCAGTTATGATTGTGTTTGCTTTAGCCAATAGACATGTTGTTTCGCTACATTTTGATCCAACTTCGTCGTTAAACCCAATCATTGCCAATGTTGATATTTCACTTTTTATTATAATTTATGCAATGTTATTCATTGGTATTATTTTGGGCGGAACAGCCGTTTGGTTTACGCAAGGCAAGCACCGCAAAACTTGTCGTAAGCTATCTAAAAAAACTAAATCGTTAGAGTTTGAGCTGAATGAGATGAAGCAATCTGCAAAAAAACAAATGAGTGATAGCTCGCTTTTAAGTGTGCAAGATTTATCTGAATGAGTTTTAAAGCCTATCAGCCAATTATAAAAATTTGTGGTATTAAAACCCCAAAAATTGCTCAACATTGCATTGATGCTGGAGCAGATATGTTGGGGTTTGTTTTTTTTGAAAAAAGCCCCCGTCATCTTGAGCTAAAAGAAATCAAACAGTTAATTGATCTTGTGCATAACAGGGCTGAAACGGTGATCTTAAGCGTGAACCCAAGTGATAAGCTAGTTAGGCAAATTGATGCGCTAAAACCGAACTGGCTACAATTGCATGGCAATGAAAGTCTTGAGCGAGTAAAAGAAATTCGCTCGCTAACAGATATGAAAATAATCAAGGCTTTGCCAGTTGGCTCAAGTGCTGATGTAAAAAATATCAAAGCCTTTTATGCTGTAGTTGATAGAATAATTTTAGATGCAAAGCCGCCAAAAAACGCTTCTCGTCCAGGTGGGCTTGGCAAGGCTTTTGATTGGGGTTTGTTAAAAATGCTTGACCCGTCAATAAAATTCATGCTTTCGGGTGGTTTAAACGATCAAAATGTTAGTGATGCGGTTATAAATGTAAGGCCATTTGGCCTTGATGTCTCATCAGGAGTTGAAAAAATTGTTGGCGAAAAAGACGAAAAGAAAATCTTAGACTTTATAAATAATGCTCTTAACGCCGCCAAAAAATTAGAAAAGTAAACATTATGGATAAAAGCAAGCCAAATTCGTTAAAAAACGGCCCAGATGAAAACGGAAATTTTGGTAACTTTGGTGGACGCTTTGTTGCAGAAACGTTGATGCCGCTTATTTTAGAGCTTGAAAATGAGTATGAAAATGCAAAAAAAGACCCTCTATATAAAGCTGAGCTGGCAAAGTTAAATAAGGATTATACGGGCAGGCCATCGCCACTTTATTTTGCTGAGCGACTTACAAAAGAGCTTGATGGTGCAAAAATTTATTTCAAGCGTGAGGAGCTAAATCACACTGGCTCGCATAAGGTCAATAATTGTTTGGGTCAGATTTTACTTGCCAAACGCATGGGTAGAACTCGCATAATTGCCGAAACAGGAGCAGGGCAGCACGGCGTTGCAACTGCAACAGTTTGTGCAAGATTTGGGCTTGAATGCGTGGTCTATATGGGCGCAACAGATGTTGAACGCCAAGCACCAAATGTTTTTCGCATGAAACTTTTAGGGGCTAAAGTTATTCCAGTAACCGCAGGGGCTGGCACGCTAAAAGACGCAATGAATGAAGCCTTGCGAGATTGGGTAACAAATGTTGATGATACATATTATCTAATTGGCACAGCGGCAGGGCCGCATCCATATCCTGCAATGGTGCGTGATTTTCAATCTATAATTGGGGAAGAATTAAGAGAGCAATTCCTAGAAAAAGAAGAAAATTTACCAGATGCCATAGTTGCCTGCATTGGCGGCGGTTCAAACGCTATTGGAATTTTTCATCCATTTTTAGATGATGTTGAGGTTAAATTATTTGGCGCAGAGGCCGGCGGTTATGGCATTGAAGTAGAAAATGGCCACGCCGCTTCTATGACGGGGGGTAAACCCGGTGTATTACATGGCAACCGCACATATTTGCTTCAAGATGATGATGGGCAAATTCTTGAGGGTCATTCTATTTCAGCAGGGCTTGACTACCCCGGAGTTGGGCCAGAGCATTCATTTTTAAAAGACAGCGGGCGAGTAACTTATGCTCCAATTACTGATAAAGAGGCTTTAGAGGCTTTTCAACTTTGCACAAAATTAGAGGGTATTATTCCAGCCCTAGAAAGTGCGCATGGCCTTGCACAAGTAATAAAAATTGCCCCGACAATGGATAAAAGCCAAACTATTGTGCTTAACCTTTCAGGTCGAGGTGACAAAGATGTTGAGACGGTAAGTAAACTTCTAAGCAGCAAGGATTTTGGAGATAAAAATGCTGGGGAGGAGCTTTAATTATGAATGATAATAGGATAGAAAATGCTTTTAAAAATTGCGCCAAGAAAAATAGAGCGGCACTAGTAACATTTATTACCGCAGGTTATCCAAATTTAAAAACCTCACAACAAATTCTTGATACTCTACCAAAAGCTGGAGCTGATATAATTGAATTGGGCATGCCTTTTTCAGACCCAATGGCAGATGGGCCAACAAT
The DNA here is from genome assembly GCA_027066315.1 of Hyphomicrobiales bacterium. Lineage (GTDB taxonomy): Bacteria > Pseudomonadota > Alphaproteobacteria > Rhizobiales > Devosiaceae > S141-66. Next base: position 30,059 of record JAMONZ010000059.1, read on the forward strand.
TGAAGCAGCAGGACATAAGGCTTTAGCTGGAGGTCATAACACTTTAAAAACTCTTGAAATGGTCACGGCGTTTCGAAAAAAAGACAAATCTACGCCAATTATTTTGATGGGCTATTATAATCCGATTTATGTGTTTGGGGTTGAAAAATTCCTTAAAGCGGCAAAAAAAGCGGGGGTTGATGGTTTAATCATTGTTGATTTACCAAGTGAAGAAGACGATGAATTATGCCTTCCTGCCATAAAGCATGATATAAATTTCATTCGCCTCACCACCCCAACAACTGATGATAACCGCCTTCCGAAAGTTTTAAAAAACTCTTCAGGCTTTGTTTATTATGTTTCAATGACGGGCATTACTGGCACTGCAATTTCTAATTTTGAAAAAGTGGGCGATGCAGTTAGGCGTTTAAAATCTCATACAGATTTGCCTATAGCGGTTGGTTTTGGCATTAAAACAGCAAAAGATGCAGCGCAGGTTGCAAAGTTTGCTGATGGTGTTGTGGTAGGCTCTGCTTTAATAAAGGCACTTGATAATAGCTTGCAAAATGGCAATATAACTAAAAATAGCATCGGTGCAGTGCATGATTTAGTTAGAGATTTGGCAAAAGGCATTGCATCTATTAAAAAATAGTGGCGTTATAATTGACATTGTCCGCAACTTATAAACCTGATAAACTCATTTTTAATTAAATTAAAAAGTTGGCAAAACCCAACGAAACAACAGGTAAAACAGCATTATGAACTGGATTAACAAAATTGTTCGCCCAAAAATCCGCTCGCTTCTTAATAAGCGTGAAGTAAGTGAAAACTTATGGGTTAAATGCCCCGATAGCGGCGAGATGGTTTTTTATAAAGACCTAGAAGCAAACCAATGGGTTGTGCCTTCTTCAGATTATCATATGAAAATTAAGGCCAAAGATCGCATGGCTTCATTTTTTGATGATGGCGATTATGACTTGGTCGATTTACCAAAAACGGCGCAAGATCCTTTAAAATTCAAAGATATGAAAAAATATACGGATCGATTAAAAGAACACCGCAATAAAACTGGATATGAAGATGCAGTGCAAGTTGCAACTGGCAAACTTTCTGGTCAGGGCGTGGTTGTTGCGGTGCAAGATTTTGACTTTATAGCTGGCTCTTTAGGTCTAGCATCTGGTGCGGCAATTGTGCGGGGCATAGAAGTTGCAATAAAGAAAAAAATACCGTTTATTATTTTTACAGCCTCGGGTGGCGCACGCATGCAAGAGGGTATTTTATCGCTTATGCAATTGCCCAAAACTACCGTTGCAGTAAAACGCTTAAAACGAGCGGGTCTGCCATATATTGTTGTATTAACTAATCCAACAACAGGTGGTGTTACGGCTTCTTATGCGATGCTTGGCGATGTTCATATTGCAGAACCAGGGGCATTAATTGGCTTTGCTGGAGCAAGGGTTATTGAGCAAACAATTCGTGAAAAATTGCCAGAAGGCTTTCAGCGTTCAGATTATTTGCTTGAGCATGGCATGATAGATATGGTTGTACATCGCCATAAATTACGTGATGTCATCAGCTCATTAATTTTGATGTTTATGGGCAAGCCAGCAGCAGAAAAATCCACCCAAATTGTTGTTTCACCAAAAGATGAGAGCCAAGACGAAATAGCAAAGGCCAGTGATTTAGAAATAAAAAATAGTGATGATTCACTAACCAGCCCTCCGCCAGAAGCGGCTCACGCAGAGTAGAACTTTTCATGCGCATAGACGCAATATTAAAACGCTTGCTTGAATTGCACCCAAATAAGCTGATTGACCTCAAGCTAAATCGAATTGAGCGATTGCTAAACGAGCTTGGCAATCCGCAAGATAATTTGCCTAAAACAATTCATGTTGCAGGGACGAATGGTAAAGGTTCAACCATTGCTTTTCTTCGTGCAATGCTAGAGGCAGCTGGCAAAACAGTGCATGTTTATACTTCTCCTCACCTTGTAAGGTTTAATGAGCGAATTAGATTATCTGGCGAACTTGTTAGTGATAAAAAATTGCTAGAGGCACTAGAAATTTGTGAGAAAGTAAACGCTGGCAGAGCTATCACATATTTTGAAATTACAACTGCTGCGGCTTTTTATCTGTTTTCAAAAGAAAAGGCCGATTATTTATTGCTAGAGGTTGGGCTTGGTGGGCGGTTTGATGCCACTAATGTGGTTGATAACCCGCTTGGCGTAATCATCACACCAGTTTCAATCGATCATCAAGAGTTTTTGGGCGAGAATTTGCAAAAAATTGCATTTGAAAAAGCAGGTGTTCTAAAGGCGAACTCTTTGGCAGTAATTGCTCGCCAGCAAGATGAGGCAATGGCCTCTATACAAACAGAGGCAAAAAAACTTGCTATAAAACCTTTTGTTATGGGTAGAGATTTTGATGGATATCAGCAAAATAGCAGGTTGATTTATCAAGATGAAAATGGATTATTAGACTTGCCGCCACCAAGCCTTAAGGGTAATTTTCAATATGAAAATGCAAGCACAGCAATTGCTGCAATAACTCATTTCAATTTACCAGTTAATGAAAATCAAATTGAAAAAGGTCTAAGAAATACTGTCTGGGCAGGGCGTTTTATGCCTATTATTGAGGGTGAGTTGCGAGAATTACTTACCCCAAACCATCAATTGTTTTTAGATGGTGGGCATAATGTTGCAGGGGCAAAAGCCATTTCTTCTACATTAAACGGTTTGAATGATAATCGTCCAATTATCCTAATAATGGCAGCTTTTGCAAATAAAGATGTGGTAGGTTTTTTAGAGCAGTTTAAGGGCAGAGTGAATAATATTTTCACAATTGAAATGAAAACCGATAGAAAAATTTTTAGTGCAGAGAAATTAGCTCAATTGGCGCAAGAGCAAGGTTTTAAGGCTTTTGCTGCTAAATCAATAAAAGCGGCACTGACAAAAGCGGCAAAAATTGATGATGCGATTATTGTAATTTGTGGTTCGCTACATCTGGTTGGTGATGTGTTGGCACAAAATAAAACACCGCCCAATTAGAGGCGGTGTAATAATAGTTTAAATTTATAAAAAACTTATCTCTGTACAGGGCCGCCTGCACGTACCCATGCTCCTAGTCCACCACTAAGGTTTGCAACATTTTCATATCCCAATTGTGCCATTTGACGAGCAGCAACACCAGAGCGTGCGCCTGATGCACAAACAATGAAGATGCGCTTTTTCTCAGCAATAGCGGGAAGCGATCCACTACCATCAGGTTGGGCATGGTTAGACAATTCTTGCAATGGAGCTGCAATTGCACCCTTGATTGTACCGCCGTTAATTTCACCATGAGACCTTACATCGATAAAGATACTGTCTTCATCACCATGAAATTGCACTGCAGATCCTGCTGAGATATTTTCAAATCCTGCACCATTACCAGCACCGCCAAACATAGACATAATATTTCCAAATGACATTTTATTCTCTTTCTTTTTTAAAATTTTTTAACTTACGATTTGTTCTTTAAATTGCTTTGCTTTTACCGGAACGCTCAAATAATGAACACCATTTTGCTCAGCTTTAGGAAAACGGCCAGCACGTATATTGACCTGAATTGATGGAAGTAATAAACGAGGCACAGCCAGTTTTGCATCGCGCTTATCTCGCATAGCAATGAAATCCTCCTCATTCACATTATCTTTAATATGAATATTATTGCGCTGCTCTTTTACTGTAGTTTCCCACGCATAATTTTCACGCCCCTCAGGTTTATAATCATGGCACATATATAGAATTGTTTCGTTAGGCAATTCCAGCAATTTTTGAATTGAAGCATATAATTTTTTGCTATCGCCACCGGGGAAGTCAGCACGAGCAGTGCCAAAATCTGGCATGAATAAAGTATCACCAACAAAAACAATATCATTAATTTTAAAGCTAACATCAGCAGGTGTATGCCCAGGGGTGAATAAAATTTCTATGTTTAATTCGCCAAGCTCAACTATTTGCCCATCGGCTAATAGCATATCAAAGTCAGAGCCATCGGTTTTAAGCTCAAGGTCATTAAAAACAGGCCTAAAGATTTTTTGAACCTCGTTAATATGCTCACCTATACCAATTTTTGCACCAGTTTTTGCCTTGATATATGGCGCACCAGAAAGATGGTCGGCATGTGCATGAGTTTCAAAAGCGTAGATAATATTATAATTATTATCACTAGCAGCTTTTAAGATTTTCTCTACCGAGCGAGTATCAACCTCGCCACCATTTTGGTCATAGTCAAGCACAGGGTCGATAACTAAAGCCTTCTTGGTTTTAGTATCAGCAACCAGATAGCTTATTGTATTTGTGGCCTCATCAAAAAAAGCCTGTATATATGGTTTATTATCACTCATAATCTTCTCCAAGATTTATAATTTATAATTATTTTCTTGACCTATATATTAGCATTTACTAATATTGCAACAATAAATTTAAAGAAAGTTTAATTTGTGAATATGATTGAGCAAGAAACTAATAATATAATTGAGCCAGAAAAAATGCGTGATCTTGAGCAAAATGCCGCTCGAGTTAGCTCTATTCTTAAAGCAATTGGAAATGACAAGAGAATTTTATTACTTTGTAGAATTGTTGAGCATGGCGAAATGACTGCTGGCTCGCTTGTTGGGGTTGCTGGTCTTTCTCAATCAGCAATGAGTCAGCATTTAAGTAAATTGCGTGATGAGGGTATAATTACATATCGTCGAGATGGGCAGACGCTTTGGTATCGCTTGGCAGATCAAAATATCAAAGAGCTAATAGTTACATTGCATCGGCTTTATTGTGGAACTTCAAAAGAGTTTTGCAACTAAAATTACTCATAAATAAATAGGCAAATAAATGCTATCAGATCCAAATCTCTTGTCTGTTTTTTCTGGCTCGCTCGTTGGTTTTATCTTAGCCCTTGTTGGTGGTGGAGGCTCAATTTTGGCGGTGCCATTATTAATTTATGTGGTTGGCATAAGCTCAACCCATCAAGCATTGGGAACATCTGCCATTGCCGTTTCTCTCACTGCTCTAATAAACCTAATTCCGCATTGGCGTTTGGGTTATGTAAAATGGCGTTGCGTTAGCTTTTTTGCTTTATTTGGAATTCTTGGGGCGTTTGTTGGCTCAAGCATTGCCAAGATGGTTGATGGTGAAAAACTCCTATTTCTATTCGGAATATTAATGTTGATAGTTGGGTTTTTTATGTTGTTTAAAAAAAGCTCTGCTGGAAATGCAGAAGTTCTTTTAACCAAAGACACAGCAAAAACACTTCTCTCTCGGCTTATTCCTGCGGGTTTTGCGGTTGGGCTTTTATCGGGATTTTTTGGTATTGGTGGCGGTTTTTTAATCGTGCCATCATTGATTTTTGCAACAGGTATGCCGCTTCGTTATGCTATGGGGACTTCTTTGGTGGCGGTTGCCGCATTCGGTGCGACTACGGCCACAAATTATGCAATTTCAGGCATGGTAGATTGGAAAATAGCTGGGCTATTTATCTTTGGCGGTGCATTGGGTGGCTTGCTTGGCGTTGGCGCAAGTAAAATTCTTGGTAAAAGTACAAATGGCCTAAATTATATATTCTCTGCCATAGTGGTTGGGGTTGGTTTTTGGATTATTTATCAAGGTATTTTACAGTTTTTTTAAATCACAGTCTTTCTAAAAGGCCAATCTTTTCTCGCATTATGAAACGCAATGTTAAAACAATAGCAACAAAACCCAAGCCTGCTGCTAAGCCAAGCCAGACTCCAACTCCTTCAAAGTCTAAAACAAAAGCCGCATAATAAGCAGTGCCGATGCCAATAACCCAATAGCCAAAAAATGATAAAATCATAGGAATAAATGTATCATTTAACCCACGCAAGCTGGCCGCCATAATAACCTGCGCTCCATCAACAAATTGAAATAAAGCTGCAACCCCAAGGTAAGAAACAGCAAGTAAAATAACAGGAATATTTTGTTCAATATTTGGGTCAAGAAATAAATGAGCCAGAGTAAAGGGAGCAAAAATAAATAACGCACAAGTAAGTGTCATAAAAAATAATGTTATATAATATGAAGTCCAGCCAGCTTTGTTAATGCCATCATAATTTTTTGCCCCAGCAAACAGCCCAACTCTAACCGTTGTTGCTTGCGATAGGCCAAGCGGAATCATAAAGGCAATAGCAGCACATTGCAGGGCAATGGCATGGGCGGCTACCTCGGTTGTGCCAAGCCAGCCCATCATTATAACTGCAACCCCAAACATGCTAACTTCAGACATAATAGTTAAACCTATCGGTGTGCCAATGCGCAAAAGTTCAAAAAACCTTGGCCAGTCAGGT
>JAMONZ010000060.1 GCA_027066315.1 Hyphomicrobiales bacterium
TCATCTGAGTTTTCAACCACCGTAATTTGAAACTGGCGAGGCAGACATAAAATTGCAGCAGCCGATAGAAATAAAAGGGCAATCCAGCGAGGGCCAAAAGTTCCTTTTGCATGAATATCAACTCCTGCCTCTTGCGCTTTAGTAAAAATAGCCTCAACCCCGCCACCAAGCTGAAATGTTACAAAAACTCCAACAGAAATAAACGCAACTAATTTTATAATAGCTTCAAAAGCAATGGCCGCAACTACTCCATGATGCTGCTCTTTTGCATCGACATTTCTTGTGCCGAACATTATTGTGAATAATGCCATAACAGCGGCAATGCCAAGTGCTAATCTGCCATCATCAAACCCTGCTAATGCCCCTTGCTCGCTTGATGCAGAAATTACCTGAATTGAAGATGTAATAGCCTTTAGCTGAAGGGCAATATATGGCGTTGTTCCAATAACGGCAATTAATGTTACCAACACTCCAAGTCTGTTTGACTTGCCAAACCTTGAGGATAATAAATCAGCAATTGAAGTGATGCGATTTTCTTGGCCGATACGTACTAATTTACGTAAAATGAACCACCAGCCAACAAATACCAGAGTGGGGCCAAGATAAATTGCTAAAAACTCTAAACCATTTCGTGCGGCAGATCCAACCGCTCCATAAAAAGTCCAACTAGTGCAATAAACAGAGATAGCAAGCGTGTAGATAAAAGGTGAATTTAAAAAAGTTTTTTTGCCTTTTGATGCCCATTTATCGCTAAAATAGGCAAGAGCAAACAACAGGCAAATATATACAAAAGCAATAAGAATGATGAAATTTGCTGATAACATCAATCTTTACTCTTTAGGTTTTTATTCTCTTTAGTTATTTCAGTACGAAATGAGTTATTCTCATTTGGAGATTTAAGGCGAGAAGATAGAAAAAAAGTAGCCCCAATTAACACCAACCATAAGCTAAATAAATATATCACAACCAAAGGTGCGCCAAACAATTTGATTGGAATGTTAAAGATACTTAGTAAAGGTGGTACCATTAAAATGACCCCAAAGACAGAAAGCGCAAGTGCCGCATTTTCTAATTTGCGACGATTGGCCATTATTTTAACCCCTGAATATCTTTACTCTTATGCAAGAGCGAGCGCACAGTTTCTACCACTTCAACATTGGCATAAGGTTTTGTGATAAAAGCAGTCGCCCCCAATTCTTTAGCTAACTCTTTGTCCCGTTTCTGCCCCTTAGCAGTTAATATCAATATTGGCAGGTCTTTACTTTCGCTCTCCTTACGTAAATGTTTCAAGACTTCAAAACCTGATTTTTTGGGCAACATAACATCAAGCACCAAGACCTTTGGGCTTAGTTTTTTTACACTTTCAATCGCCGCCTGACCATCAAAAACCGATTGAACACTCCAGCCCGCACGCTTTAGAATAAAATCTAACGAGGCTAGGATTCCTAATTCGTCTTCAGCAATAAGAATGTCTAAAGTCAAAACCACCTCCCTATTTGTGTTTTATCCAAATTTTATAGCAATCATGTTGTCTTTGCCAACAAAATAGCAAATAAATAGCAAAATATATTTATTTACACAGGATAAAGTGCTGGCTCTTGGCGATGAACACAATGCTTTAATGTACATAGACGACAAGATGGCCCAACCTCCACATCACTGTCCTCATTTTCCAAATCAAGCCCTCTTGAATAGACAATATTCTTCGCATCATTAATATCGCAAGCCAGCATGACCGATGAATTCATACGCTGAGAGTTAAAGGTAGAGAGTCTTTTAGAGGTAGTTTTTGCAATGAAAAAATATCGTGACCCGTCAGCAAAACGCACTACTTGGCGCACAATTGGCTCACTCGAAGCAAAAGCACCATAGATTGCCCATAGTGGGCAAGCATGCCCCGAGTTTGGTAATAAAAGCCCCGGAAGCGGAAAGTGTTTGGTTAAACGGCCTGCTGGATCTGAGCGTAAAAACCCAAAAGCTACTCCACTGGCCTCTTTTTGCCTAAGTGTAACCAGCCTATGCGCCACCTGCTCAAAGCTGGCAGTATATTTCTGCCCTAAATGATCAATATCATACTGGCTATCTTGAACATCTTGCAAAAACTCATCATAGGGAAAAATCATTGCCCCAGCGATATAAGAGGCAATATATTTTGCTGCTAGCTTTTTTGTATCACCAAGAGTAAAAAATGGATCATTTGATTGTGCCTTAATTAAATCACCAACCGATAATTGTGCATATAAAAGAGCAAGTTGGAATTGCCTAGTTGAGGCACGAGAAGTTCCTGAAAACCAAACCGTTTTAGATTTTTTGCAATATTCAAACTGAGTAGATATATTTTTCTTCTTATCATCAATATTTCTTTTTGCAGATTTTTTTTCATTTGGATTTTTTAGCGTTATTGAGAATTTATTTTCTAATTGTTCTAAAAGCGCATTCTCATCAAATCTATTAAATTTTACAATTTCTAACCTTAAAGATAAAGCTGCATCTTCAAGCAAGGGAAAATAATTATGCTCCTCGATTATATAATCATCAAGCTCTCTAGTTGGTGTGATTGAGCGTCTATTTTGTGAAGTCTGATCAAAATGACCAATTAAAGTTTGCGCAACATCTGACATAAGGCGAGATTCATGCCCAATCGAGGCCAAAAACCGCCCGCTCTCCTGCACCGATAAATCCCCAACCGTTTCAAGAATTTCAGCACTCGACCTAATAGCAGTAACTTGCGAGAGGACTTGGTGCAAAAGCTCTGAAAATAAAGGGTCAGCCCTTAAACGATTACTATAAACTTGGTTTGAGGCGTTACTATCTACATAAGCACGATAAAGCTGAACAAATGAATTAGCCATTTTTGGTGAGCGAACTACCATTTGAGCTATCTCAGATTGGCTTAAATTTACCTCCCCCATAATCGGGTCTGCAAAAGCCTCGCCAAGGTCAGTTATTAACCTTTGTTCGCTCTCACCAGTTAATTGTTCGATATTTAATTCAAGTGACTTTGCGATTTTTTGCAACAAAGCTCCACCAACATCACGCTTTGATGCTTCGATTAAATTCAAATAACTGGCAGAAATACCAATCGTTTTAGCCAATCTTGCTTGGGAAATAGCTAATGATTTGCGTTGGTTGCGGATTCTAAAACCAATTGGGGCGCGCATAAATAATCCTGCTTTGTTAATAAATTTACAAATTAGTGCATCAATAAGAGCAATTATTGACAAAATTTCACTGCTTTTACAATAGCCTATTGTAAAAATTTTCAAATATCGCAATAGTTAAAAAATCTAGCTAGATAAGTCAGTGAGGGCTTGTTCATAGCTTGTCCATTCAGGAGGAGGATTAATATGAGTATTAAAAAAAATGGCGTCACTCGTCGTAAAGTATTAAAGGGAGCAAGCGCTGGTTTGATTACAGCTGGTGTAGCACCTTCAATTTTTGTAAAAGGCGCATGGGCGCAAGATTTCCGCAATGACCCAAAGGGGGGTGATGTGGTGCTTGGCTTTAACGTGCCGCAAACTGGCCCATATTCAGATGAGGGTGCTGACGAATTGCGTGCTTATACGCTTGCCGTTAAACATCTTAATGGTGAAGGTGATGGCGGAATGCTAAACACTATGCAACCTTCAAATCTTAAAGGTAATGGCATTTTGGGTCAAAAAGTTACTTATGTAACTGGTGATACTCAAACTAAATCTGATGCTGCTCGTGATAGCGCACGTCGTATGATTGAGCGTGATGGTGCTTTAATCATTACTGGTGGTTCATCTTCTGGTGTGGCGGTTGCTGTGCAAGCACTTTGTCAAGAAATGGGCACAATCTTTATGGCTGGGCTTACCCATTCAAATGATACAACAGGTAAAGACAAAAAACGCTATGGCTTTAGACATTTCTTTAATGCCTATATGTCTGGTGCGGCACTTGCGCCTGTGCTTAATGCTGAATATGGCAGTGACCGTAGAGCATATCACCTAACTGCTGATTATAACTGGGGTTGGACACAACAGGAATCAATTCAAAATGCTACTGAAGCACTTGGTTGGGAAACTGAAAAAAATGTTCTTACACCAGTTGGTGCAGGTGACTTTAGCCAATATATCACACCAATTTTAAACTCTGGTGCTGATGTTGTTATTTTGAACCATTATGGCAAAGACATGGTGAACTCATTAACTCAAGCTATTCAGTTTGGTCTTAAAGATCGTCAGGCTAACGGCAAGAATATCGAAATTGTTGTGCCTTTATTCTCTCGTCTTATGGCGCAGGGTGCTGGTGAAAACATCAAAGGTATCCTTGGTACAGCAAACTGGAACTGGTCATTGCAAAACGATGGCTCAAAAGCCTTTGTTAAGTCATTTGGTGCTGAATATGGCTTCCCGCCATCAATGGCTGCGCATACATGTTATGTTCAAACATTGCTTTATGCTGATGCATGTGAGCGTGCTGGCACTCTTTATCCGCCTGAAGTTATTAAGGCACTTGAAGGGCATAAATTTGACGGTATGGGCAACGGCGCAACAGAATATCGTGCTGAAGATCATCAGTGCTTTAAAGATGTTCTGGTTGTGCGTGGAAACCAAAATCCAACATCACAATTCGATTTACTTGAAGTTGTGCAAGAAGTTCCACGTTCTCAAGTTGAATATGATGCTAAAATCTTTGGTGGTGAATTAGGGCCATACGAAGTTTCTTAAATCTTTAAAGAAGTTTATATTTCACACGAATATATTGGAGCGACCTTTTTGGTTGCTCCAACTATCTAGTAATTTTTAATGGGGGTAATTTTATGGATGCGTTTTTTCTTCAGGTTTTAAACGGTCTTGATAAAGGCGGAGCTTATGCGCTGATCGCCTTGGGTTTAACCCTAGTTTTTGGCACTTTGGGTGTAGTAAATTTTGCCCATGGTGCATTATTCATGATTGGTGCATTTTGTGCCGTTACTTTTCGCAAACTTATTACGCTTGAGCAAGTTGTTTTAAGCAAAACAGAGCTTAGCCCTTGGGGAACTCCGCTTGAAATTCGCACTCCTTACGCCCAACAATGGTTTGGTGATTTTGGTAATGTTTTAATTGATTATTCGGTGCCTTTTTCATTGCTGTTAGCTATTCCTGTTATGTTACTTATTGGCATATCTATGGAACGTGGGCTTATTAAGCATTTTTATAAACGCCCCCATGCTGAGCAAATTCTTGTAACTTTTGGCCTAGCAATTGTTTTGCAAGAAATTGTAAAAACATTTTTTGGCGCAAACCCTAACCCGCAACCAATTCCGCAAGCATTGCAAGGGGCAGCCGACTTAGGGGTTATGGTTGGGTTAGCTCAACATACAATTACCTACCCTATCTGGCGTTTAGTTTATTTACTCTTCTCGCTTAGTGTTATTGCCTCGGTGTTTGCATTTTTAAGATTTACAACCTTTGGCATGGTAGTTCGTGCTGGCATGGCAGACAGAGAAACAGTCTCTATGTTGGGTATAAATATCGATAAACGTTTTACTATTATGTTTGGCATTGCCGCCGTTGTTGCTGGCTTAGCTGGCGTTATGTACACGCCGATTTTACCACCAGATTATACGCTTGGAATGGACTTTTTGGTTCTTTCATTCATCGTTGTGGTGGTTGGTGGAATGGGGTCTTTACCCGGTGCGGTATTGGCTGGCTTTACGCTTGGCGTAGTTCAATCTCTTGCTTCCATGACAGCTGTTAAGGATATTTTACCAGGGATAGACCAGATTATTATCTACCTTGTGGCAGTGATTATTTTGTTAGTTCGCCCACGTGGTTTGTTGGGCAAACGTGGCGTGATGGAGAATTAAGATGTTTAACATTCCTAAAAAAGATGCCATCACCTTTGTATTGTTCGCAATTGTTGTTTTAACTATGCCAATTTGGCTTGCTCCACTTGGAGCTTCATATCCTGGCCTGTTACAAAAATTTGCAATCTACGCACTTCTTGCTGTTGGTTATAATATTTTATTTGGCCTCACTGGTTATCTTAGCTTTGGTCATGCGGCCTTTTTGGGTGTCGGATCATACGCCGCTGTGTGGTCGTTTAAATTACTATCAATGAACCCAGTATTAGCATTAGTTTTTGCAATATTTTTCTCTGGCTTATTTGCCTTAGCGATTGGCTTTATTTCACTTAGGCGTTCAGGGATTTATTTCTCTATTCTTACCTTAGCTTTTGCACAAATGAGTTATAAATTAGCCTATTCGGTGCTAAGTCCAATAACTCATGGAGAAAATGGCTTGCAGCTTACTTTGCAAGACCCTCGTGCAATTGATATGATGTTTATTGAGCGTGGTAGTAGTTTGCCAACTTCAAGTCTGTTTGGCATACCAATGAATGGTTATGCAGGGTTTTATTTCTGTGCAGTTATTTTATTAATTGGGTTTTTTATTGCTCAAAAAATAACATCATCACCATTTGGAATGATGCTTAAGGGGATTAAATCTAACGAAGATCGCATGAATTACACAGGCTTTAATACCAAGCCTTACATGTTAACCGCTTTTGTAATTTCAGGCATATATGCTGGTGTTGCTGGTGGACTTCTTTCAATTACCGATCCGCTTGCAGGTGCTGAGCGCATGCAATGGACTGCATCTGGTGAATTAGTTTTGATGACTATCCTTGGCGGGGTTGGAACGTTAGTTGGCCCTGTTATTGGTGCTTGGATTATTAAATATTTTGAGAATATTTTCTCAGCCTTTAATGAAAGCGTCTTGCATAATTTCTTTGCCTTCCTACCCGATAATTTTGAAAGCATTGTGGTGCTTATTTCATCTAAATTTGTTGGCGAGGGTTGGCATTTAACCCTAGGCCTGATGTTTGTTTTGGTTGTTGTGTTCCTCCCTGGTGGCATTATGGAGGGTGTTAGGAGGATTTCAGCAAGGTTCTCAAATCGCAAAGATCCATCAAAGGGCGAAGAAGTCATTGACCCTGAGAATTTGCCAAAACCCGACCTCAAGAAAGGAGAATAAAGATGGTAAAAGCGTCAAATAATACTGTTCTCCATGTTGCAGATGTCCATAAAACATTTGGCGGTTTACACGCTCTGGCTGATGTTGATTTGGCAATTGAAGAGGGAAAAACTCATGCTATCATCGGACCAAATGGAGCAGGCAAGTCTACTTTACTAAATGTAATTGTTGGGAAATTAGCACCTACTCGTGGCACAGTTGTACTTGATGGAGAGGTGTTAACTGGCAAGTCGCCACATGAAATAAATCAAATGGGAGTTGCACGGGTGTTTCAAACACCTGAAATTTTTCCTGATTTATCGGTTTTTGATAATGTTATGGCACCAGCTTTTGCAAAACGAGATGGCTCGTTCAAAATTAATATATTTAACTCACTTCAAAGTGAAAAAGACATTGCACAAGAGGCAGAAGAAATTATTGTTGATTTTGGATTAGAGCCAATGATTAATACCCATGCGGGGGCATTATCTCGTGGTCATAAACGCCGGCTTGAGCTTGCTATGTGCCTTATTCAAAAACCTAGAATATTACTTTTAGACGAGCCAACTGCTGGCATGTCACGCCATGATACAAATACTACGATTGATTTGCTTAAAAAAATTAAATCAACTGGCATGACCAAAATCATTATCGAGCATGATATGCATGTGGTTTTTTCTCTTGCTGATAAGGTTTCAGTCTTAGCGCAGGGGCGCATTATTGCCGAGGGGTCACCTGATGAAATTAGAGCTAACCCCAAGGTTAAAGAAGCATATTTGGGGGAATCTAGCGAATGAGTATGAGCGAAACTAAAGTAGAAAAGAAAAAGCCATTTTTTTCAATTGAAAATGTACATGCCTATTATGGTGAAAGCTATATTGTGCAAGGAGTTTCATTTGATGTTGAGGAGGGTGAAATTTTAGCTCTTCTTGGTCGCAATGGCGCAGGCAAAACCTCTACTCTTCGAGCAATTGCTAGAACTGACGATCCTGAAGTTAAATCAGGCGAAATTTGGCTTAATGGCATGGCTTTACATAATTTAAAAACCCATGAGGCAGCACTTAATGGTGTGCAATTGGTGCAAGAAAGCAGGTGCATCATTCAAGGCCTTACGGTTGAAGAAAATCTTATGTTAGCGCAAGTTGCCCCTGGGCATGGTTGGACACTTGAGCAGGTTTACGATCATTTTCCAAGATTAGGAGAACGGCGCAAACAAGAAGGCACTACTCTTTCTGGTGGTGAGCAGCAAATGCTTGCGGTAGCTCGGGCTTTATCTCGTGATGTAAAACTGCTTTTGCTTGATGAGCCTTACGAAGGTTTAGCACCTGTTATTGTGCAAGAAATTGAGAAGATTTTACTCTCAATTAAAAAACTAGGAATTACTACAATTATTGTTGAGCAAAATGCTGTTGCCGCTTTACGCTTATCAGACAAGGCTGCAATTCTTGATACGGGTGAAATTGTTTTTACAGGCTCTGCAAAAGAAGTACTTGAAAATGAAAAATTACGACACGAATATTTAGCAATTTAGAGAAGTTTATCTTATGAGTGAAAAACTCTATAAAGTACCAGATAAATGGGCGAAAGAGGCATATATTGATGCAGATCAATATGAATATATGTATGCACAATCGCTAAATAACCCTGATGAGTTCTGGGGTGAGCAGGCATGCCGACTTAACTGGATTAAACCCCCAACAATTGTAAAAAATGCTTCTTTTGATCCTGTTGACATCAAATGGTTTGAAGATGGAATATTAAATGTTTGCTATAATTGTGTTGATAGGCATTTGGCAGATAGAGCAGATCAATTAGCTTTAATTTGGGAGCCAGATGAAATTGATGAAAAGGCCAAAACTTTTACCTATCAACAATTGCATGATGAGGTTTGCCGTTTCTCTAATGTATTAAAAAACCTAGGAGTTAAAAAGGGCGACAGAGTCACAATCTATCTGCCCATGATACCAGAGGCTGCATTTGCAATGTTGGCCTGTGCTAGGATTGGCGCAGTTCATTCAGTTGTATTTGCTGGCTTTTCACCTGATTCATTAGCTAACCGCATCAATGATTGCAAATCAACAATTGTTATCACTTCTGATGAAGGGCGACGTGGTGGCAAGAGAATTCCACTAAAGAAAAATGTTGATGATGCTGCAGCTCTAGCTCCATCACTAAAAACTGTCCTCGTTGTTAAACACAGCGGAGCAGATATTGATTGGTTTGAGGATCGTGACATCTGGTGGCATGAAGCAGCAAAAGAGGTATCAAACAATTGCGAGATAGAGCCAATGGGGGCAGAAGAGCCATTATTTGTGCTTTATACATCTGGATCTACAGGAAAGCCAAAAGGTGTTGTGCATACATCAGGCGGTTATCTCACCTATATTAGTCTGGCTTTTGAAGTAGTTTTTGATTATCGAAGGGGAGATATTTATTGGTGCGGAGCAGATTTAGGTTGGATTACTGGTCACTCATTCACCCTTTATGCGCCGCTTTCAAATGGTGCAACTACACTTATGTTTGAAGGTGTTCCAAACTATCCCGATGCAAGCCGTTTTTGGCAAATAATTGATAAATTTAAAGTCAATCAGTTTTTTACAGCCCCAACCGCAATTCGAGCTTTAATGGGGGCGGGGGACGAATTTGTTACTAAAACCGATCGCTCAAGCCTTAGACTTTTGGCTAGTGCTGGTGAACCAATAAATCCACAGGCGTGGGAGTGGTATTATCATGTTGTGGGTAATGCACAATGTCAGGTGATTGATAATTATTGGCAAACAGAAACTGGTGGAATGTTACTCACTCCCCTTCCTGGGGCAACTGATTTAAAACCTGGGTCAGCTACAAAACCGTTTTTTGGCATTGATCTACAAATTGTTGATAATGATGGCAATATACTTGAGGGTGAGGCATCTGGGAATTTATGTATTCTTTCATCTTGGCCAGCCCAAGCCCGCACTATTTATGACGATCATCAACGCTTTGTTGATACCTATTTTACAACCTATGGCTCTAAATATTTCACCTCTGATGGCTGCAAGCGAGATAAGGACGGATATTATTGGATAACTGGG
>JAMONZ010000061.1 GCA_027066315.1 Hyphomicrobiales bacterium
AACTGACTTATTCAAAACTTTAATTGATGCTTCAGCTAGTGCAACTGGGACTAATCCAAAAGGCGAAGGTATCACTTCGCATCGTGTTATTGCTGATCATTTACGAGCAATGTCATTTTTGATTGCTGAGGGGGTTCTGCCCTCAAATGAGGGTCGAGGATATGTTCTTCGTCGTATAATGCGCCGTGCGATGCGGCATGCCACTTTGTTGGGCGCAAAAGAGCCAGTCATTCATAGCTTAGTTTCTAGTTTGGTCAATGAAATGGGGCAGGCTTACCCAGAACTTGTTATCGGCAAAAGCATGATTGAGGAAACAATTAAACTGGAAGAGGGTAGGTTTTTGAAAACCCTAAGCAGAGGTCTTGCGATTTTAGATGAAGAAACCGCAAATTTGGGTAAAGGCGATATGCTTGATGGAGCAACGGCTTTTAAACTTTACGATACATATGGTTTTCCGCTTGATTTAACTCAAGATGCGTTGAGAAATCGAGATATAAATGTAGATCTATCTGGTTTTCAAAATGCAATGGAAGAACAAAAGACAGAAGCTCGCAAAAGCTGGTCGGGTGCAGGTGGAAGTGCTACAGATAAGGTTTGGTTTGAAGTGGAAGACATTGCTAAACCCACTGAATTTTTAGGTTATAAGACGCAATCAGCTCAAGCTGAAATTGTTGCGTTGGTAAATAATGGTAGTATTGTTGAAGAATTAAAAACTGGAGAAGAAGGATTTATAATATTCAACCAAACCCCTTTTTATGCAACAAGCGGCGGGCAGGTTGGAGATATTGGAACTGTTTTTGATGATGAAGTTTTGGCAAAAGTTTTAGGGGTGACTAAGCAAGTCGGCGGAATTTTTGCTCATCGGGTAAAAATATCTAAAGGTATTTTAAAGAATTCAATGGCATTAAATCTCGTTGTGGATAAAGAAAACAGAAAATCTATCTGCGCTAATCATTCTGCTACCCATCTGTTGCATGAAGCATTGCGACAAGTTCTTGGATCGCACGTTGCCCAAAAAGGTTCACTTGTAACGCCAGATCGATTGCGTTTTGATTTCTCACATACAAAGCCAGTTAGTGAAAAAGAAATTACCCAAGTTGAGCGTCTGGCCAATGATATGATTTTACAAAATACTAAGGTAAAAACTCGCTTGATGGGTGTTGATGAAGCTCGTGAGGCTGGGGCAATGGCTTTATTTGGAGAGAAATATGATGATGAGGTGCGTGTTGTATCTATGGGCATTGTCAGCGAGGGCGAGAAAAAAGGCCAAGCCTATTCAATGGAATTGTGCGGCGGCACACATGTAGAGCGAACTGGTGATATTGGCTTGGTAAAAATTGTGCAAGAAACATCTGTTGCCTCTGGTGTTAGGCGGGTTGAGGCTTTGTGCGCCACAAAAGCAAGGGACTATTTAAATGATCAAGAAGCCAAATTAAAAGATATTTCTGCAACTCTAAAAGTTGCATCTAGTGATGCGGTATCTCGTGTTAGCAGTTTACTTGAAGAGCGCAAAAAACTTGAGCGAGAACTCTTGGAAGTAAAGAAAAAATTGGCAATGGGTGGCGGGTCGAGCACTGGCAGCCCAGCTGCGATTGAAATAAACGGCATTAAATATCTTGGTAAAGTTGTAAGCGGAGTTTCTCCACGTGATTTGAAGGGCTTAGTTGACGAGGGTAAAAAATCAATCGGCTCTGGTATAGTAGCAATTGCAGCTGTAAGCGAAGATGGCAAGGGTGCAATTGTTGTTGGCGTTACTGATGATTTAGCTTCTGCTAATAATGCCGTTGATTTAGTAAAAATCGGCTCGACGGCAATGGGTGGAAAGGGTGGAGGCGGCCGTCCTGATATGGCGCAAGCTGGCGGCCCTGATGGATCTAAAGCTCAAGAGGCGATTGATGCAATTGCCAGTAATTTAGGATTGTAGATTATTTTATAAAATGTGTCATTCTTCATTGTATACTTTTTTCCATATCACAATGTTTAAGACCATCAAAATTTAATTTTCCTTGCAAAGAAAAGTCAGGATTTTTTGGTGAGTTGAAGGCAAGGCAGTTTCATGCCTCGCCTTAAAAATTTGAAATGTCTAAGATTTACTAAGCCATAGCTTTTTGTAAATTCTCATCAATTGCATCTAAAAAGCCAATGGTTGAGAGCCATTCTTGGTCTGGGCCGACTAGTAATGCTAGATCTTTTGTCATTTGGCCGCCTTGTATCGTGTCAACAACTACTTTTTCTAGTGTTTGTGCAAAATCTGCTAGCTCTTTATTATCATCAAGTTTTGCACGATGCGCCAAGCCACGTGACCAAGCAAAAATCGATGCTGTTGAATTGGTTGAGGTTTCTTTACCCTCTTGATGTTGGCGATAGTGACGGGTCACTGTGCCGTGCGCTGCTTCTGCTTCAACTGTTTTTCCATCAGGTGACAAAAGCACAGAAGTCATAAGACCGAGCGATCCAAAACCTTGTGCTACAGTATCGGACTGCACATCTCCATCATAGTTTTTACATGCCCAAACATATCCGCCAGACCATTTCATGCAAGCGGCAACCATGTCGTCAATTAGGCGATGCTCATACCAAATTTCTGCTTTTTTATAATCAGCTTCAAACTCAGCTTCATAGATTTCTTGGAAAATATCTTTAAAGCGTCCATCATAAATTTTCATAATGGTGTTTTTGGTTGAGAGATAACAAGGCACTTTGCGTCCCAAAGCATAGTTTAGTGAAGCACGAGCGAAATCACGAATGCTATCATCAAGATTATACATTGCCATTGCAATGCCGCTTGATGGAGCATCAAAAACTTCATGTTCGATTTCTTTACCATCATCGCCAACAAATTTGATTGATAATTTGCCTTTACCTGGAAATTTAAAATCGGTTGCACGATATTGATCGCCAAAAGCGTGGCGGCCAATGATGATTGGTTGTGTCCAGCCTGGTACTAAGCGAGGCACGTTGTCACAAATGATAGGTTCACGAAAAATCACGCCGCCTAAGATATTGCGGATAGTGCCATTTGGTGAACGCCACATTTTTTTAAGACCAAATTCTTCAACTCTTGCTTCGTCTGGTGTAATTGTTGCACATTTTACGCCAACACCGTGTTTTTGAATTGCATGAGCGGCATCAATCGTTACCTGATCGTCAGTGTCATCACGGTGCTGCATGCCAAGATCATAATATTCAAGGTCAATGTCTAGATATGGGTGAATTAGCTTGTCTTTAATTGCTTGCCAGATGATGCGGGTCATTTCATCACCATCTAGCTCAACTACAGGGTTTGCAACTTTGATTTTGCTCATTAAAAAACTCCAAAATTTATTTTGGTTAAAGGGCTCTCAAGCAATTGAGAATATTCGTGATGCCCCTATAGCATTAGTTTTGATTTCGTCAAAGGCTGGCTTGTTTAAAACATAGAAACTTACATCAATTTATGAGTTTTTATGCTCTCATCAATTATATCCCAATTTGGACGTTGTGAAACATATACAATTAATTCTGGTTTAAACCATGAGCTATCATCAAAAGAGCCAACTGAAATACCGACCGTATTTGGAGTTTTTGAATTATAAGAAAAAAGCCTTGATCCGCAATTTGGGCAGAAATGGCGAGTGCGAATATTACCAGCGTCAGAGGTAGATTCATGGGTTGCTGTTTTGTCAGATATGTTTAGATCATCACTATTAAAAAATGCCTGTACATTGTGGCCAGTCCCCGTAATTCGTCTGCAAGCATTACAATGGCATTGCGCCATACGAGTTGGCTCGCCGTTAACTTCATAACTAACATCGCCGCAATGGCAGTGGCCTGTTTTTGTCATCTTGCTCTCCTTTTATTGAAGCTCAAAGTCTTTACTTTGCATCATATTGTTTTATTGCGCATTGATATTTTTCTCAACGTTAGCTTGAACGTAAGTGAAGGGTCACAAGTTCTGAGCTAAAGATATTTCGCTTCGCTCAATATGACACAGAGTGTTTATCACTGGCAAGAGAGTGCCTAGCATTTGCAAGAGAGTGCCTTGCACTTACAAAAATGACTTAGTAAAGGCTGGGATAAGAAATTCTATTTAGCAAGTTTTACTATTTTACTTTCACTTGAAACGCTTAGCATGCTGGGTTACTAGCTTAATTAAATTTAAGGAGAAAAAATGGCTGGAACTGATAAAAGTCAAAAAATTACATTTGCCCCAAGTCCTGCAATAATTCTATGCGAGCCACAATTGGGTGAGAATATTGGAACGGCGGCAAGAGCCATGGCAAATTTTGGTCTTTGGGATTTGCGGTTAGTTAACCCACGAGATGGCTGGCCGAGTGAAAAGGCAGCAAGTGCGGCGGCAAAGGCCGACCATGTGATTGATAGGGTGCGAGTTTTTGAAACGGTTGAAGAGGCGGTGGCGGATTTGTCATTAGTTTTGGCAACAACTGCTCGCAAGCGAGATATGTTTAAGCCAGTTATTGGCCCCGATGAGGCAGCCTCAAGAATGGTTGCAACAATTGGCGAAGGGCAGAAAGCAGGTTTGCTTTTTGGGCGTGAGAGATGGGGGTTGAATAATGCAGAAGTTGCGCTTAGTGATGCTATTGTCACCCTGCCAGTTGAGGCAGCTTTTGCTTCCCTAAATATTGCGCAAGCGGTTTTGGTTTTGGCTTATGAATGGCGTAGGGCAAAAGAGGTGAATGAGCCATTGCCGTTTGATTTTGAAAACGGTGCGCAAGCCAGCAAACAAGATGTGGTTGGTATGTTTACTCACCTTGAAAATGCTCTTGATAAAGCAGGATTTTTTACGGTTAGTGAAAAACGCCCATCAATGGTTAACAATATAAGAGTGATGTTAACTCGTGCTAATCTTAACGCTCAAGAAGTGCGCACTTTTCGTGGCGTGATAGCGGCACTTGAGCGAAGGCACGAGCGGGGGAAGGAGTGATATTTACGCACTGTCATGCAAATGTCGCTCTGTTGACGTGTTCAGATAATATTTTCCCCAGTAGGCGAAGATTGGGAAAAACGCCAAATAGAAAAACGACTTAGGAAAAAATAGCTTTTGCTTGGTTTTTGAGTAACGTTTTGCTTTTGAAGTGCTTGACTTATAGTTGATTTGCTCATAGAACGCACGAACCTATTGACCGTTTACGGTTGTTTAGGCGCACCCGAGGTTTTCCTGATTATTTTTGGAGCCTGTCGGTTTTGAGGTTTTACCTCAGGGCAGAGGAGGGCGTGGTATCTTTCTTATTAATGTTTCTTGAAAGGAACTATGATGTCGAAGCGTCATTCACAAAAGTATAAAATCGATCGCCGTTTGGGCGAAAATATCTGGGGTCGTCCTAAATCTCCAGTAAATATTAGATCTCACGGCCCAGGCCAGCATGGTATGCGCCGCAAGTCTAAATTATCTGATTATGGCCTTCAGTTGCGCGCTAAGCAAAAACTTAAAGGCTATTACGGCTCAATTACTGAAAAATCATTTAAGCGTCTTTATAAAGAAGCTGTTCGTATTAAGGGTGATACGGGTGAAAACCTTATTGGTCTTTTAGAAAGCCGTCTTGACGCTATTGTTTATCGTGCGAAATTTGTTGCAACAGTTTTTGCTGCTCGCCAATTTGTAAACCATGGCCACGTAACAGTGAACGGTAAAAAAGTGAATATTGCATCTTATCAGTGTAAAGCTGGCGATGTGGTTGAAGTTAAAGAAAAATCAAAACAGATTGCTGTTGTTCTTGAGGCAACTCAATTGGCTGAGCGTGATGTGCCTGATTATGTTGAAGCAGATCATGCTAAGATGAGCGCAAAATATGTAAGCGTTCCTGCATTGGCTGATGTGCCTTACCCTGTGCAAATGGAGCCAAACCTAGTGGTGGAATTCTATTCTCGCTAAGAGTTGAAAATATGAAATTTTTAAAAGCCGCTCATTTGGGCGGCTTTTTTGTTGGTCGCTTTCTTTAATCCTCAATCGTTCCAAATAATTTGCCTTTTTCGGCGACTAGCATCAATGCTAATGCTGCAATTCCTGAGATGATAAAGCCAATTGCTAGCGGAGTAACTGTGCCGTTAAACATTCGGCCAATTGTTAAACCTATTAATGCGCCGCCTAGAGTTTGGATAAAACCAAAAGTAGAGGCGGCAGTGCCTGCGACCTTGCCTAATGGTTGCATTGCAAGAGTGTTTGCATTGGTTGAAACCCATGAGAACATGAAAAGACAAGTGCCAAATAATATATAAAAAATAACGAAGGGGACATGTCCTTTTAAGCTTAATATTGCGAGTAATCCGCTTGAGGCAATAAATATTAAAATAGCGAAATGTGCAACTTTTTGCATGCCAAATTTCCTTACAATTTTTGAATTTATAAATGAGGCAATTGCCATAAATATTCCGCTGCCTGCAAAGGCTAAGGGAAAAAGTGCGCCAAGTTTATAAATATCAACAAAAACCTGTTGTGAGCTGTTTAACATGCCAATCAATGAGCCATAAAGGCTCATGCCAACCAACGCATAAGATAATGAAAAACGATTGCTTATTACAATTTTAAAGCCTGCAAAAATTGAGGACAATGTAAGGGGACGCACATTTTCTGGCGCAAGGGTTTCTGGTAGACGAAAATATGCCCAAAGGCCAACTATAATGCCAATTATTGCAACAACAAAAAATATTAAATGCCATGAGCCAGCAAATAAAATTACTTGCCCTATGCTTGGGGCTATAATTGGTACAATCATAAATACAGTATAAACAAGCGACATAACCTCTGCCATTGCTCGCCCTGAATATTTATCACGTGCAATTGCTAAACCAACAATTCGAAATACCGCCGTTCCCATGCCCTGCACAAAGCGCAATAATAAAAGCGTTACAAAACTTGGAGCAATGATTGCTGCAAATGAAGCAATTACATAAATCACAAAGCCAATCATAAGTGGCGGGCGGCGTCCAAATCTATCGGAAAGTGGACCATAGAAAAGTTGCGCTAAGCCAACCCCAATAATATAGGTTGAGATAACTAATTGCCTGTCATTTTCGCTCTGTGCGCCAAGACTTTGTGCAATATCGGGCAGGGCGGGCAACATAATGTCTATCGCTAGTGCATTAAGTGCAAGCAAGGCAGCAAGTAGAGCGATTAGCTCAAAACGAGTTATTTCAGGGCGCAAAATCTTGCACCCGTCAATATTATTGACCATGAGAGAATATCCGAAATGGAAATAATTACTTCGGACAGCCTGAACTTAAAATAGTGTTTTGGCAAGCAAGATTGTTAAATATTGAGCAAAAAGAATCGCTTAGGGTTTTTGCTCAACTTCCCTCAATAACATAAGCCAAAATCTCAACAATTTCTTGAGGGGTTTTGGTAACTGCAAGTGCTGCTGCATCAACCTCTTTAAGTGGGTGTTGGTGTTCGTCTTGATGCATTATTATAAGGGGAATGTCTAATGCGCTGGCGTATCCTGCGTCAAATGCAGCGTTCCATTGTTTGTATTTCTCACCAAATCGCACCACCACAATATCTGCCTCGCTGATTAAAGTGCGAGTTCGGATTGCGTTGATTTTTGCGCTTTTATTATCGTGCCAGAATTTACTCTCCTCAGCTCCAAGAATTATTTCTCCGCAATTATCTGATGCTTCATGGTTGGTGTTGGGAGAATAAAACTCGACAGGCAAGTTTTTTTCTGCTGCGCCATCAATAATTTGCTCACGCCAATCGCTATGAATTTCACCAGATAGGTATATTGACCAAATTTTGTTCATTTTAGTATCTCCTAATTCATAAACTAAATATAATTTTGCTAAAAAATTCCTCTAGTTCGATAAGCTCACTATTGTTCAAAATGACAGGATTTAGTATTTAGCTAGCTCAGCCGCTTTTTGCCATGATGAAGTTATCACCGTTGCCATGCTGAATCTATCACCCTAGTCATGCTGAGCGAAGCCGAAGCATCTTAATCACAAAACAAATTTACTAGCCCTTATCGCTAAAAGATATGCCTTTTTCTTTCAGCATAGTTTGCAATTCACCTGCTTGAAACATTTCACGAATGATGTCAGCACCGCCAACAAATTCACCCTTGATATAAAGCTGAGGAAGGGTAGGCCAGTTTGAAAAATCTTTTACACCTTGGCGAACATCTTCGTCTTCAAGAATATTGAAAGAGCCAACCTCTAACTCTAAATAGGCTAGAATTTGTGCTACTTGTCCAGAAAATCCGCATTGTGGAAAATCAGGCGTGCCTTTCATGAATAGGAATACATCGTTAGAATTGATTAGATTTTTGATTGTTTCTTGTGAGTTACTCATAATTTTTCCTTAGTAGTTATTCTGGTGTACTGGTTGTTAGTGCAAATGCGTGTAATTCATCTGAGCCTAATTTATCGCCAAGGGCTGCATAAACCATCTGATGTTGGCGCACTCGTGGTATTCCTTTGAAAGTTTCAGAAATAACCAAAGCCTGATAATGGCGGCCATCTTCTGTTTGGGCTTTAACTTGTGCATCGGGAATGGCCGCAATGATTAAGCGTTCTATTTCTTCAACTTCCATTATAATTCTTCTTTCATATAATCAGGAAACCATGCCTGATGTGCATTTTTTAAATCCTCAACTGATATAGAGCGAGCATCGCCAAGTTTCAAGTATTTGTCGCCTGTTATGCCAATTCTAGCGCAAGAAATATTTTGCTCTTTTGCTAAGGTTGAAAACTTACCATAATTAGATTGTTTGATGGTGATAATATATCGCCCCTGATCTTCGCCAAAGAAAGTAGCAGTTGAGTTTATGCTTGTTGCTATCGCTCCCGTCCCCGACACCCCCGCCGTTTTTTCTTTTTCTATTTCTGGTGCTGTGGTGTTTGGCTCGTTAATTTTTGCGCCAATATTACCCGCCATTGCCATTTCTGCTATTGCTACGCCAAGTCCGCCATCGGAGCAGTCATGCACGCTTGTAGTTAGCCCATCTTTTATGCTTGCACGAATGAAGTCACCAATTTTTTTCTCGTGGTTTAAATCAACAGGTGGTGGAGTGCCTTCAATCCGCCCTAAAATATCACGTAAATAAATTGACTGCCCCAAATGGCTACCCCAATTTTTAGATGCACCAATAAGCAAAATAACTTCGCCCTCTGCTTTAAACGCTATATTGCTAGATTTTTCCCAATCTTCTAACAAACCAACACCTGCCATTGTTGGAGTGGGTAAAATACCAATTCCATTTGTTTCGTTATAAAGGGATACGTTACCAGAAACTATGGGGAAATCTAACGCACGACACGCCTCGCCGATGCCTTTAATTGCACCAACAAGCT
>JAMONZ010000062.1 GCA_027066315.1 Hyphomicrobiales bacterium
GGAGCAGGGCCAAAGGCTTTTGAATTGATAGATTTTTCAATTGAAAAAAACACTAACTTAGATGAAGCGATTGATGAAATTGTCAGACGCTTATCAATGCAAATTAGCACCTATTTGTTGAGTGATAAAGTGCCAATGAGCGCAAGAATATATCCATCTGCAAAGCAAAATTTTATTGGTAATTACGAACATTTAGCTCGCACAGGTGAATGGAGTTCAATTGATATGATTGAGGATGATTAATGAGTGAGCGTAGCGCAACCCCAACCGCTGATATTATAAAAAGACAAAAAATAGCGGCTAATCCGCTTTCCTCTGTTTGGGTGGAGGCCAACGCTGGCTCGGGTAAAACACATGTGTTGGTTGAACGGGTTTTACGACTTTTACTAGAAAAAGTTCCGCCGCAAAACATCTTATGTCTTACTTATACAAATGCAGCAGCTGCTGAAATGCGTATTAGAATATCAAAAAAACTAGCCAGCTGGACATTGATGAGTGATGAAGAGTTAATAATTGAATTAACTGAGCTGACCCTTAAAAAGATTGATATAAAAACTCTAAAAACTGCCCGAATATTATTTGCAACTGCACTTGAAACCCCGGGGGGGTTAAAGGTGAATACTATTCATGCTTTTTGTGAAAGCGTTTTGCATCGTTTCTCGCTTGAGGCAAAAGTACCACTTAATTTTTCTGTGATGGAGCAGAGCGAAAGAGATGATTTAATTGATAATGCTTATCAAAAAGTTTTTGCAAAAGCTCTGCAAAACAGGGGTAAAAATATTGCGTCAGTAAAATGGCTGTTTGCTAATTTGAGCGATCATCAAATTAGTGAGGCAATAAAATCTGCTATAAGCGATTCATCTTTATTGAGCGAAGTTTTAGGTGATAAACAAGGGGCAAAACAGCGTCTAAAAGATCTAGTTGGAGATGAGGCTGCTAGTGTTAAAGAATTAACAGAGCAGCTTGTTAGCGAAACTTTTTTAACCAAAGAAATTCTAGTAACACTTGTTAATGAACTTAATGGCGATCCAACTGGCAATCGAAGATTTGTAGATTTATTATCTCGTATTAATATAAATAATATTGAGTTAAGCGATTTAGAAAGAGCATTTCTTACTGCCAAGGGCGAAAGAAAAAAAAGCCTTTTACTGAAAAAAGAAAAACAAGCCTTTCCTGATATTTCAAATATTATTGAAGCAGAAGCGCAAAGAATTAATGATTTAAAAGGGCGAATAAAACGCATTTTACTTATTGAACGCTCAAGCGCATTCATTGATGTCTTGGGGGAAATTTTTGAAAATTATAACAAGCAAAAAATCAACCGCTCTATGCTTGATTTTGATGATTTGATTGAGCGAGTGGTTTATTTATTTACAACTGGGGCAGAAATGGATTGGGTGCTTTATAAGCTCGATGCAAATATTTCTCATATTCTAGTTGATGAAAGTCAGGACACAAATTCACAGCAATGGGTAATTGTTAAAAAACTTTGCGAAGAATTTTTTGTAGGTTCTTCAAGCCAAGATTGCAAACGTACATTATTTGCGGTGGGTGATAAAAAACAATCAATTTTTTCTTTTCAAGGCGCAAAGCCATCATTATTTGGCCAGAGCGGAATTGAAATAAAGTTAAAGGCAAAAGCGGCTAAAAAACCATTTACTCAAGTTGAATTAAAGGCATCATTTCGCACTTTGCCAAATATTTTAAAAGCAATTGATTTAGTTTGCAAACAAGATGGCATAAGCAATTCGCTGCTCGCAGGAGATCATGAAATTACCCATGAAAGCGCAAGAGATGATAAGGGAGGGGTTATCACCTTATGGCCGCCAATTAAGCAACAAGATGTAATATTACCCCCTGATCGTTGGCCGCTTGAAAAAGACGCTATGGAAGTGCGAAATGCAGCTAGGATTGTTGCAACAAACATTGTTGAGAATATTGAAAGCTGGATAAAAAACAAACGCCCACTAGGCCAGCGAGGTCGTGCTGTACGAGCTGATGACATTTTGATTTTGGTGCAGTCTCGCAAAGCATTATTTCAAGAAATAATCCGTGCCTTAAAAAATAAAAAAATAAAGACCCCCGGATCAGATAAAATTTCGCTCTCAAATCATATTGCAGTGCATGATCTTTTGGCACTGGCTGATATTTTACTTAACCCAGCTGATGATTTAAACTTGGCGGCGGTTTTACGCTCACCATTATTTGATATTGATGAAGATGATCTTTTTGATCTTGCAGCTAATCGAGGAGAAATAAGCCTTTGGCAATCTTTAAAAATTTCAAAAAACAAAAAAGCAATTAATGCTTATAAAATTTTAAAAAGTTGGCGTAATCGACTTGATTTTGATCGCCCTTATGAGTTTTTTGCCCAAATTTTATATTCATATGGGGGGTTGAAAAAATTCCATGCTCGGCTTGGCTTAGAGGTTGATGATGTGTTGAGCGAATTTTTAGATCTTGCTTTAGCCCATGAGCAAAAACCCCAACCATCAATAATGGGGTTTTTAAATTTTATGCGAAATAGTGATATTTCGATAACTCGTGAGCTTGGCTCTAATAGTAATGGCGTTAGAATTATGACAATTCATGGCGCAAAAGGGCTTGAAGCTCCAATTGTAATTTTGGCTGATGCTGCAACAGGCGCAAATGTAACAAAATTTGGCAAGCCAATTAATTTTGCTAAAACTATAGACGGTTTAACTTTAGTCCATGGAGCAAAAAAAGATGATTTTTGTGAGAATACGGCTTATTTGCGCCAAGCAGATGCCGATAATGAAATGGCGGAATATTGGCGTAAACTCTATGTGGCAATGACCAGAGCCGAAGACGAATTATATGTTACAGGCATTTTAACTAAAAAGGGCAAGATTGAAAAAACTTGGTATCATACTATTGCGCAAGCTCTAGAATCTCAGAGCGAGAAGTTTGAAATAGAGAATAGCGATGCAAGGGGGTTAATTTTCCCAAAAGAGCGGCCAAAACCTTTAGCAATAAAAACTCAGCAAAAAGAACAAAAGAAAACATCTTTAGTTTTTGATCCAAAACTCACTTTTACTTCAGATGCAAAAATAATTATTAGACCATCGTTAGATCAGGAAAGTAAGGAGGAAAATAGCATTGCTTTGCATGCCAAAGATAATAGCATTGCTTTGCATGCCAAAGATAATAGCATTGCTTTGCATGCAAGAGAAAATAGCATTGCTTTGCATGCAAAGGAAAAAGGCATTGCCTTGCATAGCCTGCTTGAGCATTTAGTGAAATATAAAAACGACAAGAGAAGAGAAGTTGGCCTGCAAGCCTTAAAAATTATTTTGCCTTTAAACAGTGATCTGCACGAAGAGCTAATAAACAAAGCGGTTCAAATACTTGGTGCGGAGCAGTTTAGCCATATATTTGGCTCAAACTCACGGGCTGAAGTTCCGTTTTTAATCAAAGCTCTAAAAAATGAAAAGCAAGTAATGATAGCAGGTAGAATTGATCGTTTGGTGATTGAGGAAAAGGAAATATTGCTAGTAGATTATAAGTCAGATGCAGACGTGCCAAAAAATGAAAAAGAAATACCAGCCCAATATACAACTCAATTAGGCCTATATTGGTTAGCTGGTAAAAAACTTTTCCCAAATCAAAAAGTTAAAGCCGCAATTTTATGGACTTCAGCTCAAAAATTGATGATTTTAAATGAAAATGATATAAAAAAAGCAGTTGCAAATTATAGCCTCTTGTAATATTAGTAACTGCTAATATATATAGGGCTTGAATAATACAAAATAACTCCTTAGCTGTTAAACACAAGATATTAATTTAAGAAAGGCTTACATTATGGCTCAAAAGGTTACAGACGCAGATTTTAAAAAAGAAGTTTTAGATTCAGAGATGCCAGTATTGGTTGATTTTTGGGCAGAATGGTGTGGTCCATGTAAGGCAATTGCTCCAATGCTTGACGAATTATCAATTGAGCTTTTAGGCAAAGTGAAAATTGTAAAATTAAATGTAGATGAAAACCCATCTACAATGGCGCAATATGGTGTTCGCTCAATTCCAACCATGATTATTTTTAAAAATGGCGAAGCAGTGGACATGAAAGTTGGCGCAGGGCCTAAGGCTTCAATGAGTCAATGGCTACAGGGTCACGCAAGTTAAAAAAACCTGTTGCACTTAGTTTCGCTTGCATCTATAAAGCAAAACTTGAACATGAGTGGTCCGGCTAATAGGCATGCCGTGGCGACTTTTCAAATGCTCTTTAGAGAAAGCTCGTATGAGGTTTTTCTCAAAATTATAAGGAAATGCAAAATGCCAAAAATGAAGACTAAGTCAGGCGCGAAAAAACGCTTTAAATTGACTGCGTCAGGTAAAGTGAAAGCCGGCCCTGCTGGCAAACGTCACCGCCTAATGTCGCATAATTCAAAATATATTCGTCAAAACCGTGGAACAGATATTCTTTGCGATGCCGATGCGCGCACCGTCAAAAAATATATGCCATACGGCTAACTCTAACGCTTTTTAAGAAGGAGACTAAAATATGTCCCGTGTTAAAAGAGGCGTTACAGCACACGCCCGTCATAAAAAAGTTATCAAAGCGGCAAAAGGCTATTATGGCCGTCGCAAAAATACTATTCGTGTTGCCAAACAGGCAGTAGAAAAAGCAGGTCAATATGCATATCGCGATCGTCGTGTAAGAAAGCGTAATTTCCGCAGCTTGTGGATTCAGCGTATTAACGCTGGTGCTCGCATTCATGGAATTAATTATGGTCGATTTATCGATGGCCTTAATAAGTGTGGGATTGCAGTTGATCGTAAGGTTTTAGCGGATCTTGCAGTGCGTGAGCCAGAAGCATTTGGTGTTCTTGTTGCTAAAGCTAAAGCAGCACTTGGTTATCTTGAAGAGTTAGAAACAACGACTCATTCACGCCTATCTGCTTAAAAGCTCTTCCCTCCTTGTTGAGGTCAAAAATTTAGCCTTGCGCTTTCCTTTACTTAAAGGAAAAAGCGTGAGGCTTTTTTATTTTCATAAATAACAATGATAAATAGGTCTAAAAATGTCCAATTCTGAGCTTGAAATTTTACAAGAAGAAATTATTGCTAAAATAAAAAATACAAATGACCTTGTGGGGCTTGATGAGGTGCGAGTTCAAGCACTTGGTAAAAAGGGCTCGATTTCAGCAATGTTAGCAACGCTTGGCAAAATGAGCCAAGATGAGCGAAAAATTGCCGGCCCTAAAATAAACGGGCTAAAAAATGAAATTGCAAAGCTAATTGAAGCCCGCAATGTTGAGTTAAAAAAACAAGCACTTGAAAAACGACTAAAAAGCGAGAAATTAGATATTAGCCTCCCGCTCTCACCTGCGCCAACTAGTACAGGCACTATTCACCCTGTTAGCCAAGTGATTGATGAAATTTCAGCAATTTTCTCGGACATGGGTTTTTCTATTGCCGAAGGGCCCGATATTGAAACTGATGAATTAAATTTCACAGCATTAAATTTCCCCCCAGATCACCCCGCTCGTGAAATGCACGATACTTTCTTTTTTGAGCCAGATGAAAATGGTGAACGAAAATTATTGCGTACCCATACTTCACCCGTGCAGGTTCGTGTGATGAAAAAGACAAATGAAAAGCCTCAGGCTGCTTGGGTAACAGAGCCAAAAGACCCACCAATTAGGGTTATTATGCCTGGTAGGACTTATCGCTGTGATAGCGATCAAACCCATACTCCAATGTTCCATCAAGTCGAGGGGCTAGTGATTGATAAAACTTCTCATATTGGCAATTTACGCTGGGTTCTTGAAGAGTTTTTGAAAAGTTTCTTTGAGGTTGATGGAATTAAAACCCGTTTTCGCCCAAGTTTCTTTCCCTTCACCGAGCCATCAATGGAAGTTGACGTGCAATGCGATAGGAGTGGGGGTGAGATGAAAATTGGGCAAGGTGAGGACTGGCTAGAAATTTTAGGCTGTGGCATGGTTCACCCAAATGTAATAAAAATGGCAGGGCTAGATCCTGATGTTTATCAAGGTTTTGCCTTTGGTATGGGGATAGATCGCCTAGCAATGCTAAAATATGGCATGGCAGATTTGCGGGCGTTTTTTGATGCTGACGTAAGATGGCTAAAACATTATGGTTTTAGACCACTTGATATGCCGACTTTATTTGGGGGGTTGAGTTCGTGATGTTTTCTTGTGCATTTATGCATCATTACTCTATTTTCCCTTATCATTTTACTACCTCTTACCGTCACTCCTGCGAAGGCAGGAATCCTGTCGAGCGTTTGGCATATAAATTAGCTAGTCTTCTTCAAAATTTCCTCTCCACCCTCACCCAGAGCTTGTCGAAGGGTGATAGCCACAATTTCATGGTTCGACAGGCTCACCATGAGGACAGCGGCAAAACACAAATATCACAACAGGCATAACAACATGAAATTCACAATCAATTGGCTCAAAACTCATCTTGATACTAAAGCCTCAAATGAAGAAATAATTGAAACTCTAACCATGATTGGCCTTGAGGTAGAAGAGGTAGAAGACCAAGCAAAATCACTTGAGCAATTCACTATTGCCAAGGTGGTTGAAGCAAAAAAACACCCCAATGCTGATAAACTCCAAGTGCTAATGGTGGACACGGGCAAAGGCGAGCCTGTTAAAGTTGTGTGCGGTGCGCCAAATGCCAAAACGGGCATGATGGGGGTTTTTGCAGCAACTGGAGCTTATATTCCGGGTGCTGACTTCACTCTAAAAAAAGGCATGATAAGAGGTGAAGAAAGCAATGGCATGATGTGTTCTGAAAAAGAATTACTGCTTTCTGATAATCATGAGGGAATTATTGAGTTGCCTAATGATGCACCATTGGGTGCAAAATATATCGATTATGCAAAAATTGATGGCGTAACAATTGATATTGCTATCACGCCAAATCGTGGTGATTGCACAGGGGTTTATGGCATTGCTCGTGACTTAGCGGCTAGTGGGATTGGCAATCTTAAGGACACGCCAGTTGCCCCCATTAAAGCAACAGCAGGCAAAACAACAATTCCGATTGAGTTGCATTTTGAAGATGAAAAAAACCCACCCTGCCCGCTTTTCGCTGGGCGTATGATTAAAAATATCAAAAATTGCACTTCCCCAGACTGGTTGCAAGACAGGCTTCGCTCAATTGGCTTGCGCCCAATAAATGCCTTGGTCGATATAACTAATTTTGTAACCTATGATAGAGGTCGCCCATTACATGTTTTTGATGCCGACAAACTTAGCGGTACTCTTCATGCACGATATGGAAATAAGGGCGAAAAGCTATCAGCACTTGATAATAAAACTTATGAAATTGATGAGGATTGTTGCGTTATCGCCGATGATAGCGGTGTGCTTGGGCTTGGTGGAATAATTGGTGGCACTAGCACATCTAGTGAGCTTAACACCACAAATGTGCTAGTTGAATGTGCTTGGTTTGAGCCAAAAAATATCGCCAAAACTGGTCGTAAATTGGGTATCATCACAGATGCCCGCTATCGTTTTGAGCGTTATGTTGATCCAAGTTCTGTGCAATCAGGAGTTGAGCTAGCAACAAAACTTATACTTGAAATTTGTGGTGGTGAGGCGTGTGAAACAACTATAATTGGTGAAAAATTCTCTGAAGAAAAAATCATCAACTTTCCAATTTCTGAAATTAAGCGATTAACAGGCTTAAATATCCAATTGGCAGAAATAAAAGTTATCTTAACACGACTTGGTTTTTGGCTTTCTGGTTCTGGTGATATTGTTAAAATCGCTGTGCCATCATGGCGGCCTGATGTAACAATAAAAGCAGATATTGTTGAAGAAATAATGCGTATTGTTGGGGTAGATAAAGTGCCAGTAGAGCCATTACCCTCATTATCAGGCGTGGCGAGCAAAATGCTTACAAATATTCAAAACCGTCGCCGTATGGCACGTCGTGTTTTGGCGGCTCGTGGCTTAAATGAAGCGATGAATTATTCATTCATTTCAAAAGAAGAGGCAATTCGTTTTGGCGGCGGTGATAAATCATTAAGATTAGCCAATGCTATTTCGCAAGATATGAGCGACATGCGTCCATCGCTTTTACCTGCTTTATTGGCCGCCGCAGGGCGAAATGCAAATCGAGGTTTTGCAGATATTGCAATGTTTGAGGTTGGTCAGATTTTTCTAACTGATGAAGCAAAGGGTCAACATACGTATGCCAGTGCAATTCGTACAGGAATTGCCAACATAAACGGCGCAACTCGAGATTGGCGAAATGGTGTAAAAAAAGTTGATGTTTTTGATATTAAAGCAGATATGGCAGCACTTTTTGATGTTTTGGGGCAGGATATAAGCAAGGCGCAAATTGTTGCTGAACCAGCTATTTGGGCACATCCGGGGCGTGCTGGGCGTGTGCAGTTAGGGCCTAAAATAATTCTAGGCTGGTTTGGAGAAATTCACCCAGAATTGCTGCAAGATTTAGGGCTGCAAGGTCCAATTGTTGCCTTTGAAGTTGATCTTGATGCGCTACCTGCTCAGAGAAAAAAAGCAACCAAGAGCAAGCCATCACTTATTTTGTCTGATTTGATGTCGCTAAAGCGTGACTTTGCATTTGTGCTTGATAAAGACATTGCAGCAATGAGTATTATTAAGGCTGCAAAAAACGCAAATAAATCACTTATCACAGAGGTTAATATTTTTGATGTATTTGAGGGTGAGCATGTAGGTGCAGGTAAAAAATCAGTGGCAATTGAAATCACTATTCAACCCAAGGTTAAAACACTTACTGATGAAGAAATTGAAGCAATTTCATCATCGGTTATTGGTGCAGTTCAAAAGGCAACGGGTGGTATTTTAAGGAGCTAAAGCGAAAAGTCTTCACCAAGGTAGACTTTTTTTGCATTCTCATCATTGGTGATAGTTTCTGGAGTGCCCTGTATCATCACCTTACCATCATTAATAAGATAGGCTCGATCAACAAGGCCAAGCGTTTCTCTTACTGAATGGTCGGTAATTAATACCCCAATGCCTTTTTTGGTTAATTGGCGAACAAGGTTTTGAATTTCTGCAACAGCAATTGGGTCAACGCCTGCAAAAGGCTCATCAAGCAACATAAATTTTGGATTTGTTGCCAATGCACGAGCAATTTCTACCCTGCGCCGCTCGCCCCCAGAAAGTGCTAATGCATCAGAGTTTGCAATGTGAGAAATTGAGAAGTCTTCTAATAATTGCTCTAGTCTAGCTTTGCGCTCTTTTTTATCTCGAACATGACCCTCAAGTACTGCCATGATATTTTCTTTTGCACTAAGGCCTCTAAAAATTGAAGGTTCTTGCGGCAGATAGCCAATTCCAAGCCGTCCACGTTGAAATAGAGGCAGTTTGGTGCAATCGTGCCCATCAATAAAAACCTTGCCCTTATCGGGTTTTACTAAGCCCATAATCATAGTAAAAACAGTGGTTTTACCCGCCCCGTTTGGCCCTAATAGACCAACGGTTTCACCACGTTTAACTGCAAGGGAAACGTTCCTAACCACTTTTCTTTTCTTAAATGACTTGGCTAATCCATGCGCTATTAGCCAGCCTGTTTGATCTATTTCATTTGCCAATTATAAACGCCTCGTCATTGTGAAAAAATTGCCGTCACCCTGCCACCATCCGATTGTGAGGGAAATTTTGATACACCAGTTGCAATATTCACTATTAATTCTTGCCCAGTGATAGTGCCACTTTCATTTATTACTATTACATTATCATAAAGAATAAGAATTTTTGTTTTAGGGTCATAAACCCCACGATCAGAAGTGGCTGTTTGGTCGGGTTGCTTAATTTTAACACTGCCAAGAGCAACAAAAGACTTGAGGTCAGAAGGCCCATCTTCACCATATGTAACTGTTACCTTATTAGCCCAAAGGGTAAAATTTGGCTGGGTGACAATAACATTGCCTTCAAAAACGGCATTTGAATCACTCTCATTCACCAAAAACTGATCTGAGGTAATTTTAACATCTTCTGCAAAAGCACCAGCAAAAAGGGAAATTATTATCCCTGCTAAAAGCAGTGGTTTAATAGCTATTTTGGTAAATAAATTCATCTATTCATTCCATTATTCTTCTTTTTTTATAATAAGGGTCACTTGAGTAAACTTGTAAGTTTGAGCGTTTATATCATAAATAAGCGTTTTTGAGTTTAATGTTGAGCCGTCAGAAAAAACAATTTCAGCACTATCCTTTGCATTAAGAATCTGTGTTTCCCAATCTATTATAACATTATTTAATTTTGAATTCATGCCACGGCTATCATGGACAATCATTTCATCTTTTACTTTTACGACCTGTCCAACAATATCATAGTTAGCCTTTTTTGCTGTAGCAATAATGCTTAAATCATCAAGGCCCGTCATATCAAATTCAGCGTCGCTTAAGTCAAAAACATCGCCATCACCAACAGCAGTGGTTGCCTTTTGAGCCGTAATTTTATATTTAGACCCATTTCCCATAGTGCCAGAATATTGTGGGGTTTCAAGGATAATTAAATCTCGCTCTATTCTAATATTAGAAATATTATAATCATTACCAATGTTGGCAATATAAATTTTTATTACTAGCAAAGAGAGGATTATTAAGCCCACTAGAGGAACTAAAAACCGCATTATAGTTATAAAGCGATTGCGCCAAACAAGCCTATTGTAAAGAGAATTTTGTTTGATTTGCGTAACCATAATTAAACTTTACTAATTTTAAAAACCTATCAAATTTTATTTATGAGCAAAAATATCGGTTTCTGCCCAACCCGCAAGATCAAGCTCAACACGGGTCTTTAAAAAGTCAAAAGAGCTTTGCGCCATTTTATCTCGCCCTTCTCTTATTAACATTCTATCAAGATGGCGTTTTATATCATGCAAATAAAGCACATCTGAGGCAGCATATTTTTGTTGCGCCACGCTTAAGTCATCTGCTCCCCAATCAGAACTTTGTTGAGCCTTTGACATATCAACACCAAGCAACTCTCGGGTTAAATCCTTTAACCCGTGCCTGTCGGTATAGGTGCGGGCAAGTTTTGAGGCGATTTTTGTACAATAAACGGGGCCAACCATTGTGCCAAACCGGTTTTGTAAGGCAGCTATATCAAATCGAGCAAAGTGAAATATTTTTGTAACAGATTGATCGCTTAATAATTTTTGTATATTTGGAGCTGATGTCTGCCCTTTTTCAATCTGAACAATATCAGCACTGCCATCACCGGGTGAAAGCTGCACAACACAAAGCCTATCTCTTAACGTTTGCAAACCCATTGTTTCGGTATCAATAGCCACAGCATTTTTATATGATGATAAATCAGGTAAATCGCCTTTATGCATTCTAATTGTCATTTTTTTGCCCTTGAAATTTAAAAAATATTAGATGATTGATGCCATAGCACAATGGTTATGAAAAGCTATTTAATCACTTAAATAAAAATTTATTTCCCCTGATCTAGCTGCTCAAGCAAAGTCTGAATTTTTTCTACGTTTTTTAGATGGTTTTTTGACATAGCAAAATTAAAACTTGTCTTTGTTCGCCCTGGTGCAAAAACACA
The DNA here is from genome assembly GCA_027066315.1 of Hyphomicrobiales bacterium. GTDB lineage: Bacteria > Pseudomonadota > Alphaproteobacteria > Rhizobiales > Devosiaceae > S141-66. Next base: position 11,547 of record JAMONZ010000062.1, read on the forward strand.
AATATCAAGACCAGGGTTATGCGCACCACAATAAACAGGCTCAATAAAACTCTTCGTAAAATCTCCACTTAGTCGCTGAGGTGGAGTAAGAGATAAATTTAAATGATAGCCTGCAGAAAATCTGAAGGTTTTTGAAGAATAAATAAAGGGCAGATATTTTTTTAAAAATCGATGAATGTTAAATATAGCATCAAGAAAATCTTGTGATGAATTTGGATTATTATTTTCTACATTTTTCAAAGATTTTTCGGCAGATTGTGCGAAAGATATAAAATCTTTTTTCACCTTAAATTTAGCAACCATTGCATGAAATTTAAAAAAATCAGTATTTATCTTATAATCCCTTACACTATCCATATCTGCATAAACTATGGATATAGCCCTTTTAGAAAAGGCTTTGCCACCATCATTTAAAACAAATGCAACTGAGGAAAACATAAGTGTTCGTCGAGAAATACCAAGTGATTTTGCAATGCGACGTAGCTTGGCATTATCAACCACAAATGATTTATTTGCTACATCATAGTTTTTTGATACTAAAATCTCTGCAGCTAATACCTGCAATGGCGCAACAATGCTTGCAATGATTTTATAATATGTGCGAGTTAGAAATGATGCTTTTTTTAGCTTATCTTCACCTATCAATTCAGTTTTTTTTGAGCCTATTAATAGTGAGCTATCAGCCCCCTCTATCAAAGAATGGGTTGATAGAAATAAAATCATAGCATGGCGACCCTGATCGTCAGGTCCATTTTTTCTAATCACGGCTTTTATACGAAATAGGGGTAGGTTGGTATCGGTAAAAATTTCTTTTCCCTCAATATCCCACTTGTTTGGATATTCATTAAGCTCTGCTACAATTTTGTAAGAGCAAATTTTAGCTAAGATTTCTTCAGAGAAATCCACCCCATCGCCAACATTTTCAAACCCAGCTAATAATTGCGGGGCAAGAGTTACAAGTTGCTTTGCAAATCCTAAAAGGTTTGTATCTGTTATTTCTTCTTTTAAAAAAGTTGTAAAAAATACCGTATGACGAGCTTGATAATAATACCACTGATTATCGGTGAAACCCTTTTGAGGATCATGCCAATTAAAGTTTCTAAAATTATTAGTTTTACAAGACTTCTCTAAAGTATTTTTAGCAATAATATTATCCAACGCATCACCCCTATTTGCTTAGAGGTTATTCTTAGCATATTCGTTATGTTTGATACTAGGTAATAAAATAAAAGCTAAAATAAGAGGCTTATGAGGGTTTTTGAGTTTTAGTTTTTTGCTTTATAATTGCGAGTAATGTAGGCAATTTCAGTTGCGCTTATTTCATCGAGTAATTGAATACCATAACCATCAGCACGTGAAGCACGAATAATTCCAGTTACATTTATATCGTCAAGGATAATAGAAATGCGCTCAGAATTACGATTAAGCAAGAATAAAGATGCAGGTCGAAAGCGAACTCCTCCTTGTGAAACCTCAGCGATTATACCCTCAATTTCTTGCGAATTTTCGTGTAAAATCATCGTTGCAACAGCAAAAACACTATGCCGCTCAAATGCTCTTTTATGAGCGTTTTTTTCTTGATCTTTTACTAATTGTTTTTGTAACTGCTCAGCATGTTTTTTATTTGTAGTGGTTTTTTCTTCTTCATGATTGTGATTTAATTGCATGATGTCTACCTCTAGCCTTTATTATTTTTTTGAGCAGTTAATGGCATATGCATAAGATCATCTTTATTTGAGCCAATAACGTCTTTATTCATGTCTTTTAGATTAGAGTGAAGTGAGGCCATATCTCCATCGGCAAGAGAAGATTTTATTTCTTCAAGTAAATCGTAGGCGTCTTCATTTGTCTGAGCTTCTTGATTGTCAAGTTCCATTGGCTGGGCTACTTCAAAACGAGATAATTGTCTATCAAGCTCCTTGAGCTTATTGGACATATGGTCATCACGCAATTCAAGTGAGCGGGCAAGTTTGTTGGTTGATTGTAATATTTCATCTTTTATATCATGATTGGCTGATACTAAATTAACTGTGTCGATTGTCTTTGCCATAGCAGTTCCAAGCATTTGTCCTTGTTCATGCACTTGGCGCGATGCACCTATTAGCTCATCAATTGCTCGGTGCTGGGTGCGAGAGTTTTCACTTAAAGCATTTACAGATTCTGTTAGTCTATTGATTTTATCATTATGCCTTTTATTTGATGCTACAGAAATTCGTGCCGCACGCATAACTAAAGAGAGGCGTTTTTCTTCAAGCATTGCACCTTGACTATTATTTCCTGAGTTTGCAGTTTCGCTGTTGCTCCCTGGCTCAATCTCAACAATTGAAGAAAACCAATCTTCAATATTTGATACAAATTCAGAAAATCCCATTGCAGAAAAACGAACCATTAATGAAAGTACCAAAGAAGTTACTAGCCCAAATAAAGATGATGAAAAACCAACTGCCATGCCCTGTAGTGGAATTTGCAATTTATTCATCAATACAGCAATTGCCTCTGTTGGATCGCCAGAACTTAAATCAAGTGCTGCAAGAATATCGCCAACCGATGCAAGAGTTAACATTAGACCTAGAAATGTGCCGATCAAACCGAGCAAAACCAAAATACCAGAAACATATTGAGTAAGACTTTTACGATCTGACAGCTTCATATCAATCGCATCAATTAATGTGTGCATGGTCGCTGGGGAAAGATTTATATTTTTATTCCTTGCCAATTCTTCACTCATAAGAGAAAAAGTAGGACCTAACACATCTGGTTTTTCAAAAACGGTTGCCATTTCTTTGCAACGATAATGTTTCCACATTTTATCACTCTGAATGCCACGTTTAGCTACCATCGCATCAGAATAAGCCTCTTGCAAAGATTGCAGTGCCAAACCTTCATTGCGTAAAGTGAGAACAGAGCGGTAGACTAAAACAACACCAAAGAAAAACACACCAAAAATAGTAAGGTTAAGCACTACATTTGATGAAACTGATGTGATAATAAAATCGATTTGCCAAATAGATAAAGCAAGCACAACCCCAAAGACCACGCTCATTCTTATCAATGGAGTATGAACAAATTTCTTCATTAATTATTATCCGCCCTAGTCATTAGCTGGCCTCTTAAGTTATTCTAGTTAACAATTTGACAGCAAAGCCTGCCAATTTCGTTAATATTTACAAAAAAATTACCATTATTTTACAAAAACTCTTACACTATTATAATCTTCTTCATTTTGAGCTGGGCGCACATTCACGGTTATATTGTCGCCAAGTATTTCATTCATTACAAGCACATTTCTAACCGATAAAAGCCTAAAATAGGCTTTACGTTTTGCTTGTGATAGAGCGGGGCTATTGGGGTTATAAAATGACCAGATGGTAACTTTTTGTCCCTCAAGTATACTTATATGCTCTATCAAAAATTCTGAAACTTCTAAATTTGCCTCTTCATTTAATTCAACACCCCTGCCCTCAAATAAAACTGTTAGAATTGATTGAGCTGAGGTAACAACAATTATGTTTTCTTCTGGGTCTAATTCAGCTCTCTCTTCGGTTGCAACCACCACCTTTTTTTCATCTACCACTGCACGAGACTGGATTTTAAGAGTGTTGTTTGTTTCAACCTCTAGAGTTTGTTTAACCTCCTCACTCTCATTGGGTGCAACCACACCAATTGTTTGCACGCTTTCTACAGGAGTTAATATGGGTGGAGGTGCATCAACAATTTCAGCAACGATGACTGTTTTTTCAATCATTTGAGTAATAACAAAAATCACAATAACCAAAATTATCATCAACAGGGTAACAACCATAACAATAGTTGAAAGCGCATCAACAAATCCGGGCCAATAATTTTCTTCTTCTTCTTGCCTTTTAGCCATTTATTAACTCGCCTTTTTCAAAGAAGATAAAACTTGATCTTTTGGGCCATCAGCCATAACACGGCCATTGTCCATCCAGATAATACGATCAACAAGTTTTAATAATTGCATGCGATGGGTAGCAATAAGCACAGTTTTACCTGCTAAAAATGTGGGCAATTCCTTAATAAGTCTATCCTCTGCACTATTATCCATTGCCGACGTTGGCTCATCAAAAAGTAATACGCTGGGGTTTTGTAAAATGGCACGAGCCAAACCAACTGCTTGCCTTTCTCCACCAGAAAGATGCTCGCCACGAGGCCCTACATTTAAATTATATCCCTGTGGGTGATTTTTAGTAAATTGCGCAACGCCTGATAGGTTTACAGCCAACTCAAAACGTTCATCATCGATATTGCTAGCTCCAGCGCATATATTTGCTCTAATACTATCATTCATCAAAACCGTATCTTGGCTCATAAAGCCAATTGATTGTCGCAACATAAAGGGTGACATTTGACGGCTGTCAGCATTATCAAGCATTATTGCGCCAGTTTGCGGCAAATAAAATCTTGGTATTAATTTTAAAAGAGTACTTTTGCCACCACCATTTCGTCCTATGATGCCAATTTTTTCGCCAGCCTTTATATCAATACTTACCTCAGTTAAACTTTGACGCTCCGCCCCCAAATAAGAAAAACCAACCTTATTGAAAGAAATATTACCTTTAAACCTAACCTCTGAGCGATTATTTTCATCACCACCAAATTCTTCTTTTTCATCAAGGAAAGCAAAAACATTATCAATTGAGCCTTGGATATTTGAAAATTGCCCCAGTTGTGAAATGAGCTGTGAAACAGGTGAAATTATCCGCCCAACTAATAAGGTAGCGGCGGCTAAATTACCAAGTGTCATTGCGCCCGCATTGACCGAAACAGCACCAGCCGCAATAGTTAAAACAATTGTCATCTGAGTAATATTCATCACAAACTGATTCGCTATAGCCATTGATTGGCGGCTTTTGTGCGAAAGATATGCGCTGGCATCAGTTTTCCTTGCCCAGCGATTTAATAATTCATGCTCTGATCTAGTGGCTTTTGATGTTGCAAGAGTAGCGCAAGTTTCAATAGCCTGATCTTGCACTTCAACTCGTGCGCTATGCGTATCTTGCGCAAGTTTTTTTGCTTTAGCATTTCCCCAAATAACAGTGCCAATGATAACAGCAATACCCAATATTGGTACAAGTACCACAGGGCCTGTTAATATAAAAACTAGGCCTAACATAATCAAAACAAAAGGCAGATCTGCAAGAACTGCTGTTATTACCGCAGGGGTTAATAAGGCTGCATGGTCAAGCTCGGGCAGCATAGTAAAAAAGCCCTTTGACATTTGCTGACCTTTTTCAAGCTCAACACTTACCAACTTTCGATAAATAGATGACTGAAGCCTAAGAGCAGCTTTGACACCTATTGCTTCTTGCAAATTTATCCTTGCTGAACGAAGCCCAACATCAATACTAAGTGCTAACACTACCCCAATTGTTAATGCAATTAAGGTTTCAAACGCTCCATGAGGAACAACTCGATCATAAACAATGGTGATAAAAAGTGGCAAAACAACAAGCAAGCTATTGCTAAGACCTGCCGCTACTAACATTCTTTTAAAGTCTTTTTTACTACCCTTTAGAGAAATAGCAGCCAAGCGAGCAATGCGAGAATAGGTAGACTTAATAACATTATCATTATTAGAATTTATATTTGCAGCCTTTAATGCGGGGATTTTTAAATCATTTGCTTTAAAAGATTTTGATTTTATTGACTCGTAAACACTAACCCAATTGCCACTGGCCTGATTGAAAAAACTATTTAGGTCAATGTTTATTCTGCCATGTTTGCCTATACAAGTAATGGCTGTTTCACTCATCGCTAGAATAACAACTGCACTGCCATCTTTTAACTCGGCAATAAAGGGAGTTTTTGCTTGAGCTAGTTCTTTAGCCTTGACTTGATGTACATTAATTTCAGCACCCAATTCACTTGCCAGCGCAAAAATTGCCTCTTCACTAGGCTGCTCACCAAACCTTGCGCTAAGTGCTTCTTTTGATGGAGCGGCAGAACCAAGCCATGAGGTGGCAAGAGTCAAAAGAGCGTAAGGAAATGAAATTCCATTTAAACTTATTGCTTTTTGAGCTGTTGTATTTTTAGCAGGGCGAGATTTAGAAGAAAAAGCATCGCTTAAACGTGAACGCATATTATTAAGATTGCTTTGATTAGCATGGGTTTGCGCATCATTTTTAGTAGTTTTTCCTACAAAAGCACTGCCATTCCCAAATTGTTTGTTTGGAGAATTAGCTATATTTGGGCTATTTGTCGGTATTTTGGACAATTTAAGGTGCTCTTTATTTAAAAATCGTTGTTTTTTATGTTTAGGGGCTGTGCGTAAATATCTGGTTAAGGTTAATGCTATCTAATGATTGGTAAGTTTTATTAACCATTTAATAAAGGTTAGGCACAAAAGTGCAGTTATCTACCTCACCAAACTTAAAAAATAATCCCAGCAATTTGGGGCAAGGCAACAGCCAACAGTTGAACCAAAGGCAGGATTTTGCTTCTGAACCCATTGGTGTTTTTTCTCGCCGAAGTGATGCAATTGGCAAAAAAGCAAATGATAGGTTTTTAAAAGTAGTTGGTTTTGGGTTTTTAGCTTTTTTCATCTGGGCGGCAACTACTTCATTAAACGAGGTAACTCGTGGATCGGGCCGAATTGTTCCACTTGAGCAAAATCGTAATATTCAGCATATGGAGGGCGGAATTATTACTGATATTATGGTTGTTGAGGGAGCAAGAGTAAAAGCTGGCGATGTATTAGTAAGTATAAAAAACAGCTTCTCAATTGCTGAATTAGAACAAAATAAACTTGAGTTGGCATTCCAGCGCATCAAATTAGCACGACTAAGTGCAGAAGCAAAAGGTGATAGCCTTTTCATTACTCCTAACGATATGATAAAATCTAACCCTGAAATTGTTGAACAAGAATTAAAGATTTTTGATAGCCGACGTGCGTCACGCCAAGAGCAAATGTTAATTTTTAAAGACCAAGCCTTGCAAAAACGCCTAACCCTTTCTGAGCGTCGTCAAAGATTAGAAAATAAACGCAAAGAATATCAACTCTTGCTTGAAACAGTAAAAAACTTTCGAGGCCTAGAAAAATCAGGTGCTGTTTCTCGAAACGAGCTATTGCGTCAAGAATCATCTTTGCAACAATTAGTAACTCAGCTTAATGACCTTGAGTTCCAAATTCCAAAGGTTGAATCGGAATTAAAAGAAGCATTGCGCCGGCAGAACGAAGTAGAGCTACGCTTTCGCTCAGAAGCAGAAAGTGAATCTGCACTAGCGGCGGTGAATATTGCAAAACTAAACGAAACTATTTCAGCAATGCAAGATCGCTCAATAAGAACAAATGTCATTGCGCCAATTGATGGGCGTATCAATAGGTTGTTAGTTTCAACCATTGGTGGTGTAGTGCAACCAGGGCAGGCTTTGGCAACTATTGTGCCAGATGATTTATCCATAGCAATTGATGCCCGCCTTTCACCCAAAGATCGTGCTAGTGTTTGGCCTGGGTTAGAGGCAGTATTAAAAATCAGTGCCTATGATTACACAATCTATGGCGGCCTAAAGGGTGAAGTGATAGAAATTTCACCCGATGCGTTAATTGATGAAAAAGGCAACCCATATTTTAGGGTGCGAGTGCGGGCAGATGCTTCTGGTTTTGGCGAAAGTAATCCAATTGTTCCTGGTATGACGGCCGAGGTAAATATCCTTACTGGCAAACACTCAGTGCTAGATTATCTACTACGCCCAGTACGCCGCTTAAAAGAAAATGCTTTGCAGCAATAAATCTTAATCACTCATTTTCAACGCTTTAATAAACGCCTCTTGTGGGATTTCTACCTTGCCAAATTGACGCATTTTTTTCTTGCCTGCTTTTTGCTTGTCCAAAAGTTTGCGTTTGCGGCTAACATCACCACCATAACATTTTGCGGTTACGTCTTTACGCAACGCTGAAATTGTTTCACGGGCAATTACCTTGCCACCAATCGCTGCTTGGATTGGAATTTTAAACAAATGGTTTGGAATTAATTCTTTTAGCTTCTCGCACATTATGCGTCCACGAGCTTCAGCAACGCCTCGATGCACTAACATAGAAAGTGCGTCCACAGGTTCGGCGTTGACCAAAACATTTAGACGCACCAAATCGCCCTCACGATAATTATCTAAACTATAGTCAAAAGAGGCATAGCCACGTGAGATAGATTTTAGCCTATCATAAAAATCAAATACAACTTCATTTAGTGGAATATCATATTCAACCATTGCACGAGAGCCAACATAAGTAAGATTAGTTTGAATACCTCGCCTATCCTGACAAAGTTTAAGGATTGATCCTAAATGCTCATCTGGGGTGAGAATGGTTGCTTTAATCCATGGCTCACGAATTTCAGAAATTTTTGTAACCTCTGGCATATCAGCAGGGTTATGTAATTTAATTTCATCGCCATTGTTCATTTTCATTTCATACACAACCGATGGGGCAGTAGCGATTAGATCAAGATTAAATTCACGACTTAGCCGCTCTTGAATAATCTCAAGATGAAGCAGCCCTAAAAAACCACAACGAAAACCAAAACCAAGAGCCGCAGAAGTTTCCATTTCATAAGAAAAACTTGCATCATTTAGGCGCAATCTACCCATTGCGGCACGTAAATCTTCAAAATCATTGGCATCAACTGGAAAAAGGCCACAAAAAACCACAGGTTGCGCTGGGCGAAAGCCTGTTAAAGCCTCATCACATGGAGTTTTAGCATCAGTAATTGTATCACCAACATTCGTATCAGCCACTTCTTTAATTGAAGCTGTAAAAAAGCCAATTTCACCTGGACCTAATTCGTCTTTTTGCACTAATTTTGGCGTAAACACCCCAACCCGATCAAGGTCATATGTTGCACTAGTTGCCATCATGCGAACTTTTTGACCTTTTTTGATAATGCCATCAATCACTCGAACAAGCACAACAACGCCAAGATATGCATCATACCAACTATCAACCAACATCGCCTTTAATGGTGCATCAATATCACCTTCAGGCGGCGGTAATTTCGTAACAATCGCCTCAAGCACATCTTCAATGCCAAGCCCTGTTTTAGCAGAAATTTCAACCGCTTCTGAAGCATCAAGCCCAATGACATCTTCAATTTGTGCCTTTACTCGTTCTGGCTCAGCGGCAGGAAGGTCAATCTTATTAAGCACTGGCACAATTTCATGATCGACCTCAATTGCCTGATAAACATTGGCCAAAGTTTGCGCCTCAACCCCTTGTGCTGCATCAACTACCAAAAGCGAGCCTTCGCAAGCCGCAAGCGAGCGGTTTACCTCATAAGCAAAATCCACATGACCAGGGGTGTCGATTAGGTTTAGAATATATGTCTGCCCATCATGGGCAATATATTCAAGCCTTACGGTTTGCGCCTTAATGGTAATGCCACGCTCTTTTTCAATATCCATACTATCGAGAACCTGCTCGCTCATCTCTCGCTCGCTTAACCCCCCCGTTAATTGAATAAGGCGGTCAGCAAGGGTAGATTTACCGTGATCGATATGGGCAACAATTGAAAAGTTGCGAATATTTTTAATTTTCTTTTTCATAATGATTGCGCTGATAGCAGGTTTGGAGGTCATCGCAAAGAGAATTGACTTCATCTTTTAAAAAATAACATAAAATTTGCCACATTTATGTTATTTAATAAGATATATTATATTTGAAAAAGATAAAATGGGCATCATGAGTGAATTACCCAAATTACCAGAGGCTAAATTTGTTAAAAATGGTGATTATACCAGCGCATATTTTGTGCTTGGTGATGAGGGGGCTGAGCCGTTGGTTTTATGCCATGGATTGGCAGCAAGCGGGCTGCAATTTGTAAATGATGCACATTTTTTTGCAAAAAAAGGCTTTAGGGTTATTGTGCCCGATTTGCGAGGTTTGGGTCGCTCAATAACTCCTAGTGATCGCAAGGTAAGCGATTTTTCAATTTCTAATTTAGCAAGTGATTTAATTGCAATCCTTGATAAGGAAAAAATAAAAACAACAAATTGGGTTGGAAATAGTTTGGGAGGAATTTTAGCTCTCTCTATTATTGGCTCAAATAAAAACAGGCTTAAAAGCCTTATATCATTTGGCACGGCTTATTCTCTTAATGTGCCAAGAGCTTCTATTCCAATTTTACAATTTAGTTCTGATGCTGTTGGCAAAGAAATTTCGGCACAATTAGGTGCAAGAGCCACAAGCCCTGATAAAGATGCACAATTGGTAATTTATGCCATGTTGCGAGATGTTGATATGTGGGTGGTTATTGCTATTGCAACTTATGTGCGAAATTATGACTTTATTCCAAATGCCCTTAGTTTTGAAAAACCAATGTTAATGATACGTGGCTCACGAGATTTCCCTGTCAATCAAGCATTAAAGCCAACTCTTGATGCAATGAAAAATAAAGAAAATTTTACTCTAATTGATGTTAAAAAGGCAGGCCATTGTGCAAATCTTGACCAGCCAGAGAAAGTTCAAGAAATCATTTTAGAGTTTCTAACTTCTTGACTTTTGATTTGTTAATTAGAATAGTTATTCCATGAGTTTATTATCAAAACCAGACTATCTCTCTTTACCAATTCCAAAACTCCCTCCCTCTCGTTTTGCCTCAGCAGGATATTATACTAGTGCTTATTTTGTAATTGAATCAAAAATTCCTCTCCCTGCAGATGATGGATTTATTTATGAGGATGTCGAAAAATTTGATCCAGAAAATGAGCCAGATTATTTTTTAGAATTTGGATACCCAGAGCCAGAGCCGCCTAAAAAGAAAGAAGATATAGAGCAAAAAACTATTATTCTATGTCATGGATTAGCAACAAGCGGATTGCAATTTGTTGAAGATGCTCATTTTTTTGCTAATCATGGCTTTAGGGTTATCGTTCCTGATTTAAGAGGGCATGGACGATCAATAATTCCTAAGAAAAATCTAATGAAAAAGGAAGATTTTACAATAAAACAAATGGCTAATGACTTGATCGCAATTCTTGATAAGGAGCAGGTTAAACAAGTTCATTGGGTTGGGCATTCGTTGGGGGGAATTTTAGCTCTATCAATTATGGAGGAGCGCAAAGATTTAATAAAAGATTTAGTGGTGTTCGGCACTAGTTTTTCATTTGAAAAACTATCGTCTTTAGTTAATCTTGTGCAGGTAGGAAGTAAATTTTTATCACGTAATAATCAAAGTCAATTTCTTGCAGGCCTGCTTTCTAAAAAACCAAAAACTAGAGCATTAGCCTATCAAATGTTTAAAGAGGCAAGAAGAGATGTTATATTCCCAATTGCACGAAATTTAAGCAATCTTGATATAGTTGATAATGCTCTTAGTTTTGATAGTGCAATTTTGATGTTGCATGGAGAATGGGATATTTTTACCAAAAAAGCGCAAAGAATAACTCTTTTAGAAATGATAGGAAATACCAAGTTTTTTTATAAAACTATTAAAGATGCAGGCCATTTAACTAATCTGGATCAACCACAAATAGTGCGTGAAGCTATTTTAGATTTTGTTGGTGGAGGTTGGGTTTTTTTCGACTAATTAAATCTAATAATCAGTGAGTTTTTTATTGCGTGAATAGGGCTGCTCTTTCACTTCTTTTGTTACCGCTTGCGCACAGCGTAAACCATGCCAACCATCAGTATATTTGGGTTCGCCATAAAGCTCCCAGCCATCACTAAGTGCTTTTGTGACCTTGTGACAAAAATCTGCATCATCTTTACCTGTTAAAAATCGATATATCTGCATAGTGAAGCTCTCCTTTATCCTTTTGAGCGTCTTATAATCTCTTGATATAAAAAGAATAAATCTTTTTTTGAGAGATTGCGGATTTCTTTTGCTAGTCGATTGCTAAGCTCAGTTGCCTCTGGTTCAAGACCTGCGGTGTTAATGGTAATTTTAGGGTCAGAAATCTCAGCTAACTGTTGTAACTCATCGGCTTCGTCCCAAATTATATTAAAATAACTAATGATGCGCTGTAATAAAAACCATGTTGGCTTGCCACGCTTTCCATGCTCAAGAGCTGAAAGATACGCACTTGAAACATTTATGCCTTTGGCCATTTCTTTTAGGCTGATGTTTTTAGCATTTCTAAGTGAGCGTAATTTTGCACCTAATGGGGTCATTTTTTTTGCCTTCTTAGTCGGACATAAAAAGCCCCATCACCACCATGCGCTTGGGCTGCAACTTCGTACCCCATAACTATTTGTGATAAACTAGCTCCCTTGAGCCAGATAGGAAGCATTGTCCGTAAAATTCCTTTGTTTGAGCTTAGCCCGTAAATTTGATTTTCATTTGTTTTTTTACCCTTGCCAGTTATTACTAAAACTGTCCGACTTTGGCGAGAATAGGCGACCGATAAAAACCTCACCAATGCGCTTTGGGCTTCATCTTGGCGTAAATCATGTAAATCTATGGTTGCATCAATTGCAATTTTACCACGTGCTAAACGACGGTGCAATCGTGGCTCAATACTTGAACTTGATATTTTGGGTGAAGAAAAAACAGGCGTATAAGAGGGAGTCCAGCCTTTGTATTTTTTTTCACTAATTTTATTTTTTGGGAGCTTTTTCTCAGTTTGAATATTAAGTAAAAGCCCTTTGTTTTTATCAAAGGAGCTTTTTTTTAATGGGCTTATTGAGCTAGTAACCTTTGACCACAAATGCCAATCCTCTAGAAAAGGAATTGTTGTTGTCTTTTTTTTACTGCCCATCAAACAATGACCTTAGTCTAATTGGTCGGTAGTTACCAATTTCCAATTAGGATCATTTGATGCTGTATTTCTTGCAAATGTCCAGCTATCGGCAATGCTAGCAATTTGATCGGCATTGCCTTCAACCAAATTCCCCTCACTATCACGAGTTGCAGATACTACTTCAGCTAGGAAATTAATGGTGATTAAGGAGGTGCGTTTTTCTATTTCAGCACCACCAAACTCAACTTTTGGCAAGCCAACAAATGTAAAATCAACCTTATATCCATCTGCTTCACGTTGAGAAATTGCACTTACAAAACCATCATAAACATCTTTAGCAAGTAAATTTTTAAGTGTTTTTTTATCTCCCAAAGCAAAAGAAGTAACAATCATCTCATAGGCTGACTTTGCCCCTTCAAGAAAATCTTTAGGCATAAATCCATCATCAAGTTTTGCAATGTCTTTAAGGCCTTGTGCAAGTTTCTTATCGCCATTTGTAAATTTTTCAATCTGTGCATCAAGTTTAAGCATACGCTTTTGGGTAAAAATATCTGCCTCACTTGGATCATTCTCTGGGTGAAGAGTTACGATATTATCATCATTATTTGCTATTGGTTTTTTAGCTTTTTTGTCAGTATCAACAATACGCTTTGATGCTGGTTTTTCATTGCCAGTTCTTGTGCCAAGTACTGAGCGTAAACGTAATAATACAAAAATAGCAATAGCAAGGAAAATTAGGGTAGGCAGATCAAAAAAATCATTCATGAGCTTCTTCAAACATTTCTTTTTAAGTTAGGTTAGATTTTATCGAGCATTTAAGGCTCGCAAATTATTATTTAAGACCTATATATAAAAAGCCAGACAAAAACTAGTTAACTTTTATTAGATAGACATTTTAGGAGTAAAATACAATTGGGACGAATATTATTCATTATATTTTTAATTGTGCCAATCATTGAAATTGGCCTTTTTATTATGTTGGGCGAGGCAATAGGTCTTTGGCCAACGCTGTTAGGCGTTATAGCTACCGCCTTAATTGGCTCAATGGTAATTCGCTTGCAAGGAAGTTCTTTAATTGAAGAAATTCGCACAACATCTGCCTCTGGTATTATGCCAGCCAAGCAATTAGCCTCTGGCATGATGATAGGCATAGCTGGTGCTTTATTGCTCACCCCTGGGTATTTTACCGATACAATTGGCTTTTTGCTTCTTGTGCCAAAAATCCGCAACCTGATTTATGAGGAGATAAAAAAGCGAATATCTGTTGTTGCAACAAGTTCTAGCTTTGAAGCAGGTTTTGGCGCAAATCAAAATGAAAGAGAAATGCCGCAAAAGAGAAAGCTCGATGAAGATATTGTTGACCTTGATCCTAAAAACTGGCGCAATGATTAGTTTTGTCAAAGGATTAATAATAATTACAAGGCGGGCAGTATGACAAAGTTTAATTATCTTTTTCAAGCAGGATAATATCATGAAATGATTCAAATTCTGGCTCTGGCATTTCAAGGATAAGAGAAGTTATGTCTTTATCAATTGCGTTTAGACAACCAACCTGATTGCGACTTTTATCTTGGCCATATAATTTGTAAATTTTTTCATATCCATAGTTTAAAGCACCGCTATAGGATAATCCTTCACCCGCTGGCACTAACACGCCCATGAAATTTTGCGAGCCTGTGGTTTTTTTAATTACAAGCGCATTTTCTTCTGAGAAAATTTCACATTTGAACCATTTATAAATAATTATTTCACTCAAGCCGCCAAGTTTAATCGTGCGACAATTATATTTACCAGCAAGATCATTAGGGTTTTCAATTTGTAAAAATCCATTTCCATACAGGTTGGCAACATATTCTCGATCTTGCTTATTTGTTGACTTTAGGGCGGCACTAAGCCCTTTTATACGGCTTTGGTTTAACCCAATAAGCCGCTCTAAATCATTTTCTTCAAGTTCTGGCCAAGCAGGAATAATGCCACATGCACCTTGGTCGGCATAAGAATTGGACGATAAAACAACAAAAATCATGGCCAGAGCCGATAAGAATTTTATTTTTTCTCTACCCATTTTTATTCCTTAATTTTATTCCCACTCACGAATATCAACAAAATGTCCAGCAATTGCAGCCGCTGCCGCCATAGCAGGAGAAACTAAATGGGTGCGCCCTTTAAATCCTTGCCGCCCCTCAAAGTTACGATTTGAGGTAGAAGCACAACGCTCATAAGGTTTTAACTTATCATCATTCATTGCCAAACACATAGAGCAACCTGGTTCACGCCAGTCAAATCCAGCATCTATAAAAATCTTATCTAAGCCCTCGGCCTCGGCCATTGCCTTGACAAGCCCAGAGCCAGGCACAATCATTGCACTAACATGATCTGAAACTTTTTTGCCTTTAATCACTGCCGCCGCAGATCTAAAATCTTCAATCCGTCCATTGGTGCAAGAGCCAATAAAGACCCGATCTATTTTTATATCAGAAATTTTTGTTCCAGCTTCTAAGCCCATATATTCAAGCGCACGAAGTTTTGAAGCACGGGTATTTTCGTTTTCAATCTTCATTGGATCAGGCACAACTCCAGTGATTGAAACAATATCCTCTGGTGAGCTGCCCCAAGTTACAATTGGCGGTAAAGAATTTGCATCAAGTATTATTTCTTTATCAAAAACTGCTCCCTCATCGCTATATAATTCTTGCCATTGTGCAACGGCCTTATCATAATCCGCACCCTTTGGAGTTAATGGGCGACCCTTTACATATTCAAAGGTTTTTGTATCAGGTGCAATAAGCCCAGCACGTGCGCCGCCCTCAATTGTCATATTACAAACGGTCATGCGCTCTTCCATTGAAAGTGCCTCAATGGCCTCACCAGCAAATTCAACAACATAGCCAGTGCCACCAGCCGTGCCTATTTCACCAATGATTGCCATAATAATATCTTTTGCGCTTACGCCATCATTTAATGCACCATTTACAATCACCCGCATATTTTTAGCTTTTGATTGAATAAGAGTTTGAGTTGCTAACACATGTTCAACTTCTGAAGTTCCAATGCCATGCGCTAAAGAGCCAAACGCCCCATGGGTTGAGGTGTGGCTATCACCACAAACTATTGTCATGCCAGGAAGAGTAAAACCCTGTTCTGGCCCAATGATATGCACAACACCTTGACGCTTATCTAATTCATTAAAATATGTAACATCAAAATCTGCAGCATTTTTTGCCAATGTTTCAACTTGTAGCGCACTTTGAGGGTCAGAAATTCCCTTTGATCTATCACTAGTTGGTACATTATGATCGACCACTGCAAGAGTACGACTTGGCGCACGCACTTTACGATTGTTAAGGCGTAATCCCTCAAATGCTTGTGGGCTAGTAACTTCATGCACAAGGTGACGATCAATATATAATAAAGACGATCCATCATCATTATTGGTTATAAGATGGTTGTCCCAAATTTTATCATAAAGCGTTTTTTTGATAGCCATTTTATTTATCCAAGTTTTGATGAAAATTATTTAATTGTTCTTAGAATCTTATGCATAAATTGGTCAAGTTTTATTGCTTATTTTCTAATTGCCATAATGATTTTGCCCCATTAAACAATCGCTCCATAATTTGCCTCTCATTTACCCCCAAGCGAGCCGAAGGTGAAATATCAACCGTGCCACTTGCATCAGCATCAGAGTGTTCGCCCAAAACCCCTCGTACCGCTAAGCCAAGATTTTCTGCCTCAGATTTTACCTTTTCAAGCTCCTCTCCATTCTTTGTGAGGTTGGGTAATTTCATATGTAAACTCGCTCGCATAGAAGCACCGATATTTGACGGGCAAGAAGCAAGATTGCCATATTTTTCTGAAGAGGAAAATGCGGGGAGTATTTCGCCTAATATTTTTACTCCCTCAGATAGTTTTTTAAACATGCCATTAAGATCGCCACCTTTTTGCATACACATGATGCGAAGATGATCTTCTTCACCCACCCAAACAATAAAATCCTCCTCACGAGAAATATACATGCCCCTTCCATGCGACCAGTCACCACTAATGCCTGCAGAATTTAAATAAGCATCTTTGCTCATGTCTTTGAACATTTGATGAGCATCAACATATCGTTGATATTCTTTTGCTGAAACTTCAAATGGCGAATTTGGCGAAATAGAAATATATTTCCCGCCAAAACCGCTATGTTTGCCTAATTCCACAAATGCTTTTATCGCTAATTTTTCAAAATCAAGCCTTTGTTGTTTACTCATCGCAGCAGGCAAAGGAAAGCCCTCTACATTTCTTGCAACCCGTACTCGCATCGATACTTCAGCCAAAACTTCATCAATATTGCTAAGGTTGCAGTTAGTCTTATCAACATCCCAATCACTTTTATGACTAATTTTAATATCTGGTGAAATTTTATGGTAATCACGAATGATTAAATCAAGATATGGCGCAAATGTAGCATAGTCGTCTGCTTCATTAGCATATATCCCCATTTGGCTATCAGGGTTTTCCAATCCAGAAGCCATCATTTTTTCAAGCCTGTTTTTTTGGCTTTCATCTAATGATGAAAAATATTGTTCATCAAAATATTTTGCCATCAAATTTTGTGGGTTTGATTTTTTTATAGTGTTTATCTTTTTAAATATTTGTGTTTGTGACATATTTATTCGCCCCCTATAAAGCCTAATTCAATTTGTTTTTTCTTAGTAAGTTTTTTAGAAATTATTTTATGCGCTTCAATAATATAGGCCTTTATTTCATCTTGTGAAAGTTCAGAATGTGGTGATACAGCTACCCATTTTGCTCGTGCTAGATATTTTGCTTTTTTTATACCTTCTAAAGTGGGTAACATCTCAAAACTTATATCAGAACATTTAAAAGCTATTTGCCATTCATCTTCTTCATTCCAAATAGAATAAAGTGCAAAAATCTTCCCGCCAATATTACCTACTGAGGAATTCCCCCACTGATGAACTATCTCAGTTGATTTAAGGCTTAAAAGAAATTTCTCAAAATCGTCTCTTAAAAATAAATTCATTTATTTTTGGCTCTTTGGTTTTGGTGCAAAACTTGAAAGAAAAAACCAGCCAACACCAACAAAAAGGACACCTAGCACAAGTAGACCAAGCCAAGTGGGCATATCTAAAACATAGACCATTGCAGGATCCCATAAAGGAGGAAAAATTTTACGTTCAATAATAGCCTGAAGAAGTGGCAGGCTAGCTGTGTCAAATATGTTTACAAATGGATCGTTTTGATACCATGCTTGGCCAAGTTTTAGCGATAATAAGTCTTGCGCCCTTACTATTATTGCAATTAAAAACCCAAATGCTATTATGCCGATTAACACAAGAGCTGTTGCTAAAAGTCGAATGATAAATGCAATTAAACCCATAACTTATTTTCTCCTATGGCTAAAATATTTATCTCCAGCCTGACTTAATAAAAGCCGATGTTTTCTTTTTTCGCCCCAATAACAACAATATTATACCCAGTAAACTCAAGATAATCCATGCAGGAAAATTAAAAATAAATTGGGCAATATATTGTGCTGAAATAATATCAAATAAATCAAGAATATAATTAGAAAAGCCACTCCAACTTGCCTTATGCAAACCTTGCCAAGTTTGCGCAAAAGAAGAAAGACTAATAGTTAGACTTGTAATTGAAATAGCAATATCTTTAACCACTAAGATTAACGCTAGCCCCAAAGTCCAAGTTCCCAATACTCGCAATAAAAATTTCATTTTTTGTTTATTTCAAATCAGAGGCAAACAATCAACAACAATCATGATTTTAGAATATTTTATAAGGGGCTTATTTTATAAGGGGCTTGCAGAATTTTTATTTTAGAGTTAGGTCATTTTACTAAGTTGCTATGCTAAAGGATTTAAAAATAAGGAGAGGTGGCCGAATGGTCGAAGGCGCACCTTATTTTTGGCTCAAGTGCCAAAAATACTCTTTTAATGAGCGTACGCTTATCTTCGGCCACTCTTAGGTAATGCTAAGGGTTTATAACAATGGAGAGGTGGCCGAGTGGTCGAAGGCGCACGCTTGGAAAGCGTGTAGGCAAGCAATTGTCTCCAGGGTTCGAATCCCTGTCTCTCCGCCAATTTGCATTTTTCCATATAAAGACCTCTAACACCTTGAATTGTTAGACGGTTTTGGGTTCGAAGTCCTTAGTAATTACAGTATGTAATCCATTCGAGAAATACCAATCTTAGCGCAGTTCTTTTTATGGTCAGTTAACCTGATTTTTATAGTTCTCAATGGCTTGCAATGAAATTAGCGGCGAGTTCGAATATTCTCCGAAGCCATGTGATGGTGCGGCAGGTTATACGGTAAAAAAATATAACATGCACTGCAAGCTGTGTTTTATATTACAAAACGCTTGGCAAGGGAAACGCTATGCGCTCCCGTTGCATCCCCTAGAATTTACCATGGGGAGAGATTACCCTAAAATTATACTTGGGCTTTGCAAGGGAAAGCTGCTTTAAGTTGACCCGCCCTTTGTACCTATGGCACGTTGTAGAAAATTAGGAAAAAGCTATGCGATTAGAACAGATTAAAATTAGTGACTTACAGGTGAACCGAGCAAATGACCGTCATGGAGAACTTGAAAACGAAACAACTGCAATATCGTGGCTTTTCAATACACGCGAAACTCACATGAAAAACCTCGCGAAAGACATAGTTGATGAAGGGAGGATATTTGAACCACCGCTAGTGACGCCAGAAAATGATGCCTTTTTGGTTTTTGATGGAAATCGACGGGTGACATGTTTGAAACTGATTGAGAAGCCAGAAAAGGCTCCAACCGTTCAGTTGCAAGACTATTTTAAGTTATTGCGAAAAAAATGGAAGGGAGACTTCCCAAACACTATTCTTTGCCAAGTGGAAGAAAATCGCGATGATATAGATAGTATCCTTTATCGCCGACACACAGGAACACAAAACGGTGTAGGCCAATCCAATTGGGATGACCGAATGAAAGATAATTTCGTAACTCGATCAGGAAAAGCTACGGGGTTCAATCTTGCCGATGAAATTGAACAGCGGTTGAAGGCTGCCGAATTGCTTCCGAAAAAGAGAATCCCAAGATCTAATCTTAATCGATTTTTATCTTCCGAAGCTATTCGGAATCGAATTGGTATTAGTTGCAAGAATAAAGAATTTAGTTACACACATAAGCCGGAAGTAGTTCTTGAAACTCTCCGAGATGTCGCAGAAGATTTTGCTAACGGGCGCGTTGTCCTTGGTGATATATGGGATAATACTGGCAAGCTTTCTTACCTCGAAAGGTTAGAAGGCGGCGGAAAACTCCCAAGCGATGCGGATGTTCTAGATACAAATAGCAACAAATCACCTAGCAAACCAAAAACAAAACCGAAGCCGAATGCAAAACCGAAGCCTACAAGGCGAACAAATCTTATCCCACAGAAAGAGTTTGGCATTCTGTGGACAGGCAAGCAACAACGACACCATGCAATTTGGGAAGAACTTCAATTCCACTTGAATACCAAAAAACATCCAAATGCGGTGTCAGTGTTATTTCGAGTGCTTTTAGAGCTATCCATTGATTATTACGTGGATGAACACAGCATTCAAGTATATGCAAATGACAAGCTTGCGCGCCGTGTTGAAAAAGTTGGTGCATCACTTTTTAGCCACAATAAAATTGATAAAAAACAATTGGATGCAACAAAGAAGTTTTCTCAAAACTATCAACTAATTTCGGCTGATACATTGAATAGATATGTTCATTCGCCAAGTTTTGCACCTTCACCAAAGGATTTGGAAGCCTTGTGGGACACATTGGCGGATTTGATTGTTGCATGCTTGAAGGGCTAGCTTGAGAAAAGCAAATGGGTTTAGAGTTACACCCTTCCTCTCCGCCATTTATAAAAATTCTGATACGAAAGATGCTGAAAAGCGTTTCACAGCCGCAAAGCAATTGGCGTAAGCTAGAAACTATAGGTTTTTGCCATGAACAGGTAGCCATTTTACCGGCGAATGATCTTACCGAGCGAATTACCAGCACCTCTAAGCCAAAGGGACAATTAGATAGGGTAAAAGCAAGGGGCAAATCAGGAGTTAGCGTAATCCATATAAAAAACCACTATGGTTTTTAATTTCTGTATCGGTTATTTGGGGCAGTCTCTTATTTAAAGTGTTTTTTTAGCTGTTTTCATAACTTTTGCAGGAACACCATAAACTGTTGAAAAGGCAGGTACATCCTTTGTTACCACCGAACCCATTCCTACAATAGACCCCTCACCGATAACCAAAGGTTTCTCGTTCGTTCCTTGTATGATAATTGCTCCTGTTCCAATATAGGCGTGATCTTCTATTTTTACATTTCCATTACAATTAACCTTAGGAGCAAAAGTTACAAAATCTCCAATCTCACAATCATGGGCGACATATGAATAAAAATTTGATTGAAAAAACTTTCCAATTTTGGCATTTGAGGAAACGATTGAATAAGCACATATAATTGCGCCTTCATCAATCTCAGAATTATCATATATTGTCGTTTTTTTAGCTATTAAGGAAATTGGTTTTGCGCCTCCCTCTATCATTCTTTTGCTAATAGCTTCTCTTGCCTTAGAGTTTGCTATGGCTATGGTAAAATATTTATCAGACTTATCTGACAGGAACTGTTCTTCTGAAATAATCTTGTGCCCCATCATCATATCGTTTTGAGGATCACTCGTTACAAAAAATATTTGCTCCTGTTCTAGCTTAGGGAATGATTCTAATAAAATAGGCATAATATCTCTTGCAAAGCTACCAGCACCAACAATAGCATATATTTTTTTCATCTTATCCATGTGATAATTTTTCTACTTAAATTTTAATAATTATTTTGGGACTGCTCCAAAAAACGTATAAAAATATTATAAGGA